>JBLIDI010000034.1:0-21204 GCA_047634075.1 Akkermansiaceae bacterium
TCGGCATCATAGCCAATCTGATCCGCCAACTCCGGAACACTCAACCACCGCGACTTCTCAGCCCCATCAGACCAAAAAGGTGCATTGATTCGATAAGGAAGAATCCCCGCCTCCGGAGCGAGGGTCGCTAGACTGGAAAAAGCACCCGTCGCCGAAAGAGTAGGCGGCAGGGAATCCGTCGTCCCCGCCAAATTGCGCACCAGCCGCTGCACCGAGGAATTATAAGCGACCAAAACATCCCCGTTCCTTGGATCGATGCCAAAGGCGCGCGGCCCGAATCCGTAGGACGTCGCGATCACCTCATACGGTGCCGCATTGGCCCCATTCGGAACCAGTCCCCGGATCTCGCCGTTCCCCCAATCCGTAAAGAGATACTTCCCGTTCAGCTCGGGCAACCGCGAACCACGATACACCACTCCCCCAATCACCGACAATCCGGCCGACCGGCCATAAGCATTGATCGGCTCCACAAAAGTCAGCCCCGGCGGCGGTGTCAGTGGCCCGGTCCCTGTTCCTTCCCGAAAGGGCCAACCGTAATTTCCACCAGCGGTGATCAGATTCACCTCCTCAAAATTCCCCTCCCCAACATCTCCCAGCAGAATCGAACCTGACACCAGGTCGATCGAAAACCTCCAAGGATTTCGAAGACCCACCGCAAAAAACTCGGTCCGAACATTCGCCGCGGCAACCGCCACGCCATTGAATGCCGTCGCTCCCACAAAAGGATTATCACTCGGCACCCAATAAGTGCCCATCACGCTCGGGTGCGGATTAGGCGTGAGACTCCCGGGCCGGCCATCAACATCAATCCTGATCACGCCCGCATGAAACCCCGCATGAATCTTTTGCGCGTTTTGTCGATCTCCCCCGTCTCCCATCGAGACATAAAGGTAGCCATCCCCTCCGAATTCCAAATCTCCTCCGTTATGATTTCGTCCCCAACGATCTCCCGGCTGTTGGATCAAGATGGCCTCGCTCGTGGCATCCCCGCGGTCCGCGTCCGTCGCACTCACCGTAAATCTCGCCAAAGTGTCATCATGAACCACAAGCGGATCGGAATTCACCCGCGTGTAGCACACGTAAAAAGTTCCGTTCGTCGCGTAGTCCGGATGAAAAGTCAGCCCCAGCAAACCCTCCTCTCCGGTCCCGCTTTCCACTCGATCCGTCAGATCTAGAAAAACCTCCGGAACCGGATTTGCGAGATCTGGAATGACAAAAATCCGGCCTCCCCGATCCACCACAAACAAGCGGTCATCATTCGGAGGCGAGACAAGATCCACCGGAGCACCCACCGATCCCAGCGCCGCATCTTCTAGTTGATAAGCCACCGAGCTAAAGATCTCAGGCGGCATTTGCAGCGTCGTATTCGCAACCCGCCCTGGGATCTGCCCCTTCACAAAGGTGGCACTTAGAAGGGAAATACTGAATAGTGATAGCGCTTTGGTCATCATTGAAAAATTATGAGGCATCATGGTTTTGCGAGGTCCGAGTTGCGAACTGTTCTAAGCTTAATCTCTCGACAAATGTTCCCAAACGTTTCAGCCACAATCCGATTTTTTTTGAACGGAAGGAAATGAATATCAATTTAGAAAGTAACGATCAGATCAAGGCACTGACCGGCGGCTAGGTCTGCGATAGAACTGGTGTTTGGCACGGTCAGACTGAACTCGATCAAATTCCCACCCAATGAAATATTTTGGAGATCGAGAGCGAGTGCCCCGACATTGGTGAGGCGGAAGGTGCATGCTCGGCTCCTCCCCAGGCGCGGCATTGATCTTGATCCGGGTATTGCGACGTTGGCCGGGTGGGAAATGGCTCCCCGGCCTCCCGGAAGAGGCAGAACTCCTGCTCAGCGGATGAAAATCGCCCGAGAACACCCCAACCCAATCAAACCCGAACCGCCTCTCTCAGAGTCGCTCAATAAACACGCCCATTTTCCTTTTTAGAGTGAGCCCCGAAATCATTCTTCGCGATCAGCGCGCCCGCGAGATTCTCAATCTCCCAAAGCGCTTTTCTTCAAAGGCCGCACTGCCACGCAGATAGAGAAACCCCGACCGACTCCGCAGACACCCTTCCCCCTCATCCGTGCCGACGTTCGCATTCAAAAGTGGCGAATTTTCCCCAGAGACAAATGTTTCAAACTCCCAATTCTTCAGATCGAGAGAAGTCTCCAGATCAAAATTCAGATCTGCATAACGCCGACCCTGAACCGTATTTGCGCCAAACCCATTCGGCCTACGATACTCGAAAATCTGCTGAATGAAAGTTGCGCTCACCGTCGATTCTCCACTCACCAGCGAGTGCGGACCGTCAGCACTATTTGCGTTATAACAATGCGCATTTTCTAACAGAAGTGGAAGACCATCGCCATCAGCATCGAGACTGTCACCGGGGCGGGCGAGCATGATCGTGGAACCTGGGTTGAAACCGACATCGATCAATCCGACGGCCATGACGGGATATCCATTGGCATCCAAAGCTGCTGAGATTCCCTGGCGTTGTCTGAAGTTACTCAGGATGCGCCCGGGGGAAGCGACGACTGACTCTTTGATCTTCCCGCTGTCTTTGACGACAAGATGTTTCAAGGTTCCCACATTGGTGGTGGAGTGAGCGAGAAGATGGTAACGGTCGCTTTCAACCACCGTTTCGACGGTGGAATCATTGGCATTGATCCCGACCTCACTTCGGGAAAAGAGCGGAGAGCCGGTGGCGTTGGGAGAGAGAAAGTTCATGATGCCTCCCTGCGTAAAGGCAATGCGTGGGCGACCATCCGGCCCGAGTGAGCAAGCTGTATCGAATGGCTCTTGATCACCACTACCGAGGGAGAAAGCGATGTGCGCCCTAAAATCAACCAAGGCACCGGTATTTGTGTTGATGTTGGTTGCCAGTCCTACATGACGAAGATCGACGGAGAAGTAACTAAGGACAAAGCCGCCATCGCTCCGTAAATCACAGTCAATGCCTCTCAGGTTTCCTCCAAGCCGGCGTCTATCTGACCATGTCCCGTTTTTGGGACGCCCGAGAATTTCCAGGCCCTCATCGGTGGCAAAAACGAGGAGAAGGTTCCCGGCGGAGTCTGATTTAAGGACCAGTCCAGTTTGCTTTCCGCCTGCTCCCAGGGTTGCGATGTTCACAGTCGGTCCCGGCTGCAGGGTGATTGGGCCTGAGGGTGGACCGGACCAATAAAAAATCTCACCTGTCATGGCACTCAAGGTATCGACCCGAATCCCAACGACGTGAGCGATGCCGTCTGGAGTAATGGTCAGCGTATTGGCCACGGTGATTAGGCCCGAGGAGGGACTGGGAATGAAGACGTCTGAAGATCCGGCGGAATTGATGGTAATCAATTTACTATTAAAATACGATGGAATGATTGCATCGCTAGACCCGGATGCGATGAGATGGAGATCCCCATTCGGACCGCTGGCGAGAGCAGGGGCAAAGCTATTTCCATAGTCTTCCAAGAGAGGGGCCTTCTCCACGATCCAAGGTGCACCAAGTGGTCGGGCAATAATGGCATCTGAGGCGGTGCCACGGTCGCGTTCGTAAACGAGAACGGGGTCGCCATTGACGTGAGTGGCAAGGTCGAGGCCGGTGGTGAGATTGTCGATTCCCAAGGGGGTTGAGGGGAAATCTTGGCGGTGGGCTTGACTCCAGCCGAGGGGGCCGAACTTCCGCCAGACTTGGACATCACGGGTGGAACGGCCATTGATGTCGAGATTGAGATTGCGGGTGAAGGCGATCTGGGGATGTCCTCCGGCGTCGAGGGCTAGGGCGACTTTGTTGCCGAAGAATTCGTTCGCTGCGATTTCAGTAGCGGGGACGGCCTTTTCGCTGATCCAATCGTAGTGGGTGAAGAGAGTTCCGGTGGTGCCGCTTCGTTGTTGGCGAGTTGCGTAACTGACGCCCTGACCGGAATCTGACCAAGCGACGGCGAGTCTGCCATCGCGATAGGTGGCATCGGGTTTCGTGAACGCGATGCTCTCGGCGATGATGTTGGTGGAACTCCAAAGGCTGTTAAAGTCCGTGCCGTTTGTGAAGTGGAGACGATCGTTGGTGGCGTCGTAAGCGACGACCGTTCGGATGATGAAGCGATTTCCTTGGAGACCTTGGGGTGTGTGTAAAAGAGTGGGCGCGATGCCAGATCCATTGCCACCAAAGAGATCCACTCCGGCGGACCAGGTACCATCGAGGTTTTGTACGTGGAAGCGGGCCGCGCCGGCTTCGGTGAGAGTAGAGCCGCGTCTGGTATAGACCAAGGCAGAGCCTCTTTGATCGCCGGTTCCGGCAGCGATGCTGATGCCGGTTTCGGTGAGGTGTTGACTGCCGAGCACGGAAACCAGGGTGAATTCCCAAGTGGTGTCGAATTGGTTGGAAAGCTCTGCGACGTTGACTTCGCCCTTTTTGTCGATGGTGGCGACTTTTACTCCGAAGTTGTTATCGACGGTGATCGAGAGGTCAGTGGGAGTGGAGGTACTGCTAAAAAATCCGAAAGTCGCTCCGGCCGGTTGAGTTTGGTTGAAGGCGACATCGGTGACGCGATAAACTAGGGTGGTTTCATCGAGAGCGATTCCGGTGGCCTGGGTGTGGACGGTGTGAATGCGGCCGTGTTGATCGACGGCGGTTGCCATGAGGCTTCCTGTTTCCGGACCTGTTGCCAGAGTTTCGCGAGGCCAAGTTTGCGCTGAGAGAGAAAGGGAAGCGATTCCCCACGAAATAACAGAGGTAAGTAGTGCCTTCATACCCCTTCTTTCGATAGAAAGAGCGAAACGTTTCAGAAAAAAAGTAAAAATGCCAGGAAAAAAGTAAAAATGCCAGGCATTTGTTGAAGGCATTTGTTGAGTAGAATCTTCTGTATCTTCCTCTCTGTCTTGTTCTTACGATGGAGTGGGCGGAATGAGTTGGCGCAGACTTGGGTGGTTTTGGATGGTTATCGTCGCAAGTCTGCGGGCGAACGGCGGCAACCCACGCTGTCCGCAAATTCGACCGTTCGTCACCCCGTCGCATCTGGACGAGAGGGGGCTGAAATGATAACTCCAGATTCCCCCAGAAGACTTCGTGAAGGCGAAACACAAATATCCTACAAGAATCTCCGGGCCTCGGAGTGAGCCTCCCAGCCTCCGCTCGACCCACACTCAAGGGAGCATCTCGGCAAGCAGTTCAAGCACCCGGTTCTCACCCATAATGAAGGTGTGATCAGCTTCCACGACCTCAAGCCGGGTCAGACCGCTCACCTTCCCGCCTTCCACGGTCACGACACCATCGTTTTCTCCCTTGAGTAAAAAATCAAAGGCGGGCACCAGATTCTTACGGCCCATGATCACCGAGACCTCGCGCCCCGTGTCAAACCCCGGAACCTCCACCGGAACCTTCCCGGTCGCAAGACTCATTCCCCCCGGACCGAGAGACCACCGCCCGAGCGGTGAGTCCTGCAGCCAATCGATAATCTCACTGCCTTGATTGGGGGGAGCCAGCATCACGATTCTCCCGGTCACCAGCTCAGGGTAGCGCGCGGCCAGATGTCGGACGACAATCCCACCCATCGAGTGCGTCACAAAGTGAGTCGGTTTATGGGATGAGCCCACCGCTTCGGCCACTTGATCGACAATTTCCGCCATCGACTTCCGAAACGAAGGGTAGGGAATATTCACCGTCTCGAATCCCCGCTCATTCAGAAATGTCGCCGGTTCCTCCATGGCCCAAACGCTCCGCCAAAGGCCATGTAACAGCACAACCCGGTCTCCGGCACCAGAGCGACAGCGGGGCTGATGCCAAGGTAAAGGAGGGATCATCATCTTTATCCGATTCATTTCACCTCCATACAAACACATGATTTATCCCATTCAAAATCGATATTACTACTACTAGTATCGTTTCCGCCGATGTTAGAGGCCCTGATATTAGGAAAAATTGACCAATTTTGCATTATTGTGACAGATTTGTTTGACGGACCTTGCCTGATAGGCAAAATCGAAGACGCACACACAAACGCAATCCATATATAAAACCCGCTCCTTCATTGGGGCGGGTTTTTTCATGCAAGAAATCCAACCAGCAAACGTTCCTACCTTTTTTCGATTCCCTGGATGGCCCGCTCCACCAGAACCTTCAGCTCGCGATCGTCACTGTTTTTAAATTTGGAAAGTGCCGGAAGAGACCTTTCCGTCCCAATCGTAGCCAGGATAAAGGCCGCGGCATTCCGCAAGCGGGTTGACGAGCCCTCAAAATGCGAGAGCACTTTTCTTTCAGCACCACGGCCCAGGGCAATATATTGCCCTGACCAATTCTCGGGATCCTTTGACCAAAGCAGATCGACCAAAAGAGGACTCTTATTCGAATTGTTCTCAATCAGGTAATCGACAAAGGAAACAGGAACCTCTTTCTCGTTTGCGATCCACTTCTCCACCCGGCGTGCGACGATATCGAGAGACGCCTGATTCCCCACGGCCCAGATGCTGAGGGCATTGCCGAGATCATTCTGGAGGATGGGATCTGATTTCCTTGAAACCAAGCCCATGAGCGCCGCCCCGATCTCATCGCGATAACGCAATTCCACATCGGCAGGAACTTGCGCCAACTGTGCCACGGCATCCTTTACTCTCAAAGGATCGAGAACACCCAGCTCACTTAGATTGGCGGTAAAAAAACCCGGGTTTTTAGGATCGGAAAGCTTTTGGCGCAAGTCATCGCTTGGCTTTGCCGCATGCAGGGCGGAGAGCTTCAACTCAATGAGACGCAGCCCGGGATGGGTCGTGGCCCGGCCCAGACGGGGATCGCAAGCTCGCACCACGGTATCAAAATCTAACTTCAAACCTGAGATGACGATCAGGCTATCCTTTTCCCCATTTCGCGGATAACGGCTGACCCCCTCGGTCGGCGGAATCTGCAGGGCTGTTTGCAAGTAATCCTCGACGCTGTGAAACTGGCTACTTTTAAGATCCCGGATGTAGATGCCCACCAAATACTTGGATGGGTCTCCCTCGAAGCGTTCGCTCATGCTTTCCAACGTCCGTTCCATGGCATGGTAGCCTACTTGAGTCTTAATATCATCATCCAGTGAGAGCCCCACCGAAACCTTGGGGCTCGTGAGAGGGGTCTGGTCGCCGAAAAATTCACCGACTTCGGGCGTCATTTCGACGGGACGGATGAGAATCAGGGCGGAGAGCCCGGAAATTAAAATCACAATCAGCATGATCGCTTTCGCTCGCCAGTTCTTGGAGCCAAAGAGAATCAGACCTCCTCCTAAAACGCTGATGAAAATACCCAGGATCACACGCTTAGTCAGATCGAAATCTTTGAAATTCCCTCCTTCGGAAGTTCCCAGAAAAAAGATGAGCGAGAAGAGAATCAGAAGAACAGCCCCCGTGATCGCGGCAATATTTTGACCCGCTGAAGCCGGCATGATGGCATCCACGTGTGGCGTGGCGAAACGCGGCGCTGCAGCGGGGATGCTCGCGGCCGCCGCCGCGGAGGGATCTCGGCCCAATCGGCTCAGGAAGTCATCCCGCGTGTGCTCGCCCGGATAAACCTTGGCGCGCTCCGCGATAATCGACCCGGGCTTCACCGGAAAACGATGGTCACAAGCGCCACACTCCACTGTTTTACCGGTCAGATCCTCGTGAACCGTGAACCTCTTGCTGCATTTGGGGCATTGAATTTGCAAATTCATGAATTAAAAAGATCGTCGTCCAAGTTGAGAAGACTATCCGCTCATTAGTGTCGGCTGACAATCATTCCGTTCAAATTTCCCCGAAATCAACTTTCGGAAGGATGTTTGATCTTGGAAATTTCGCCCATGATCCGGTTGGAAATTGCCTGATAAGATTCCCGACCTTTGGCCCGGCATTCCGATGCCGTCAGGGTAATAGGGTCACCGATCACGACTGTTACCGGGTGAAATCTCAACCGGCCGCTCCCACGCGGTAGGGCCTCATAAGCTCCGAAAATCCGGACCGGCTGAATCACGGCCCCACTCTTCGCCGCGATGAGACCGACTCCTGCTTCCCCAGGCTGTAACTCGCCCGTCAATGTCCGCGCTCCCTCGGGGAAAATGACAACCTGTTTGCCACTTTTAAGCATCTTAATGATCTTCTTCAGACTGCTCATATCTGGGGCGTCCTGATCGACCGGGATGGCATTCCACCGAGGATACAACCACTTGGTGGGCCCCTTGAAGAGAGTCTTGCGAGCCAAATAATAAACCGACTCATTGTAGGCGATCCCCACAAGAGGCGGGTCCAGAAAGCTCTCGTGATTCGAGGCAATCAAAACAGGCCCTTCCTGGACGAGCTTTTCACGTCCCACCACTTGATAGCGAAAAAAAGCCTTGGCTGCCGCCCGAAAAATGGTGTGTCCAATCCAATATGTCGTCTTCATGTCTAGTCTTTCCAACCGAGGTTACTGAGCGCCTCCCGCGCTGCTTCCACCGTCCCCTCGATCGTAAGATCAGAGGAATCAATCACGATGGAACCGTCAGAAACCACCAGCGGTGAGGCCTTGCGCTGACGGTCCTGGGCATCGCGCTGCGCCACCGCATCCGCCTCCCCGTCCTTCGCCCGACGAGCGGCCCGCACCTCTTCGGAGGCGCTGATATAAAGTTTAAAAGGAGTGGCGGGAAAAACCACCGATCCGATATCGCGTCCCTCCATCACGACATCGTTATTATCAAGATAGGCCCTCTGCATTGCTACGAGGCACTCGCGCACCTCGGGGATGGAAGCAATCTTGGAAACGTGTTCATTCACTTCGGCACCACGAATCTCCGTCGTCAAAAGTCGTCCATTGATGGCGATCGTGGAGAGTCCGGCATCAACCCCACACTCGATCTCCATACCGCGCATGGCCGCGAGAACCGACGCGGAATTTTCAGGGTCAATTTCCTCCTGTAGAACCTGCCAGGTCACAGCCCGATACATTGCGCCAGAGTTCACCATGACGAGACCGAGGGATGCGGCGAGACGCTTGGCCACGGTACTCTTTCCCGAAGCAGCGGGACCATCAATCGCAACCGCGCGGTGAATCTGATTCATCAATGACTTAAGATTTTGAGATGTTCGGAAAAGGTCGGGTAAGAAGTGGCCACACAGGCCGTGTTCGCGATCGTGGTCTCACCCTCGCTGGCTAAAAGTCCCGCGATGGTGAAAGCCATGGCAATGCGATGATCGCCGTAACTGTCGAGAATTGCACCCTTCAAAGTCTGTCCGCCGGTGATGATCATACCGTCTTCAAATTCCTCCACTTCTGCCCCCATCAGACGGAGATTCTTGGCCGTGGTTTCAATGCGATCGGTCTCCTTCACCCTTAGCTCATCGGCATTACGAATGGTCATCCGACCTTCGGCCAAAGCTCCCGCCACCGCCAGAATCGGAACTTCATCAATGAGATTCGGCACTTCCCCGCGCAAGACCTCGGTGCCTTGAAGTCGCGCGCCCGTGATCTCAATCCGCCCCCGTGGCTCACCCCCGTCCTCGTTTTCAAGGTGCACCTCAATATTAGCCCCCATGCGAATGAGCACCTCCAGCAAGGCCGTCCGAGTTGGGTTCAAGCCCACATTGGTAATCGTCAGTCGCGAACCCGGAGCCGAAGCAGCGGCCACAATCCAAAAGGCCGCGCTCGAGATATCACCCGGGACCACCAAATCGCGGGCCTGCACCTTTTGGCCACCCGCAATCGAAATGGTATTTCCCTTGGTCTCGACTTGGACACCAAAGGAATTGAGAAGCCGCTCGGTGTGATCGCGATTGATGGCCGGCTGGATTACCGTCGTCGTCCCCGGCGCAAATAATCCCGCCAGAAGAATCGCACTTTTGACTTGGGCACTGGCCATCGGCATCTCGTAAGTGATGGGCTTGAGTTCCCCTCCGGTGATGTGAAGCGGAGCACACCCGGGCGTGGCCCCTTTGGTCTCAAATTGCGCTCCCATCTCCGCCAGCGGGGTGATGATGCGACCCATCGGGCGGCTGGAAAGAGAGTCATCACCAATGAGGACGCTATCGAATTTCTGCGCCGCCAGCACCCCTGACAAAAGCCTCATCCCGGTCCCGGAATTCCCGCAATCGAGCTCGCCGGCCGGGGCTTGCAGTGCGCCGCCGCATCCGTGGATGACGAGATCGACCGGCCGGTCATCAGTCCCCTTTTTGACTTCGTAGTTCACGCCCAGTTGGGCCATCGCGCGGAGCGTGTTCACGCAGTCCTCACTGGATAGGAAATTCTCGACGAAGCAGGAACCATTGGAAAGACCGGCCAAAATGGCGGCACGATGGGAAATACTTTTATCACCGGGAACCGCGAGTTCGCCGGTGAGCGATTTCAGCGGACTGACTTGGATGGCCTCACTCATAAAAATGCGTCTGGGTTCTCTTTGCGGACTTTGACTTCCTCGAGATACTTCTGCAGCCCCTTTTTGTCCGCTTTTGCGAGGTGATCAAGCATCTCTCGAATCTCGTTTTGAGCATCCTCTAAAGCGCTTGTCAATGCGGCTCGATTTTCCACCATAATTTCGGCCCACATCGCAGGATCACCGGAGGCCACTCTTGTGGTATCACGGAACCCTCCGGCCGCTAAAAAACCATCGCCCGGAAGGCGTAATCCTGCTGACGCCGTCGCCACCGCCATGGCATGGGGCAGGTGACTGATCCGAGCCACCGCGCGGTCATGATCAGCCGCACCCATGAGGGAAACCTCGCAGCCCAAGGCCTGCCAAAACTCCATCAACGCCTTCACTTCAGACTCGGAACGACCCTGATCATTGGTAAGAGCACAGGCCGCACCTTGGAAAAGATCCGCCCGCGCCGCCGCGATCCCCGTCTGTTCAGATCCCGCCATGGGATGACTCCCGATAAAAGGAATGCCATACTCCCCCGCCATCTCATGGGGCAGAACCTTGACACTCCCGACGTCCGTCACCAAGGCATGTCGATTGATCTCTTTTTTCAACTGATCCGCCAACATCCCCATCACCCCGACCGGCACCGCCAAGATAATTAAATCCGCTTCGGCAACCGCCGCAGTCAGGTCCGTCGTCGCCTCCAGGCCCAGCGCCCGAGTCGCTTCGACCCGGTCCGCGTTGCGACCCCAGAGGGTGACCTCGAATCCCGCCACACGCCCCGCGAGCGCCACTGAACCTCCGAGGAGGCCGGGCCCGAGAATAGCAATGCGATGAAAGGACCTCATATCGGGAAAAAAGCGCCGGATTCCCTCTCGGAAATCCGGCGCCAGGAAAATTTAAAAATTCACTTTAGGGGACGCGGAACTTGTGGTCCGAATTACCATCGTTCGGGTCGCGAATGAGTTGCTTGCTCGGAATGCCACGCACATCAACCGCTTTGTTGGTCCATGGATTGAAGACAAAGCCGGGCTTGCCTGGAATGGCCATCGCTGTGCGATACTTGCTCGGACGTTTGACCGGATTCCTTTTGATGGGCTGGATCACGTCGTCTCCGCCGGCAGAGCCTCCACCAGTCGCTTCGTCTTTTTGCTCGCGAAGGGCATCACGACGAGCCTTGGCCTCTGCGTTTGCCTTGACTCGTGCCTTGCGAAGATCTTCTTCCTCTTTCAGTTCGACGACCGTTTTCGTTGCCTCAACCGGTGCTGCGACCTGTTGTCCATTGGGATTCGGGACACCCTGATAGGGCGGGAAAGGAGTACAGCTTGCTAAGAGAAGGCTAGTCAAAACCAGCCCGATGAGATTTTTGAGAGAAAACATGACTTTTAAATCAGTTGAGTTTGGGGATATTGCGTTGTTGTGTTGCCAATTGACGACAGAAAGACTCATCGCGATCTTTTTCCATCTTGTCAAGCCACCACCCATTGAGAAATGCTTGCCCACAAAAGCTTCGAACCCAATCCAAGTCTCATTGAGGACCTCAATCGCTTCATCTCCAAGCCGGCTCCATCCCGCTTCAATGAATTGGCGCTCCAAGTCTTTTCCCACCAGTTCGAGCGGAATCGACCTTTTCGAAGATACGCTCAACACCTCGGGAGAACGCCTCCTTCTGTCACCCAATGGCAGGACATCCCCGCCGTGCCCACCCGCGCTTTCAAGCTCACCCACCATCCCCTGACTTGCAGCGAGGACATCACCAAAATCTTCCTGACCTCCGGCACCACCACCGAAACCCGCGGCTCGCACCACTTTCGAGACACCAGCCTCTACGAACACGCCATCACCTGCGGATGGCCCCTGCCCCAACTCCCGACCTTCTTCCTCGCCCCCTCGGCTAAGGAAGCGCCGCAATCCTCGCTTAGCCACATGTTCGCCCACCTTAATACAGGCGACGACTCACATTTTCTCCTCCGAGATTCCAAATTCCACCTCGCTCCCCTCTTCGTAAACGGAGCGTGTGGAGCGCAGCCCTTTACGCAACCCCTCTTCCTCATGGGCACCGCCCTCGCCTTCCTCCACCTCATCGAAACCCTCGGCCCCATTCCTCTCCCCGCCGGCTCGCATCTCCTCGAGACCGGTGGCTACAAAGGCACCTCGCACGCCCTCGCCAAGCCCGATTTCTACCGCGACCTCTCCGCCTTCTTCAATCTCCCGCCCGACCACCTCCACAACGAATACGGCATGACCGAGCTCTCCAGCCAGGCCTACGCCACCGGCGCCACCGGTCGTCATCGCTTCCCAGCCTGGTGCCGCCACCTCATCCTCGATCCCGAAACCGACCGCGAAGTCCAACCCGGGGAAACCGGCTACCTCGTCATTCACGATCTCGCCAACCTCCACAGCGTCGCTGGTATTCGCACCCAAGACTTCGCGACCCGCCACACCGACGACTCCTTCACCCTCATCGGTCGCGACCCCGGCGCCCTCCCGCGTGGTTGCTCGCGCACCATCGACCAAGCTCTTTCGTCATGACCCTCGCCGCACGCCTCGATCTCATCCTCGCCTCGGCGGACCAACTCGAACCCTACACCGGCAAGTTCACCCGTGCTTCGCTCGAGGAATTTTTCCAACGCGAAGCCCGCGGCCCCACCGTCCGGCTTCCTAAAACGCTCGTCCACATCATCAGCGGGAACACCCCCCACTCCGCCTATCAAACCCTCCTCAACGGTATCCTCCTCGGTGCTCACAACCGCCTCAAGCTCCCCTCCCAAGCCCTCATCGATTTCCAAATCCCCCCGGCGCTCGAACCCTTCGTCGAAACCTCCCGTGACCTCCCCGCCCACTGGATCCCGGAGGCCGATGCCCTCGTCGTCTTCGGCTCCGATGACACGATCCGCCACTTCCAACAACTCTGCCCGCTTGAGACGCCCTTCGTGGGCCACGGCCACCGGCTCGGCATCGCCATCATCGATGACCCCACTTCCGAAGCCGCCCGCCTTGCGGCCCGCGACATCAGCCTCTTCAACCAACACGGTTGCCTCTCTCTCCAGACCATTTTTTTAAAAGACCCACCTGCCTTTGGCCTCCTCCTCGCCGAAGCTCTGATCGACTTTGAAAATGAAAACCCGCGCGGCCTGCTCTCCCTTTCCGAAGCTGGCGCGATCACCAACCTTCGCGAAGAAACCCGCTATCTCATCGCCCAGGAACCGACCTCCCACGCCCTCTGGGAAAGCCCCGGCTCAACCGCCTGGACCATCATCTACGAAGACGATTCACAAATCACCCTCTCCCCCGGAAACCGCACCGTCTTCCTCCGCCCCCTGCCTTGCAATTTCGACACCATTCCTCATCTCTCAGGGATCGGGCTCCATCCCTTTCAAAAACGAACAGACCTCCCCTCCCCCAGAATCTTCCCTCTTGGCGAAGCCCAATCCCCCCCCGCTCTCTGGGCCCACGATGGTATTCTGCCGCTCGCCTCGCTCGTCAGGCAACAAACTCTTGGGTAAAGAAATTGTGACCTTTCACCCCAATCCGGGAGCAACACAGGAGAGACCCACTCTCACCACCCATGATTGATCCGAAAGCCGAACTTACCACTTACGCCCGCCATGGCAGCGAGACCGCCTTCCACCATCTCGATGGCAAGCCCATCTGCCGGGTGGGCCTCGCATATTTACAGCAGCCTCTCCACCCCAAAAATCCTCACCCTCGTCGCCATCACTTTTTTAGGGATCGCCTGCCATCAGATCATTCAACGCGGCTCCAAAGAGTCGTCCGCGACACCCCAAAGTAACTCCCGGACCCAAACTCCCGTGATAAGTTCGGCAAGCGGAGTGACGCGGAGTCGATTTTCAACCCTAGAAAAATCTTCACGCATCGTTCGTAAAAAAAGTCATCAGGCCAGCGATTTGAACCACTTCTACCTCCCTCCTGTTGATCTCGCAAACATCGCTCTGGAAGCTGCCGGGAAAATCATCATCGCGAAGTATGAAACCATCTGTCGGGAGACTGGCGCAATCCCTCTCCCGCTCATTTGGAAGGTCAACTCCGATAAAGCCCACATCAAAGAAATCCACCTCGCCGGACGATTCCTTTCCATCTGTCACAAACTGGCTCTCGTGTCGGGAACCCAATTCGAAAGACGGGGGGACGACTTCATCTTTAATGAAATTCCAGAAGTCCCGGAAGGACCGATTGAGACCCGGCAGTTTACCGTTCCTCCAACTTTCATGACTTGGTTCGACAATTTTCCAAACATGAGATCACCGGATACCGGAGAGGAAGTCTTCCAGGAAATTCCTCGAGTTGACCCTACAACCAGCTTTTGGAGAGCCGGGTTGCTTGGCACAGACGAGACTGTCAGATACGAGACAAACCGCAACCAACTCGTCGTCAACGATCGAAATCGGAAAAGAATATCTGGAACTGAACGGCGATGAAATCACCTTAGCTTGGATTGGTCATCGTTTGGAAATTTTGGCTGAACTCTATGGCTTCGGAGAACGCAGCACGCTCAACTACTCCTACATCGGTGAACCGTCGGTGGAGGCTCTCGCCAAGTATCAAGAAAGCGGACGACTCGATGACCTCGATCTTGAGCAATTCCAGATCGAAAATGAGGTCATCGTAAAATCCGACGACGATCGCCTCGAAAGCTCTGGAATGGAATTCCACGACACTGACCGCGACGGCCACGACCGAAGCTTACGCCTCCAAAGCGAACGCATCGATGCCACCTGCCGTCCTTTCATGCGCAAGTAATTTGGAGCAAGCCTTTATATTGCGTAGCAATTGATATCATCTCGGAGATCCTTCTTCTTTTTGTGAGAAGCTCAGCCCCATTGATCTCCAGTCGCCCCATAAGGTGGATGACTACAGCTAGACCAAGGGGTAAAACCAGAGCACGCTATTTTTTCTTCACCAACGAGTCGAGGTAATCGAGGAGGCTCGCCATTTCGTGAACCGTGAATCCGGCCATCAGTCCCGGAGGCATGAGCGAGGTCGGTAGGGTCGAGCGATCTTCGATCTCCGATTTCTTGAAGCGGTATTCCGTGCTGGCGATGTCACGGATCGAGACGGTGTCCCCGGCTTCGTCAGTGACAAACCCCACGAAGGATTTGCCATCCTTCAAACTAAAGACGTTCGTTGCAAATCCCTGCGCAATCGTTTTGTTGGGAACCAAGATGGATTCGGCGAGTTCATTACGGCGATAGGTTTCTGCGATGTTGCCAAGGTATGGCCCCTTCTGCTTTTCGTCCTGCGAAACGGTGTGGCAGGCATTGCAGGTCGCTCTTGCGAAGATTGCTTGCCCGAGGGAAACGTCCCCCTTGTGCGCGGTCACTTTTTTCACGGCTTCCGCTGGTTTGAGGGTCGCGATTTTGGGAGTTTTGTCCGCGCCGGGAGCTTGGATTTTGAGACGACCGGCGGCGTCCTTGGCGGCACTGGCGACCGCTTGATCAGGATCGCTGAGGGCAACGCGGATACGATCGTTGAGAAGCGGGCTGCGGAGGTCGCGGGCTGCCTTGATGAAGGCGATCTTCTGCTTGGGATCAGTCCAGCCTTTGTCGATGGCCTTCTTTGACATTTGGCGAGACTCGGGCGAGCCGCCCTTTCGGGAGGCGAGCTGGATCACGGCCATGGCAGCCCAGCTTCCTTCGGGAGTGCCCGCCTTCTCAGCGGCCATTGTTTCGAGAGCGAGGTGATGATTTTCAAGCTTGGGCGCTTTGAGAAAATAATCGCGGGCGGCTCCGCCTTGTTTCCCAGACCCTTCCACCTTGCTGATATTGATGAGGGCTTGAATCGAGGCCGCGACAGCTTCGGGGTGATCGCTCTGCACGAGAATTTTTACGGCATCAGCATGAGCGGCGGGGCCGGATTCCAAGGTGCGGGCTCCCTCTAAAACAAGCGGGATGGCGCGGGCGGGCACACTGCTGGTAGAAGCAATCTGGGTGATGGCGACGGGGATGAGTTTGTCGTCCTTCAAAGCAAGATCGATGATACGATCGAGGGCATCATTGGCTGGGATGCGATTCTTGTTGAGCTTAGTGATGATGAAGGCGGCCTCCTCGGCGGGTGCTTCCATGAGAATGGCCTTCAGAATTTTAACAATCCGCTCGGATTGTTCCCAGGTCGCGAGTTGGTAGTAAGGTCCGCGGGTGTCCGGACGGGTGCCCCAGGAGTCACCCTTCCACTCCGCTTCGGTGTGGTAGAGGCGGCATAGAGTGGAGAGAAGCGGGCGACGTTTTGCGAGGGATTTTTCGCGACCGAGTCGCGCAAGAAGGCCGTCAACGACTTCCTTCTTGTGCATTCGCATGAGCGCCCAGGCAGCAGCCTTCCGAGTGTCGATATCATCAGAATCGAGCTTGGAAAAAGCCGCTTCATGCGCCGACATTTTGGCCAAAGCACGGTAGGCGGTGTGGCGGATGACCGGGTCGGCGGAGGAGAGGTGGGCGGCAACTTGGGGAGCAGCTTCTTTTAGCCCGAGACGAGCAGTAGTAATAATTGCTTCCAACACCTGCCGAGGGTTCTCTTCTTCACTCATCGCGATCTCAAGACTAGTGGAAATCATCGAGCCCTCTGACGGAGAAACATCTGCCAATGCACGCATCAAATACGGACCGATCGCGCCCTTAGCCAGTGAACCAACGAGTGCGTTCGGATAGCTCTGAGCAATCACGTAAAGTGAGGCAATTCGTGTTTTCAACGGCACCTTCTCATCGCCAAAAACTCGAACGAGATCATTTTTGAGTTCCTTAGTTTTAGGACACCGTAGCAGAGCCCGCTGCGCGGCCAGAGTCCGAATATGCGAGGGAGAATCGAGCGCGGCGACAAGTTCCATACCTGTCATCTTCTCAAAATCCGGCATCGACTCCGGCTTGTATCCCTTCGGAGTGACGCGAACGATGTAGCCTTGATCGGGACCAGCCCAGCCGAAGGTCGCGGGTCCTTTCCAGGAGGCTTGATAGACGGCGGACATGCCATCGACATCGGCATCAGTGGGGCGGGTCACTTTGATAAATTTCTCAGGCTCGGCAGTTTCCTTGAAAGTGGCTCCGTAAGGTTGCACGGTGTGGCGGAAGAGCCCAGCCTTGCCCCAGTCGCAAGTGAAGGGAGCCTTGTTCCACTCAGCGGGGAAACCGGGTTCGTGGATGTAGACGGAGCCACAGCCGGAGCCGCCACCGTAGTCGGCGAGAGGCTGGATGTGCTCTTTCTCGAAGTTCTTATAGAGGCGCGGGTAGCCGTGATCGGAAAGGCCGGTGAAGTGGTGGAAGCGGACGTCCCACCCCCCGCCATCGTTGGTGTTGTCACGGGCGAACATGTCGAGCGTCGGTGACATCGGGGTGCCTAGAATGTTGCGGGTGCCGGTGGAGAAAATCTCGAGTCCCGAGCCATCGGGGCGGAAGCGGATGACGCCGCCGCCACGGTGTTGCAAGGTGCGACCATCGGTCCCGGTGGCCTTCATGAAACCGAAATCTCCTCCCGCGATATAAATCCAACCATCGATACCCATTTCGAGACCGTTGGTGGTGTGGTCGGCCGGGCGGTCCTCGAAGCCGAAGGCGATATCGGAGATGAGGCGTTTTGATTCCTCGGCGACGCCATCGTGATCGCGGTCGAAGAAGACCGAGATGTGCGGCGGGTGGAGGAGATAGAGTCGGTCGTGATCCCAAATGAGGCCACGGGGCGAGTCGATATCGCGGATGAACTCGGTCACTTCATCGGCGCGGCCATCCTGATCGGTGTCGCGGAGACGGAGGACACGGCCGCGATTGGGGTCTCGGCCGAGGGAGCCATTGCCATCGGACGAGACGTAAAGATCGCCGCCGGGCGCAGCTGCGACATAGACGGGGTAGTTGGCGCTTTGCCACGAGGAGAAAAGGGTCATCTCGAAGCCCTCGGGAACGGAGGCATCCTTGAGGATGGCAGCCTCTTCGGCCGGAGTACGCTTGGGAATGAAGGGCTTAATATTACCGGATTTTTCGAAGCCTTTTCCACTCACCTTACCCTTGGGGCTTTCGCCTTTTTTGAAGATGGGGAAGAGCTTGAGGGGACCTTTTTCTCCGGTGAGGCGGACTTCCCAGATCGCAGGCCATTGGCCATTCTCATGCTTCAGAACGGTGATGCGGAGGAACTTGATCTTCTCGGCTTTGAAGGCGTCTTTGGTGTCGGATTTGCGTTGATTTTGCGAACCGTCGTGGGCCATCGCCCAAGCTTTGCCATCGAGGGAAGTTTCGATTTTGTATTGATACCAATCCTGGCGCTTCTCCCAGAGAATCTCGGCTGAGGTGACGGTGGTGGGCTTTGCGAATTCGAGCTGGAGCCAGTTGGGCATGGCGGGGCCGTTGCCGGTCCAGCGAGTCTTTTCATCGCCATCGATTGCTTTCCAAGGGGAGTGGCCGTCGCTGGTCTGCACGTCCTTGGCGGTGACCTTGACCATGGTGGCGTCCTTGGGCGGCTTGGCCTCGGTGACGGGCTTGGTGGTGGCCGTCATTTCGGTGATGACGTTCGAGCCAGTGTAGGGCTTGAGGTAGTCATCATTGAGCTGGCCGGCAGCCCAAAGAAGGCCACGGGTGACGAGGTCGAGGTAGCGGGGATCTTCAACGGTGTTGTTGTTATGCCCGATGGTAGTGGAGAAAGAAGGAGCGCCTTGCTTGGTGTTGGTCCAAGCGACGATGGCGGTGCTTTCGCGTTCGCCGTTCTTTTGGGTGGCGAGAGCAAGGGGCTCGGCGTCGTGGAGGGTTTTGTTGTTATAAAGCTCCTCATTTTTGGTGACCCAATTCTCCAACGTTTTCGTAATGGGATGGTCGGGGTTGGTGTAGGTGACCTCGAGCGGCTTTTGCGGACCGTGACCGGTGGAGTAGAGGCCGAGGTGTTTGGCCCATTTGTCGGTGCCATTGCGGAAGGAATGCATCGCGCAGTGGAGGTGGACTGCAGGGATCGTTTGGTGGACCGCGAGGATGCTTTCCATGACCTTGAGGTCCTTGTTATCGGCGGCGCATTCGTCGTGGATGATGATGTCGTAGCCCTCGGCCCAGTCGGGGTCGTCGTAGATCGGGAGAGGAGGGTTGGTCGACTTATCGCCGGTCCACATGACATCGACGCGGACGTTGGCGCGTTCCTGGATGCCTTTGAAAAGGATCTCGTGCTGCTTGGCGTAATCGTGGCAACATCCGCCGGCGATCAAGAGAGCCTTAAGAGGACGGACGGACTTTTCGGGCGTGATTTCTTTTTCCTGCCCGTTGGCGAGGAAAAGGGAACCAAAAGCCGCGATCGCGAGGAGGAGTGGCAGGAGACGCTTCATGAAGTAAATTAATTCGTGGCAAGAGAGCCCAATCTTTCAGCGGCAGGAGCACAAGGCAGACGGGATCCTGAAAAAGGCCTGCTTAATTCTGGAGAACGCGGAGACGCACAAAGTATTTGCGCTCGCTGGAAACGGGGCTCGTCACGCGGAAGGTGCGGCGCCGCGAACCATTTCCAGAGTCCATCGCGGGCAGGACTTCCTCGATATCCGAGGGAGAGGATGTCCAGGACTCAAGACCGTCCGAAACCTCCACGATCCCTTGTAAAGTGCTTTGATTAGAGACCTCGGTGAAGGTGAAGCTGAGATAGATTTCACCATCGTGATCGACGAGGGTGCCAACGGGAGCATGGGTCGCGGCATCCGCTTTACCTGGGAGGGAACCGAGGAAAAACTCGACTAAATTAGGGAGGCCGTCGCCATCGGGATCCGCTGTCGGACCGGAGGCTTGTCCGGGTGCCAGCGAGAGGCTTTGCCATTCGGGATAGCTCAGGGCCCGCGGTTGCCCGCCGGGAAGGCCCCCGATCTGGGCCGAGCCAGCCCAGTTGGAGGCGACAGCGTGATCGGGATTTGAGGAGGGATCGCGAAGGACGAGCGAAAGGCCATCGCCATCGGTGCAAGCGGGCCAAGGCGAGGTATCGTCGTAGCTGAAATCGCGAAGGACGGTACCAGGAAGCGCCAGAGTAAGACGCTCGCCACCATTGGAAAGACCTCCAAAATACTGTCCCGCGATCAAGGAATCGAAGGGAGGGCCGTAGCGGAGGCGGAAGGCATCGATGCTCCGCACAAGGATCACCGAGCCACCGGGGGGAAGTGAGGTGACGAGGGAATCCTGAAAATCAAAGGCGATCCCACCCGTAAAAGAAAGGGCGGAAAGAGCGAGCGTTTCATTTCCGATATTGCGAAGTTGCAGGAATTCGAAGTCGTCGTGATCAAGGAAACCGGCGGCCACTTCGGCGGTATTGGGAAAACCCGGGTGGTAGTGGATTTCCGAAATAACAAGATTGCTCACAGTGGGCTGAACGAGGCCGACCTTGAACTCAGCCTCGGTGAGGGCACTCCATTCCCCGCCGGGACTACGGAGGCGGGACTTCACCGCGACGACTGACTGAGGAAGAGAAAGAGGCGCGTTGTAAGTGAGGGCGGCGGGATTGATGGCATTGCCAAAGTCCCGTGGGTCGGAGCCATCCAGAGTGTAGTAAACTGTGCCGGTCTCCGAGGAGATGCTGAGTGGGAAGTTGAGGGAGACCTCGCCCCCGTGCTGATTGTAGGAAGGCGGTCCGGTCTCCGGCCAATATCCGGCATCCCGGAAGTGCTCGTCGTTTGGCCCGAGAAGATAGCTTCGGCGGGAGGAACCGGAGGCACTCCAGTAGCGCCAAAACTCGGTATCGACGGACTGATTAGAACGCTCGGCAAGGAGCGGGGAGAACTCGGTGATCGCGGTGTCGATGACCTCTTTGACACGCGAAGAGGAAGGGGTGGAATCATCCAGAGTTCCGCCGTGGAAGAAGTGCTTATGAATACGATCGGCAAGAATGAGGCGAAATTCAGGCCAACGATGAAGCCTCTGAAACATCTCCGA
>JBLIDI010000035.1:0-21104 GCA_047634075.1 Akkermansiaceae bacterium
GGTGTTCGCATCGCCGGGCTTTTTGGGGCCCTCAAATTTAGGGACTTCCTATCCTTGCACTGAGTGAGAGGGACGATAGCGTTGCGAATGTTAAACATGCTACGTCTCTTTACCGCTAGTTTATCGATCCTTCTCTTTGCGTCCTGCCAGACGCCGCTCGAACCCAGCGGTTTTTTGGGTGAAGACGATGCCAAGTTGGCGAAGAATAAAATGCTCCCTTTTTCCAGATCTTGGAAGAATCCCAAAGCCAACCTGAGCACTTATTCTCGGGTTTCAGTCCGCCCGATGAGGGTAGATCAGCTCCGTGAACTGGGATCTTTTACGGGGAAAAATTTCCGAAATATCGGTGATCAGGCAAAGAGTGACGCGAAGGAACTCGCAACCCTGGCGACGCAAAGATTTCAGAGTGAGCTGGGCAAGAGTCCCAATCGAAGTGTTTCGATTACCTCGGATTCGTCCAAGTCCAAAGACCTCATGTATTTGGAGACTAATCTCGTGCAGGTGGAACCGGGCCGTCCCGTCGCTCAACTTTTGAATCTCATGGTGCCATTTGTGGGTATCTTGAATCGTCCTTCCATCGGGATTGAGGGACGCCTCGTTGATGCGGCCACTGGCAAGACGCTCTTTGCCTTTTCTGATCGGGAGAGAGGCGAGGTGAGTTTTTTGGATCTGCAGGAATTCACCTACTACGGGGTCCAACGTCGGGAGATCAAGCTATGGGCAAAGCAGATGGGTAAGGTCGTCGAGGGAAATGGAAACTCGTTGGTAAGAGATAGCTTCGTGATTCAGCCCATCAATTGGTAGGTTCATACTTGAGGCCGAGATCATTATCGCGGACGGCTCCGAGCTTGGCTTTCATCTGCGTGCGGAAACGTTGGAGGACGTTCTGATGCTCCGGGTCTCCGGCGAGGTTGGTGTATTGCAGGCGATCTTTCTTCATGTCGAAGAGTTCTTCGCCGCCTTTCCCTTCCCTGCCATATTGAATGTAAGCCCAGTCGTGTTCGCGGAGTAAGTAGCCCCTGCCATTTACGCTGAAGGCGGCCTTGCGGACTTCGTGTTTGGGATCGTCGAAGACGGGTGAGAAATCCTTGCCTTGAATGCGGGCTGGGATTTCCAATCCACACATTTTTGAGAGGGAAGGGTAGAGATCGAGGAGTTCGACAAGCGAGTTGCAAACGGCAGGTTTCTTGCCGGGGACACGAATGATGAGGGGGACCGCTGCCGATTCGTCATGCAGGCTGACCTTGGCCCAGAAGTCGTGTTCACCGAGGTGGTAGCCGTGGTCGCTCGTGAAAATGACGATGGTCTTGTCATCGAGGCCGGCTTCGGTGAGGGCATTGAGAACCTGACCGACCATACGGTCCATGTAGACGACCGATGCGTAGTAACCTCCGACTGCTTTTTTTTGCCGGCGTACATCCATCTTCATGTTCTTACTCGTTTTGTAGTTGATGCCGGCCTTGGGAATGTCGTCCCAGTCGCCGTCGATTTTTTCAGGGAGCGACATTCCTTCGTAGGGAAGGAAGGCTTTGTAGTCTCGGCGAGGGGCCACGAAGGGAACGTGTGGTCGCACAAATCCCACTCCGAGGAAGAAGGGTTTTTCGTCATTTTTGCGCTGTGCGATCAACTGGGCAGCCTTCTTGGCCGTCTTGCCATCGGAATGAACGAGGTCGTCGCCATCGGCTTCGACCACGACGAAGGTGTTGCCACCGACAGGTCCGGGTTTGTTCCCGTCAGGATTGCTTTCGAGCGTTTCGCCATCGCCGGGAGCGCGCCATTCGGGGCCTTGTGAGTTGAAGCGTTCGCTCCAGGAGGCCGGATCATCCGCGCCGTCGGTGCCTTTCTCGATTCCGATGGGCACTCCCATGTGGAAGATTTTGGAAACGCGCGCGGTGTGGTATCCCGCGTTTTTGAAGTGTTGGGCCCAGGTGGCGCGGTCACCGATGGCGGGTCGCGGTGATCCGTAACCGAGCATCTTGATGGCGTGCGGATAATACCCGCTCATGAAGGAGGCCCGGGAGGGACCGCAGTAAGTTCCCTGGCAGTAGGCTTTTGTGAAACGAGTGCCTTGCGAGGCCAGGCGATCGATGTTGGGCGTCTGGCAAACGGGGTAGCCATAACACGATAAAGCGGTCGCGGTGAGGTCATCCGAGATGATGAAGAGGACGTTCATTTTGTCCTCTGCTTGGCACAGCGAAGGAAAGGAAGTGAGGAGGAGAACGATGTTGGCGAACCTTTTCATGGGCCGAGCCTAGCAAACTGAGTGCGCTTGTCGGGCCTAGAATGGCGGAAAGAGAATCAGCCTCCTCCCTGATAAAGTTTCTTGTTCGGGATCAGGATTGTCTATGCTCCTCCGCCGACAGGGAGATTCCTCCGGGCGGGTCTTCCAATTCGCTTCATGAAAAGCATTCTCATTATCATCGGCTATCTTCTTTCCTTGGTCTCGGCGGTGTCGGCCGCACCCGCCGTAATCAAGCTTCTGTCGCCGCTCGATTATCAGGTGGTGCAACGGAACAGCCCATTTTTTGGGCGGGTGCCGGTGATGGGTGAGCTTGCCCAAGCTGCCGCGAAGGGGACCTCGCTGGAGGCCCGGTTCAACGAAGAAGGATGGCAGGAGTTGGTGAAAATTGAGGAAGGCGAGAGACGATTTTATTCCGTCACTCGCCGATGCCTTGGCGAAGCGGCTTAAGGTTCCGGTAGGAATGATTCCCACGGGCGTGGGTGCCACCAGTGTGCGGGAATGGCTCTCGCAAGGGGCCAGATTCCGATCAGTTGGTGGGACCGAATCGGGATCACGGAGGAAAGGGGATTCACTTCAGCGGCGAGAGGCTCAAGGCCCATGGTCAGGCCTGGTTCCAAAAAGTCTCTCCCTGGCTCGTGAAGGAGTTGGCGAAAAAGACCCTCAGGTTTTTTATTCTGGCCGGCCAATCCAACATGCAAGGTCAGGGTGTCGTCGCGATGGATCACCCAGAATTCTACAACAGAGGGAAGGGGAATTTGGAATGGTCGATGACCCCGTGCTCCTCATTAAAACCGCTTGGGGAGGAAAGTGCCTGCAAAAGGATTTTCGGCCGCCAAGTTCGGGCGGGGTGACCGGACCTTACTACACGGAGATGATCGCAGAAATCCGGGCGGAGCTGAAACAATTCCCCTGCGCGAACTATGAACTCTCCGGGTTTGTCTGGAGGCAAGGCTGGAACGATCTGGTTTCGAAAGAAGCGACCGCCGAGTATGCCGAAAATTTGGTCAATCTCGCCGGGGATATCCGCAAGGAATTTGACGATGCAAAGCTTCCCATGGTGGTTGGCGAACTGGGCAATGGTGGGGAAGCGCCCGAGGGGTCAGAGATGGCCGTTTTCCGGGCAGCCCAGAGGAAAGGAACAGCAGGAATTGCCTTTGGACAGTTCGTGACGACGAAAGAATTTGCCCGTCCCAAGGAATTATCGCCGAATACCGGTTATGGTCACCATTGGTGTGGGAATGCCGAGAGCTACTTTCTAGTGGGTGATGCGCTCGCAGAATCGTTCATAAAGTTGAGGTCCCGATAGGGTTTGCCTTGCTCCCGGCGCTCCAGCGGTGAAGGTCATGGAAATGAAGCCCTACGTGAAACTCGCGGAGTCAACGATGCCGGACGGCACTCATTATTCGCTCCATGAGCATGATGGCAAAATCTACCTGAAGTATAACGGGTTCGAGCTCATGAGCACGGCGCTCACCTATTCCGAGCAAATGCTGGCGGATGTGGGGTGTCAGGCTTTGCGGGAGGGTAAGGGATCGCGCCCGGTTCATCCCAAGATTCTTATCGGAGGGTTGGGGCTAGGATTTACGCTGAAGAGGACCCTCGAGCTGGTGGGAAGTCCCGCTGATGTCGATGTCGCGGAATTGATGCCACCCTTGATCGCGTGGAACCGGACCTTCCTGGTCGGGCACAATGGGCCTCTTTTGGATGACCCTCGCACCCGCATCATTCAGGGAGATCTCTACAATATTGTTTCTGATGCCAAATCAGGTTCTTACGACGCGCTCCTTCTCGACATTGATAACACTCCTGACGATCTCATTACCAAGGGGAATTCGCGCCTCTATTCGCCGGGGTTTCTGGGCAAGCTTCGCAATGTCATCACGCCGCAGGGGTGCGTGGCCTACTGGCTTTCCGAACCCGCCCCCAAGTTCAAAAAGCTCTTGATAAAATCGGGTTTTCAGGTGGAGGAAATTCCCTCCAAGCCCCACGAAAAATCGAAGCGATCGCGGCACTGTATTCTGCAAGCACGCCGACGTCACTAAACTTGAATTTCGCCTGGAATAAGGTTCCTTAGAAATGCCTCAAACAACGAAAACCATGCTTCACTGGAACGATATCATCAAATTTGCCGCCGAAGGAAATCCCGAGCCCGATCGTGACGTTCGTAAAAGCGAAGACGAGTGGCGTGCGCAACTCACCGAGGAAGAATTTTACGTGACCCGGCAACACGGGACCGAGCGGCCCTTCAGTTCCGGGATGTGCGAACTCTTTGAGCCCGGGAAGTATGGTTGTGTGTGTTGCGCTACCCTTCTTTTTGATGCCGGAGAGAAGTTTGACAGCGGAACCGGTTGGCCTTCCTTCACCCAGCCGGCGAAGGAGAATGCCATTTCGTATCATCAGGACGGTTCCCTTGGCGCGGTGCGAATCGAGACCCTCTGTAATACCTGTGAGGCCCACCTCGGACACGTTTTTCCCGATGGTCCGGAACCGAGCGGCCTGCGGTATTGCATGAACGCGGTGTCGTTGCAGAAGGTCGCGGAAACCGAAGCGGTCGCGACCTTTGGCGGGGGATGCTATTGGTGCACTGAAGCGGTCTTTCAGCACTTGAAAGGGGTGGTTGCCATCGAAAGCGGCTTCAGCGACGGCCAAGTGGTCGATCCCACTTATCGGGATGTTTGCGCAGGCGTAACCGGTCATGCCGAAGTGATTCAAATCAACTACGATCCCGAAGTGATTTCCTACCAAGAGCTTTTGCGAGTCCATATGGGGACGCATGATCCCACCACTTTGAATTCACAAGGAGCGGATGTCGGAACGCAATACCGCAGCACCATCCTCTATCGAACCGATGAGGAACGCCGGATTGCCGAAGATATCTTTGAGGAACTCGCGGACGTTTTCGACTCCGATATTGTGACCGAGGTGAAGCGTTTTGAAGTCTTCTACCCGGCCCCGGCAGATCACAATAATTACTACAATGACAATTCCGAACAGGGATATTGCCGGGCCGTGATTTCACCGAAGGTCGCGAAATTCCGGAAGACCTTTCAGCACCTTCTGGCCTCTCATGAGTGAACACTTTGATCTCATTGTCCTCGGTGGCGGACGGGCTTCGGGACTGGCCATTGCGGCCGCGAAAGCGGGGCAAAAGGTCGCTTTGGTCGAGCGCGACAAGCTTGGCGGGGCTTGCCCAAATCGCGGGTGTGTTCCTTCGAAGCTCCTCATCGGGTTTGCCGAGGCCGCGCGGCAGGTGAAGCATGCCCATCGGCACTTTACCAAGGCGATCTATGAGGGCACCGATGCGCAGGCCGTTTTTGATCGGGTCAACGAATGGATCGAAGGGGTCGATGGGCGTTATGAAGACCGGGTGAAAGGTTCCGGCGTGATTCTCATTCGAGGTGAAGGGCGCTTTGTGGGTGAGAAGACGATCGCGGCCGGAGGCCGTACCATGACCGCAGAGAAGATCGTGGTGGCGACCGGCTCTTATCCTACCCCTCCGCCCTTTGCCGAACTGCCCGTTTGGACCAGTGATCATCTCTTCCCGATGAAAGAGGAGCCCCCCAAGAGCATCATCGTGATCGGGAGTGGCTTTATCGGGACTGAGATGAGTGCCTTCTTTTCGGGAATCGGTGTCGAGACGAAGCTCTTCGCAAGAGGAGCGAAGCTCCTCGGTCGGGCCGACTCGGATATTGAGGAAACTTTTTCCAAGGAATTCACGAAAGAAGTGGAGACCCATTTGCGAGCTTCGTTGACCGCTCTCAAATACGAAGGCTCTCGTTTTACGGCCACTTTTGAGGTGAATGGTGAAACGGAGATTTATACAGCCGAGCGCGTTCTCTTTGCAATCGGAAGACGGCCGAACACCCCGTCCCTGGATCTTGAAAAGACCGGTCTCTCGACGAACGAGCGGGGCTTTCTCCCGGTGAATGAGCATCTCGAGACGTCAGTTGCGGGAATCTATGCTGCGGGAGATGTCAATGGGCGCTACATGCTTCAGCACGCCGCTTCCTACGAGGTTCACTATCTTCGAGAGAAGTTGGTGAAGGGGAAAGAAGGTGCGATCGATGAACGCACGATTGCCCATGCCATCTTCTCGCATCCGGAGGTGGCGTCAGTCGGATTCACCGAGGAAGATTTAAAATCAGCAGGAACGGATTATGTCGCGGTTCATCAGGATTGGTTGGCGAGTGCCCGTGCCATGGCGAGCCGTCTCGAATACCCAAGGATTAAATTGCTGGTCTCACCTCACGACTACGCGATTTTGGGTTGTCACCTCATCGGACCGGAGTCCTCGACGCTGATGCATCAGGTTCTCATGTTGATCCATCTCAAGAACGATGTCCGCGAGTTCGTAAATATGATCTACATCCACCCCGGCTTGAACGAACTTTTCCTCTCGGCGGCAGTGGCGGCCTTGGGCAAGGTTCGTAAGTTTAAGCTTGGTTGATGCCAACGCTAGACGACTCCAAGCTCCTTCAGTTGGCGGGTCGCGGTCCCGGAGAAATCGCGGTTGGCGGCGGGCGAGGCCGGAGAAGGATGAAGGATTTTCCCGAGCTCGTGGTTCTCGTTTTTGACGGCCGCGAGCTGCTTTTCGGCGAAGGCTCCGACTCCGATGAGCGTGTCGGGCTGGAGGATTTCGATGATGCGCGCAAGGTGTTTCCGGCAGGCTTTTTCGACGGGTTCGATGCAGTCGCGCGGGAGCTTGTCCGGGGTGAGATTGGCCCCGGTGTCTTTCATCCAGACGAGGGGGCAAAAATTGGCGACGAAGTGGTCCTCGAAAAAGTGCTCGGCTGAATTAAAGAGCTCGGCGAAGAGCCCCCAGAGTCTGCGCCCGGAGACTTCCGAGCGTTCGCAAGCAAAGCCGGTGACCGGCCGTTTTTTGTGCTCAGGGTCAGGTTTTTCGACGGACCCGGAGAGGCCCATCCAATCGCGGACGTGCGCAATTTCGCCGAAAGGCACGCCGGTCTGCGCCATGCCGTAAGGTCCGGGGTTCATGCCGAGGAAGAGGACTTTTTTTGGACCACGGCCAAAACGGGTGAGGTAATCGCGGTGACGATCCCAGGCGTATTCGAGCGGGTTGTAGGTGCAGGCCACGGGCGCGGGAAAAGTGAGGCCGCGCAGTTCCTTGCGGAGGTCATCGGCAGCGGTGACGAGGGGAGGCTTGCTCATAAAAGCGGGGCCCGCAGTTCCGACCAGCGACCGATGGTCTGGTCTTCTTCTTTTCCTTTTCCTTCTCCTTCTTTGCAAGCGACGAGGATGACCTCGTCATCGCGAACTTCGTAAATGGCATCCTGTCGGAATTCCTCCCCAAGCATGATCGCTTCGGCGCGGGTGCAGATGACTCCGTATCCTGCTTCGGCATGGTCTTGGCATTGGCCCGTGACCGGGAAGTGGTGCCACCCCGAGTTCCGAATTTGCGCCAGAAGAACGTCATTGATTTCCGAGTTCTCGGACTCGGTCGCTCTCTCTCCAAAGGGATTATGGCCGGTCACGATAAAAAAGTGTTCCGGAATTGCTCCCTCGGTGAGTTCGGTGACAAATTGCGTCTGATGATATTCTTCCTTCATGATCGCTGCTGAGATGAGACGTGGGCTCGCTTTCTTGAAAGGCGAATTTCGCGGCCCCTAGACGGCATGAGCCTTGAGGTCCTCCAAATCGACAAACTCAAGTGACACCACCGAGGTGGCGGAGAGGTCGACCTTGGGAGCGCATCCTTGGTCAAAGGCTTCTTTCCAGCGAAGGACGCAGAGGCACCAGTGGTCGCCGGGCTTGAGTCCGGGAAAGGAGAACTCGGGTCTCGGGGTGATGAGGTCATTTCCTTGCTTCCGGCTGTATTCGAGAAATTCCGCGGTCAATACTGCGCAGACGCAATGGAGGCCACGATCACCCGCCCCGGTGCGGCAGCTGCCATCGCGAAAGTAGCCCGTCATGGGATCGGTGGAGCAGGACATTAAGTCACCGCCAAGGACATTGAGATTCGACATGCGATGACCTTGGTCTTGAGGGGGTGATCTGGCAAGCAGGAGCGAGGGAATATGGCGCTCGGGGATTCTTGCCCGCTCTCCACTTCAAGAATATTTTAAGGTGTCGGGTTGTGATTTTGTCGCTAGTCTCTATCGATGAAGATTTTTTCAGCGATTTTAGTGATGGGATTGGGCGTTCTGTGTGCTCAAGCCAAGCCAAACGGGGAAGCGGTAGTGACGGAGATCTTACCCTCGGTCGATGAATCGGCTTGGCAGCAGATTGACTGGAAGACCGATCTTTGGGAGGCCCGTCGGGAGGCCGCTAAGACGGGCAAGCCGATTTACCTTTGGGAGATGGATGGGCATCCCTTGGGCTGCGTCTGAAACAATGGCGTGGCTGACAGGTTGTTGGTCTTTGCGAATGAGGACGTGCAGAAGTTGCTGAAGGAGGAGTTCGTCGCGGTGGCGGCGGATGATTGGTATCAACGGCGGCGGAAGGATGAGGTTGGCAAGTTTTTCCGCAAGGTGGCGAGCCAGGGGCCGCGGGATCCGAACCAGACGCAGCAGGGGCATTATGTCTTTACGGCGAAGGGCACCTTACTTGGGTTTAATAATAACCGCGGGCCGGAGAAGCGCTTGGCGATGATGAAGGAAGCTCTCAAAAAGTGGGAGGCTTTGCCGGAAGTGGAGAAGACGGTGGAGGTTCCCGAGAAGGGGAAGAGTGATGAGCGCTATCACCACGAACTGCCGGAAGGTGGAGAGATTGTTAAAGTTTTCACGAGATGCCTTGAAGCGCGCGAGGGACGTTTGCAAAAGCTGGCGGCAGATAAGGTGGGGAACCAGGCGGCGGTGGATCATCTGTGGTTTCAACAGGCCGAGGTGGAAAAGTTGGGCAAGCTGATCGCAGAGGGTGGGGGAGAGGTTCCTGAGTGGCTTGGGCTCCGCATTGCGCGGTTTCACCTGCGAGACAATACGCGCGGAGAGCCTCGGGATTGGAAGAATGACGAGATTAAAAAATGGTCTTTGAAAGTGGATGAAAAAGGAAAAATGAGCGGAGATTTTTTGATCGATTCAGCGGATGGGAAGTTGGGTTATGAGGGTGAGTTTCGAGGTCGCTTGGCGGTTGAGAGGGGGAAGTTGGTGAAGTTTGATCTCTTGGTGATTGGGAAGCATTGGGGGCATGGGAAATTCACTTGGGGTGCGCGGCCCGGGAAGACTCCGATAGGGCAGGTCTTTCAGTTGAGCGAGGGGAAGGAAGTTCGCGATCGTATTCCGCCACAGGGGATTCGTTGGGCGGAGGGGTATTGGAAACCGGTGCGTTGATGCCCTTTGCTCCGGGCTCAGACTGAAGTCCAAAGTCCATATTCGCTATCCGAAATGGACGCCGAGGGCGGCCTCTTTCTCGAAGAGGATTTTGTGAGGGCGCTCGGAAAGGAGCTTGGGGAAGGGCGCGAGGCGTTCGTTGACGAGGATGAGATCACCTTTGTGATCATCCATGAAGGAACTCATCGCTTGATAGGTGTCGTCGTTGTAGACGAGGAAGCTCGCGACCACGAGGTCGACTTCGGGGAGCTCGAGCTGTTCGTAACGGCCCACCAAGGAGGTTGCGGTGGTGATCTTGTTTTCGGCAAGTTGTTCCAAGCAGAGGGTGAGCGCGACTGGCGAAAGATCGTTGACCCAGATGTGGGAGGCGTGACGACCGAGGATAAGGGTTTCGGCCCCGACGCCGGCACCAAGAATGAGGACGCCTTTCTCGCGGAAGAGGTCGATGTTTTGCGCCAACCACTCGGTGAGGACACCTGTCGTCTCCCAGCGACGGTCATAATAGACGGCAACGCCCGCGCTCATGTCGGCCATGATGTCATCTTCGACGCGTGGATGGTTGAGGTCCATGAGGGCGAAGGTTTCGCTGCCAATGAGTTCGGGCTGGAAGAGAGGGGAGGTCATGAGTTAGGGAGCTTTCGGTTTTTGGTTGAGGGCGGGGACCGAAAGCAGGAGCGATTCGGCTACACGTTGAGTTCGGCTTCGAGTTTCTCGATTTGGGCACTGAGATCTTCCCATTTGGAGAAGGAGGTCTCGAGTTTTTTGGAAAGTTTCTCGTAGGCGTTGGTCGTTTCACGGAGTTTTTCGGGGTCGGAGGAGACTTCGGGTGATTCAAGGTGGTCGGTGAGGACGGCTTGTGAGGCTTCGAGTTCGGCGATGGTTTTTTCGACTCTTTCAAACTCCGTTTGCATGGGCTTGAGGACCTTGTTACGCTTTTCGCGGTTTGCGGCGTCGCGTTTGCGGCGTTCTTTCGGATTGAGCTTGGGGCCTTTTTGTTGAGGGGCGGGCTTGGGCGCTGAGGGGGCACTGGCGGCGGGAGATCCCGGCGAGAGGCCCGCGCTCCCTTCCTCTTCTTCGATTTTTTCGAGGTAGTAGGTGAGATTTCCGGCGAACATTCTCGGGTCTTCTTTGGGGCGGAATTCCATCGTCTTTTGGACGATGGGATCGAGGAAGTTTCGGTTGTGGGAAACAATCAAGAGGGTGCCGGGGTAGTCGATGAGCGCCTTTTGCAGGATGTCCTGCGATTGCATGTCGAGGTGGTTGGTGGGCTCGTCGAGAATGAGGAAGTTGGCGGGGCGGACGAGCATGCGGACGAGGGCGACGCGGGAACGCTCGCCTCCGGAGAGGACGCCCACTTTTTTGAAGACGTCGTCGCCTTTGAAGAGGAAGCACCCGAGGACATCGCGCGCCGTCATCTTGGAGCCGCGCGTTTGGATCTGCTCGACCGTTTCGATCACGGTGAGGTCGGGGTCGAGTTCGTCGGCGTGGTTTTGGTTGAAGAAGGAGGGGCGCGATTTTGGGCCGAGTTCGTGGTCGCCGGTGGACGGGGGTTCTTCGCCGGTGATCATGCGGCAAAAGGTCGATTTCCCTGCGCCGTTGGGACCGACGATGGCGATTTTTTCGCCGCGGGTGACTTCGAGGTCGAGTTCCTTGAAAACGACGAGTTTGCCGTATTGTTGGGCCGCTTTTTCGAGCTTTGCGACGAGGTGGGTCGAGGCGGGAGGATCGGGGAAGCGGAAGGACATCACGGCGTCCTGGGAGTCGATCTGGATGCGTTCGATTTTGGCGAGATGCTTGATGCGGGACTGGACCTGCGAGGCTTTGTTGGCCTGGGCGCGAAAGCGGTTGATGAACTGCTCGGTCTTGGCGATCTCGCGGTCTTGGTTGACTTTTTGTTTGCGGAGGTTGTCCTGGCGGTCTTTGAGTTGGGTCTCGTAAGAGGAGTAGTTTCCGGTGAATTCCTCGGCGCGGCCGTGGTGGAAGGCGATGGTGCGAGTGGTGAGGCCGTCCATCATGGAGCGGTCGTGGGAGATGAGGACGATGGCGCCTTTGTAGCCGTGGAGGTAAGACTCCATGAAGCTCTGGGCGTTGATGTCGAGGTGGTTGGTGGGCTCGTCGAGAAGGAGGACTTCGGGCTCGGCGAGGAAGAGCTTGGCCATCGCGATGCGCATTTGCCAGCCCCCAGAGAATTCGCCGCAATCGCGGTCGAAGTCTTCAGCCTTGAAGCCGAGACCGGTGAGGACGGCTTGGATTTTGGGGCGCATGCGGGCGGGATCGTGGCCGTCGAGGCGGAGTTCCAGTTCGCCGATCTTGTTGAGGAGGTCGGAGAAGGGCGACGAGCGGGGGTCGAGGTCCTCGAGCTCGGCGGCGTAGCGGTCGATGTCTTCTTGGATTTTTTTGGTCTCGGCGAAGGCGGATTCAGTTTCCTCGTAGAGTGAGATGCCCTTGATGTGGATGCCTTCCTGGGGGAGGTAGCCGATGCGGTGGTGCTTGGGCTTGTTGATTTCGCCGCCGTTCGGGAGGAGGACGCCCCCGATACACTTCATGAGGGTGGACTTGCCGGCGCCGTTATGGCCGGCGAAGGCAATGCGTTCCTTATCTCCGATGGAAAAGGTGAGATCTTTAAAAATAACGCGGGGTCCGAATTCCACGCGGAGGTTTTTGACGGCAAGCACGCGGGAGGGTTAGTCGAGGAAAGCGGAATTTAGAATCAAAAAGCGCGAGTAGGCCAATTGGGGCAGATATCGGGCGTCTTCCGATGGGCTATCAACCCTTGATTCGTTCTCTGGGATGGTGCCATGGGGGATGATACCATTATTTCTTATCGAGAGTAGAAATGGTCACTTTCCGTCCCTCGACCGAGGATTCCAGTCGAGTGGCGGTGGGGATGATGATTTCTTTCACTTTTGCGATGAGCGGAGAGATCTCGGTATTGGCCGTGACTTTCTCGGCGACCTCTTTGTGCCCGCTCGGTTTTTCTTCAGAACCAGCAGTCAGGCTCACGGTCACGATCAAGCCGTAAAGGAAAAATAGCTTTCGTCACAAATGATTTATCCCAAAAAGTTAACAGGTTGCTGAAATAAGGAAATCTGCGAAAATTCGGCCCTATGTTTTGTGAGGTTGATTGATCGACTTCATTTTTCAACATCTTCGACGGAGGTTTTTTTCTCCGTCTCCTCGGGCCTCTCAAGGAGGGAGAGGTCACGGAAGGGTTTTTGGTTTTGGTAGGATTCGATGCGACCGGCGAGGCGCTTGGCGAGGTCTTCCTTTTGATATCCGCGCGCGGAGATGAGGGCTATTTTTGAAATCTCGAGGGCGCGCCCGAACTGCCCCAACTCGGCGTGCGCAGCTGCGAGGGTTCCGAGGAGGGGGGGGATTTTGTTGTCGGTGGCATCGCAGGCAATCTGGGCCCAATGTTTGGCCTTGGCGCCATCGCGCAAAGTCGGCTCGGGATGGGTGGCGAGAATCCAGGCGAAGTTGTTTGCGGTCAGGGCGTGCTGTGGGCGGATCTTGAGGGAGGCGGCGTAGTGCACAAGAGCTTCGGCAGCTTTCCCTTGAGAACGCAGGAGGTCTGCCAGATCGGCGCTTGTTTCCGGATGGAAACGCAGGGCAAGAGACTCGCGGAAGAGCGAGATTGCTTGTTCCTTCCGGCCCAGTTGCTGCCGCAGTTTTCCGAGTTGGGCGAGGTTTTCAAAGTCGTTTCTTTGCCACGCGAGAATCGCCTCCACTTGTTCCGCGGCCTTGCCGATCTCATCCGTTCTCAGGTAAACGCGCATCAATTCAGTGCGCACCGGTTTTTGGTCAGGAATGATTTCCAGTGAACTGAGGTAATGGGTCATGGCGGTCTCAAGTTCGCCTTTTTCGTGCGCGATGGCCCCGAGGATACGCTGGCACTCGGCGGCTTCGTTGCGGGATTCCGGATCCGGTAATTCCTCATACCATGGAAGGAGCTGATGGAGGTAGGCGCGGGCGTCATCGAGCATTCCGTTGGCGATCATTTTCACCGCGAGTGACCGGGGAGGGAGACCTTTGGGAGCGGTCTTCCACTTGCCTGCGTAAGGGATGGCGTGGGCCAGAATTTTCGAGGAATCCGCGCCACAAACTTGCGCGTCCCCAGCCAATTGGCTGGTCGAAACCGGTCCTTTGTAAACCACGCTGGCCCTGCCGGATTGGTCAACGAGGATGGTGGCGGGAATGGGGAAGTCACTCTGCCGACCGATGAAGTTGCGCTGGAGGATATTGAGGTTTTCGATCAAAACGGCATTGGCAAGGCCGACTTCAAAAGGGGATCCCAATTCGGCTGCCAGCGCTTTCGCTCGCGTGAGATCAGCGCCACGATCTTCGCCGGGTTCATCGACACAGATCGAGAGCACCTCGATTCCGGCCTCGGCGAGATCCTTGGCAGCGGCGGCCCATTCTCGGAGTTCCGTGTGGCAGTTGGGGCACCAGGTCGCCCACAAATGTAGGGCAATCGGGTGTTTACCAAAACGGTCGGAGAGGGGTTCTTCTTGGCCCGAGGAGTTCGTGAAAGTCAGGTGGGCCGGAATTGGCGGGGGTCTCAGGAGCACGACCCGAGACGGGACTTCCGGGGGAACCGGAGAATCAGCGAGGACGGCGGTTAGAGCCTCGGGCGAGACTGCGGGTGGCTGCCAGGGTGTCGCGACGCCTTCCCCTTGCCGGAGAATGAAGTGTTGATTGGCAGTGGCCCCGGTGAAGGTTTCCAGCTTGCCCCCTGGCCACTGCACTTCGACGGCCCGAATCATGGACCCTTCTTTATTCCCGAGTCCGAAATGCAGCGTCATGCTCGATTGCGAGAGGTATCCACTGCCGGCCCGAAGGGTTTTGACGAGGGCGGGCGAATCAGCTTGGTGGGATTCCAAAATCACCTGCACGCGCGCGCCGATCCCGGCACCATTGCTATTTTCGCCGGCCAGCCGAAAGGCCACAAAATGGTTTTCGGTTTCGAGCTCGTTCTTCACGAAGCGGAGCCGTGGCCCGGTGCGATTCATCATCCAGAGATCGACGCGTCCGTCGTGATCCCAGTCGCTCAGCGCGAGTCCGCGTCCGTCGTCGGCAAAGTCCAGCCCGCTGGCGGAGGAAATCTCGGCAAAGCGTTTTCCATATCCGAGATTGAGGAAGGCGCAGTTGCGTTCCCGGCCACTGAAAGAGCGCCCGGCCCGGATCAATTGATTGGTGGCGGCCCAGCCGACATCGTAGGCGCGGATCTCGTCGGAACTGGCATCTTCACCGGGTGAACGCGACACGACCTGCCGCCAGAAGAAACTTCACAAGTCGCCGCTGTCCTTGGCGGTGTAAAAACCATTGGTCACCACGAGGTCTTCCCAGGCGTCATTGTTTAAGTCTACGAAGTGCGAGGCCCAGGCCCAACGCCCCATGGTGACACCGGAGGCTTCACTGACGTCCTCAAAGGTGCCATCGCCAAGATTTTGATATAAGGTATTTCCCCGGGCATGGCGCTGGAGTTGCGCGCGCACTTCGTCATCGCTGGCGGTCTTAAATTGGCCTTGAAAGGCGATCCTCCCCCCGGCGGAGGAGAACATATTGCTGATATAAAGATCCATCAAGCCATCGCGATTGTAGTCGCCCCAGGAAACCGACATCCCAGCGGCGACATCTTCCACCCCGGCCTCTGCCGCGACATCGACAAACTGCCGCGAGCCGTCTTCCCGCACCTCATTCCGGTAAAGATTATTACGGCCGAAATCATTGGCGACATAGAGATCCTGATCCCCGTCCTGATCGTAGTCTTCCCAACTTGCGGCGAGAGAGAAGCGGCGATTGTTTTGGGAAAGACCACGCGCGGCAGTGACGTCGCTAAAATCAAAGAGACCCTGGTTTTCGATGAAAAAGTTGCGGGCGCCATTGTTGGCGTCTTGGTAGGGGACGGGATTTGCGAAGAGATCACCGGGGGCGACGTCACCCCGTGGAGTGTATCCGCAGACATAAATATCAAGATCACCGTCGTTGTCATAATCGGCGGCGGCAATGCTCGAGGGCCACGAGAACATTTCGATTTCCACGCGAAAGCGAAAATGCCCGGCGCCATCATTTTCATGCAAGGTCAGGGAATATCCAAGTCCCAAGGCGAGGTCCTCGTCGCCGTCCCCATCCAGGTCGACAAACAAGGCGCTCCGTGCATCGTCGAGCCAGGCCAGCCCGGCTTCGTCGGTGAAATCCTGTAAGGTTCCGTCGTCTCCCTGAAGATACATTCTTGAAGGAAGGCCGGCCGGTTGACAGACGAAGAGATCTTCCCGGCCATCGGAATTAATATCACAAATTGAGAGGCCCTGATTGCCCTGCTGGATTCCAAAGGCAACATCGAAATTACCATACCAATAATCGGCGCCCCGCGCGAGTTGATCGGTAAAAGTATCACTCCGCTGCATCACTCCGCGGGTGCGGTCAACAAAGGGCACCGCACGACTCCCAAGGGTTTTGGAAAGAACGCGGATCTCTTCGAAGCGCTTGATCTCCCAGGCGAGAAGGAGACTCGATTCGTTCCCGCTCCACTGACATGCGAGCTCGATGACTTGGGAAAGGAGCTCTCCTTCCGGAGAAGTTCCGGCCACTTCCAGACGCACCGTGGTTGAGAAGTTTTCACTCCCGGTTTTCAGATCAACCGCAATCACTTTCCAGTGTAAGGGCTCGCCTTTGTCGGCGCGCGCAGGGGTGATTGATGCTCGCCATTCTTCAACCGCCGAGAGAAACCCGCTTTGTGGGGTTTCGGAGGCCTGATCAGTTCGGGGATCCGTTTTCCGAGAGACCACGAAGACACCGTCACGAAAAACCTCGACGAGTTCGGGGCGCATTGGCCCGCCGTGGAATTCTGCGCCGACCCAATCCGAAAAGTCGCCTGCCGAGATGGGCCCGTCCGGGTCTGCGAACAGGAGCTGGCCCATCTTTTTGAGCTTTTGCTTGGCTTCTTCGGCCAAAACCTCCGAATACCAAGCGGGATCCTCCGTTGGCTCGGTTTTCCTGAAAACGTCACGGAGTGGCGAATTCTCGCTCCGATCAATGAGCATGGGAACGGTGGCATAGCCCGGCGCAGGAAGATTCTCCGAACTTCCCGATTCTTGCTCGCTGGCGAGCGAAACTTTTGCCGGTGAATTCTGTTCCTGCTCGCGGCACGACGAGATTCCAAAGAGGAGGAGAAGGAGGGCGGAGCGCACGGACACGAGTTGAATGATTGGTTGCGGTGACATGTTCATGAGGCGTCAGACTCCCGAAGAAACCCCAAAGCGGCAAGCTGGAACCACCGCGCGATGCGATAGGTAGAGATCGTTTCATGAAAAATTTTCATAATCGAGATTCTTTCTTGTCATGTTCTTTCTGTCTGGTTGTATCCCAAGCGGTATTCGAAAAATCCACGATGACTGGCATATTCGGTTCACGAGTGTGACTGGAGTGGAATACGAATGAGAAATTGAATTCAATAAAATAGACACAATGAAGCTACAAAGTTACGCCGTTTGTTCGGCCCTGTTCGTAACGAAATTTTTGCTCCCGGCGGGAGCGGAGACACTCGATTCACTTGCGGAATTCGGCAACGCCGCGAATTCCAATACGGCCAGCGAAGCTGGCACTCCTCGTGGTGCCAACTACGATGGTTCCGCCGTCGGCACCTACACTCTTACTGCTGGGGGGACTGATCTTTGGGGCGCCAGTGATAACGGTTCATTTATCTATGATGCCACTCAAAGTCGCGCCGCTGATGAAAACTTCAGTGTGATCGTTCGTTCTGTCTCGATCGCAGGTGATCCGCTCGAATCTCTCGCCGGCGAATGGGGCCGCACCGGAATCATGGCAAGGAAGACGCCTAATTCCGCAAACTCCGCTGCGGTGGCGCACATCCGCAAATCCGGTGGCGATGCCGCTGGCGCCAACCCTGCCGACACCTTGCTGCAAGGCCGACCCAACGATGGTGCCGGAACCGACCGGGGTCCCGGCGAAGATGGCGAGCATCGAAACTTTGCCGAGAATACGCTCAATGGATCGGTGCGAAACACCCCCATTTGGCTCGGTTTACACCGCTACGAGGGACAATGGTATTCCTCTTGGGCACCCGATGATGGCGGTGCTCCCGGCGTCTGGAGCGACGCCATCCAGAGAGCTGGAACTTCCGACATGGCTGGTGAGGTCTGGGTCGGTCTTGCCCATCAATCCCACAACATCAATCCCATCGTCAATACGGCGGTCTTCGAAGAATTCTCGGTCGATGCTTTCGATCCCGAACTGGGGACCTTTCCTGTTGAGTTGAGTTGTGATCTATCGCTGAGCGGGGTGGGGGTGACCCTGACCGCGAGCGGGGTTGAATTGGGAACCACTGATCTTGTCGATATTGATTGGGAAGTTCGCTACATCGGAGCTTCTGAATTGACAGCTGGAGTCCTCAACACGGACATCTACCTGGGTGGCAATCCCGGCAACCTGGCTGCTGTCGAGACTTTCATCGCCAGCAACAATCGCTCCGGCAGCACCCAGATCGAACAGATTCACTGGGCTTCCGATGCTTACACGACGACGAATGCCGCAGGCGTCAATCTCTTCGCGCAAGCCGTTCCCGGTTCGTTTGGGGGCGCTCAGGACGCCTATGGCGTGGAGATGACCGGAGAGATTCACATCCCGAATGACTTGGATCGCGGCAATCTTGAGAGCATCCTTTTCCACGATGGTTGCGATGATTTCTGCTATCTGGAGATCGATGGCGTTGCCCTCATCAACGACAATACCTGGAGTAATTTAGCAGGAACCGGAAATGGTGGCGGTGCCCAGGCGACTCTTGATGTCAGCGATGCCAAGTATAACGACGGTGAATGGGTGAGCTTCCGCATGGTTTTCTGGGAAGGCGGCGGCGGGGACGACTCCATTCTAGTGTGGGACGCCCTTGACCGGACCGGCGCAGATAGTGTCACCGCAGGAGCTGATGCGACCCAAGCGTCTTATCTTGGCACTGGTCTTGGGGACGGCACACAAGTGTCGTTCGCGCATGATTTCAGTGATAAAATTCCTGCGGCAAACTTCCGCGCCCTTATCCCTGCGATCCGGAACACCGTCTCTGGAAACGGTCAGCCTGATGGTCTGACGATTGCCAATGTCGCGAGCGGCACCCTTTCTCTGGAGGTTTATGGTAACGGAAACCTTTGTCTCACTGTTCCCACCATTGTCTCGGTGGAAAGTGCGAGTTTCACCGCGACCGATGTCCTGACCGTGGTTCTTGCAGATGCGGGGTCCGGAGGAGTTGCCGACGCCGATCCGGCAACCCTGACTGCGACCCTCGATGGTTTTACGGTGACACCCGACATCACGAAGGTAGAAGGCTTGACGACATTGGCCTATACTTTCCCGGCCCCTCCGGTGCCCTTCACCAATTACACCCTTGTGGTAAGCGGGAGCACCACTGCCGGAACCGGTAGTGCAGATGTCGAGGTTTCCGTGACCGCACTCTCCCTGCCTTTGCTCGACGAGCTGCGGGCCGGGCTTCCGTCTCCTCCCAATTCGACCGTGGGTTGGGATTACATGGAGTTTAACGTTCTGGATACCTTGGGCGTAGTCCTCGGTGCTGGAGAACAGGGTTTCATTGATGCCCAAACTGTCATCTCGACAGCAGGCGCTCCAAGTGCCCAGGCACCGCAACCTTACATCAACCACTCCGATCCGGATAACCCCGACTCAAGAGGTGATTGGGTTCCCGATCTGCCCATCCTGACTGATACCGCAGGTGTCGATGACGACCAATATGTCACCTATGCCCGGACCACGATCACGATCGCGGAAGCCGCAATTGGTGATTACACCATCAGAGTCACCGGCGATGATGGCTTCGGACTTCGCGTCATGGGGGGCTCGTTTGCCTCCGTCGCAGGAGGTAATGTGAACCAAGTGAATCCCTTGGATCCTTCCGTTGTTTACCGCCCCAGTTACGGAGGCAATGGAGACGCCCTCGCGGTCTGTCATTTCCCGATGGCCGGTGACTACCTCGTCGAGTTCTTTGGATTCGAGGGCTCAGGCGGTTCCAGCCAGGAAATCAGTTGGGTGAGCGGAGAATTTACCAACGTCAACCAATCACAAGATTGGACCTTGCTGGGCGATACTTCGAACTTTGTTCCCGTCAGTCTCTGGGGTGAGCTTCCCGAAGCAATTCTCCCTCCGGTTCCCGCCGACGGCGAAGCCGGGTGGTCCACCTACCTCTATTATAATGCCGCAGTGGGCGACCTCACGAACACGATGAACTTCCTCCGTGATGTGGCTGACCCCGCATCTGCAGTTGCGACGATCCTCCCGGTCCTCAATCACGCGGACGATGCTGTCGACGCAGGGCGCTTCAATCCGACTGAGGGCTTTCCCGGGGATCCGAACGGCGGAGAGACCGACAACATTGCTATGATCGCCCGGGCCTTCGTGGTCGCCCCGACAGCGGGCGACTACACCCTCCAGGTCAGATCAGACGATGGCTTCTTACTCCGCTTTGCGAATCCCGAGACGACCTTCTCGAGCATCGACGGTGGTGGTAATCTCCGTGCCACCGCGCTGAATGAGGTCTACTTCCCCGCTGGAACCGGCGACTCGAACACACGTGCCACCGTCAATTTGGCGGCAGGCGTGCACGAGTTGATCTACGTCTGGTGGGAAGGTGGTGGGGGATCTCACTTCGAGATCTCGGCAGCGCCTGGCGTTGTGCCGTCGCAAGACGGCCCCTATGAGCTCCTCAGCACCACCGTTTCGGCGACCAACCTCTATCTTGGCGCAGGCAAAGGTGAGGAATTGGCCATCACCGCAATCAGCTATGATCAGGCAACCGATAATTTCAGCCTGACCTTTAACTCAAGGAATAATACCACTTACGCCATCTTTGCGGACACCGACCTCATTGAGTTCGAAACGGAAGTGACTGATAATATCCGAGGAGACGGATCGCCCGTCACCTTCGGACCTTTTGTGAATCCCTTCCCTGGTTCGAATAAGGCATTCTTCCGCGTCGAAGTCGTGGAATAACGGAGAGTCAGATTTTAAGATCTTTTAAAAGACGCAAGACCTTCCGGGAGTGATCCTTTCGGAAGGTCTTTTTCTTTTTAAGAAGGTGATCATGCCGGAGACGATGGGACACGAAGGTCTTCTCCCGGGGGAGGGCTTCTTGACAATCTTGCCGAGTAAAAGGGGATTCCCATCGAGGAGTGATTTCCCGGAATTACTTCGGACCTGAAGATCTTTTTATCGAAGAACGGGGGAGGTTCGGATGATGTCCCCTTTCGCTTGGGGGCCACGCGGACGTCGCTCTTGTCAAGTGGGTCAAAAGCGAAGCCTCCGAATCGGGGGATTGATTTCATTCGTCGATGTTTTTCGGGCTGGCGATAGTCCGACAAGATCACAGAGGTTCCCTTAAGACGAGACCGTTTTGAAATGCTGACTCTCAATGAACCCTGCCAAACAAACTAGAAGTCGTATCGTGCCTGAAGATAGATAAGGGTGCTTTCTTCTGAAAGGCCGGTGTCATCGACAAAACTGCCGGGAACAAAGTAGGCCAGTCCGCTATCCAGGAGCAACCTGTCAGTGGCCTG
>JBLIDI010000036.1:0-20482 GCA_047634075.1 Akkermansiaceae bacterium
CCAATTGGCGGCGACGGTCCAATCACCGTCCGCGATGGTTTCCCAGGAGTCAGCCATCGACGGGACGTGCAGGGCGAAGCTAAAAGCGGTAATGAGAGCGGATAAAGAGGGGGGGGATTTCATTCGTGAGGGGTTTGGGTTTGAATTGGTTTTGCCGGGGGTTGATTTGGGCGACCGGAGATTCGAAACGTATCGCCGCGCCGCACTTGAAGAATTTCAGGTCGTGAAAGTCGCCTCATCGGCACACTCTCTTTTCCCCCCAGCAATTCGATACTAGAGGAAAAGCCCCCTTGATTCTTGTGCCAATCAGACATTTTTTATGTGAATCAAGACGGGAAAGAATTACCCTTTCCATCCCATGGACCCAGAGATCTTTTTAGACGGAATCGGAGGCAACGAGGCGTTTAAGCTCTTCGATCACCTGCCCGGCTATTCGTTTTTTGCAAAGGACTTCGAAGGCACAATCATGAGCGCGAACCGGCCTTTCTATGAGCGGTTTGGCTTTCGCTCCAAAGAGGAAATTGTCGGGAAAAGCGATTTCGATCTTTTCCCGGCGGGGCTGGCGGACAAATTCCGCCGTGACGATCTCGCCGTGATGGACAAGGGCGAAGCGATGCTGGGAATCGTCGAACTGTTCCTGAATCGTCAGGGCATTCCGGATTGGCATCTCACCAACAAACTCCCGGTAGCGGACCGGGATGGCAGGATGATCGGCGTAATGGGGACGGTGAGGAATTATGCCACCCAGGCAAAGATGATTCAGCCCTTCGTGCAAATCGAGGCGGCCGTCGATTTCATTCGCGATCACTTCAGGGGGCCTATCTCAGTCCGCGACCTCGCCATTCGGGTTGGTTTGTCACCACGTCAATTCGATCGCAAGTTCAAGGAAGCCTTCGAAATCTCTCCGCAGCAATTCATCATTAAGACCCGCATCCTTGCCGGCTGCGAGGCCCTGGCCGACCTCGACCGGCCAATTGCCGACGTGGCCTTCGAGCTGGGCTTCTGCGACCAGAGTTCGTTCACTATGCATTTCCGCAAACAAATGGGAATCACCCCGCTGCAATACCGGAAACGCCTCTGAAGCGATAGATTAAATCAGACGATTTTTGTGCGGATTGGGACATGGTTTTTTGCCTCTCTCATCTCCCGGCAGAGGTAAGATCGAGTCGCCAACTACCAATCGTCGGAGCGGAACGGCGAGGCTGGTAGTCCGGCGCGATTGTAAAGATTCGCTCCCACCGGATTGCTGCAATAGGCGTAACGGACAGCCACGGGATGGGGAACTTCGGGCGAGCGGACGACGACAGTTTCGCCATCGATGACGGCTTCGGCCCACACCCAACGGCGGTCCTCCCCGGCGATCGCGAAGCGTTGGGGCTTCGCGTCCGGAGTTGCCACGGCAGGTGCGTGGCCCTCCTTGCGGGCGGTCATGAGTCCTCCGCCGAGAGAATCGAAATGGAGGCGGAGGCGGCCGTGCTCGACTGTTATTTTTTTAAAAAGGGGGCCGCTGGCGACAAGGTCCGCCTGCCCGTATTCATTCCTAAGCGCCCACCGTGCGAGGCGTTTACCCACGTCCTCCTTGTTCTTCGGATGGATGTCGATGGCATCGCCAAGGTCGATGGCGCAAGCCATGCCGGTGTGCGGGATTTCCAGACAGCGGCGCTGGAGATCGCGAATCATGCCCCATTCGCCGCCTTCGGGATTTGGGTTGGGAGCTTGCCACGCGGCCAGTTGCACGAAGTAAAAAGGCAGCCCGGGTTCTTGGAAAAGTTCACGCCATTCTTCGACGAGAGCCTTCTTTTTTTCGACGTAGTCCCCATCTCCGGCGTTGTTCTCGCCCTGATACCAGATCGCCCCCTTGAGGGCGAAGGGAGCGAGGGGTGCAATCATGCCATTGTGCAAGGTGATGCAGCGGGGACGGCTGACCTTGTCACTAAAGGGAAATTCGGGCCGTTCGGGTGGCAGAGGAATGAGATCGCCGGACTTCGCAGCGGCGGTTCCTTTTACAGCCCAGGCAAGGGCTTCGGGAAGATAGTCGCGAAGTTGATTTTGATAGTCGTCCAACGAGGTCCGCATGAAATCGGCATAACCCGAGAGCGCGGGAGTGGTGAGGAGCTTTGCCTGTGAAATCCAAAGCTCGATATTGGTCCCGCCAACAGAACTGGTGAGGAGCCCGATGGGCACGCCGGCTTCGGCCTGAAGTTCGCACCCGAAATAGTATGCCACCGCGCTGAAGCCGGCGGCGGTGCCCGGTCCGCACACCGCCCAGTTCCCCGAGACCTCTTGGGCGGGGCGGGTTGCGAAATTCATTCCGGTGCGGAAGTGCCGGATGAGGGGATGGTTGGCCGAAGAAATTTCGTCCGGGACGTCGCAGGCCCCCAGGGCCATGTCCATGTTTGATTGGCCACTGCAGAGCCAGACATCGCCAAAAAGCAGATCGGTGCGGCTGATCGTTGTTTTGCCCTTCACGAGCATTTCGAGTGGCTCGGACGAAACGGGCTGGGTGGCGAGAATGACCGACCACTTTCCCTCGGCATCTGCGCTCGTATCAGCTTGCCGCTGGCCCAGCGTGATGGTTAGTTTTTCTCCCGGTTCCGCCGTGCCCCAGACCGGAAGGGGCCGATCCCTCTGCAAAACCGCGTGGTCGCCAAAGAGAGTTGCGAGAACGGGATCTGCGGCGGCGGGGAGAACCAGGCAGAGGAGCGAAGTGATCTTGAGAATGGAGGTTTTTGTCATGAAGCAGGGTAGACCGCTTCATTACCTTCCCGAGGCAGGAAAGATTTCATGACCGCCAATCCCCGGACGTGATCGCAATCGTCCTGCGATCCAGTCAGGGTCTCTTGATCATTGAGAAATCAACACCTCTCCGTCATTTTCCCGGGAGAGGAAGAAAAACCATCAGACGACCTTAAGCACGCCGGTGGAGTCCCCAATCCGGTCCACCGAAGCTCCGGCTTCCTTCAACATCCGCATGTAGAGGTTGTTCAGAGGAGTATTGTCCGTAACCTCGAGGTGGCGTCCGGTCTGGAATTTCCCGACGGCATTTCCGGAGACGATGATCGGAAGGTCATCGTGAGTGTGGCGATCGGCATTGGAGAGCCCACTTCCCCAAACAATCATGGAGTTGTGAAGGAGGGAGTTGCCATCAACATCTTCGGTTGCCTTCATCCGCTCAAGAAAGTAGGCGAGCTGCCGGGTGTAAAAGGCATCGATCTTGGCAATCTTATTCATCTTTTCCTGATCACTTCGATGATGGGAAAGACCGTGATGTCCTTCGTTGACGCCTAGACTGGAGAAGCTTCGGTTGCTGCCATCGTGAGCCAGAAAGAAGGAAGAAATCCGGGTCTGGTCCGTCTTGAAGGCCAGAAGCTGCATGTCAAAAAGAAGGCGGGTATGATCCTGATATTCGCGCGGCACACCCTCTTCCGGAGCGTCAACACCGGGCTCGGGGGGGGGCCGAAACTCTCGGCTTTTTCGATGCGCCTTTCGATTTCACGAACACCCGTCATGTATTCATCGAGGATTCACCCTCTCTGCTCCGGTCCAAAGGCGGCTTCAACGCCCTCGCGCCAAAAGCAAACTCCTGCTATGAGGAAAAACGTTACCACGTGGTAACGTTTTGATCTGCTCGACGAAGCCCTCCACTGCCTCTGCGACGTCACAGTAGGCCCTCGCCAACTAATCCCCCAGTTGCCAGAGAACAGGCACGGTCTGATTTGCACGACACTCCAAGCGTAACTCAGCCCCCGCTACTGCCAATCGACACCTCAGAGAACACCGGATCCTACAAACCCTTGCCGCTTCGGCGGTAGTTGTGACAACGTCCCAATAGACTCTCGCCATAACCAAAGAACGCTGAATTTGAAAAGGCCCCCGACAGCGGACGAAGGGAATCACTCTTCCGGACGCGTGTGAAAGCATCAATCAGTCAGAATAAGGTTTTAAAACACTTTTAATAGTCACTGAGTAATTCTCGATAATACGAGGCTCGATAAAAGCCTCACTCTCCTCACGATCAGTGTAGTAACCGATAATCGCGGCTTTAGGGACCCTGAAGGAGGCAATCACTGGATCAGGAACACCGACGCCCCGGTGGCCCTTGGCGAATCGCTCTGCCACGAGCAGATCGGTGGTCCACGCGAAGCCATACACTCTGGGAAGACTGCACCCCCGGTAGATACGAATGTGCTTAGGAAGCGATTCAAATGCAGCTTTGTCCTTAGGACTCAGGAAATCGAGTGGCTCATAATTGTCATCCCAATCCGATCTACATTCTAACCAATCGATCACGGTTTTCCGATCATTCCAAGTGTCATCGCAGGAGTTCCAAACCGCGTGGAAAACAGACCATACGACGGCTGGACCACAATACCGTTGCAGGGGCCTCATCCTTTTCACTTAGCGGCAGGGGCAAGTCTGCCACTCCTTCGTCGTAGCCATCTTTAATGGTGGAATCATTGTTAATCATGTTTCTGTTTTGTCCCCTGAAGGTGTTTCTTAGCCGAACCTCCAGGAAGGTTGTCTCGGCTAGGATTTTTCGTGTTCGGGATTGTCGACGCTACAGAAGTCACCACCTTCAGCAAGGGACTCAAGGTAGGCAGCGAGACTGTCGTACGAAACCAGACGGGTTCCGTGTTTTTGGCCACGCTTCCGAAGAGACACGGATTTGACTTTTCCAGCGGCGATGAGTTCGTAGGCCTTAGTGCGGCCAATCCCGAAATACTTCGAGATGTCTTTTGGGCGCAGCCATTCGGGGCGTTGTTCGGATTTCATGAAGCCCCATGATGCACAGACACCATTGGCTTTGAATCCCTGCTTGGGGGATTATACCATAATCCTCAAAGAAGCCGGATCCAACGGTTGGCGGTCAATCCGGAGACCGGTGCAAAACTAAAATGCCCGCAAAGTTAGGCTTGGACACCTTCAACAATATTGAATTCTATTAGATTTCGTTAGCCCAGATAATTTTCTGCGCAAGGGAATACCGGATACTCGATGAAAAACCACCCATCAGACGAACCTCACACACCGCTACTTAGCAAGGATCAATACCAAGAGCTTCTCGAACAACTTGAAACACTGGTTGAGCTATTTAGAGGAAAGGGGCATGTTGAATCGTCCTCAGATGAGGAAGCACAAGATGCCGTGCTAAGGGAGATCCAAAGCTGGTCCGATAAGATGGCTCGGCACAGTAAGAAACAGTGGACGAGCGACGACGATAAACTTTGGGATCGACTCGTGGACACTTGTTACGAGATGGAAATCAAATCCCTCAAACAACAAGGCTACACGTTAGCGCGGGCAAAAAAATTGGTGAAGCGAGGGTGGGCACGGTGGGATCCGGATTCATCTCGTTTCATAGAGCCTTTAGAATGTCCCGGTCACAAAAACGTAGTTCCTGTTGTGCTAGTTCAACGAGAAGGCGGGTTTAGCATCCATGGCGAAATCCTCCCCCACCTGTGGGATCATCCATTGCTAGCTGAAGATTTGGCTGGGAGAGTGGGATTGGGAACCAAGGCGTTTTTCATGAGCACGCTCAATCGGGTCGAATCCATCGAACAGAAGCATCACCTGGATGACTGGGAACACATCCCACTCCTGGCTGAACAGGAAGGACCAGATCGCATAGCGGCCCAGTGCGTTATAGCCGCAGCCGATCTTAAACAGGCACTTGATTCAGACCTTTCGGGCGGCAGCGGCGGCGACCTCGTAATCGACGACGGTAATAACAGTGAAAGGGAGAGCCTCGCATGGCTGACCGAAGCAAAGGGTGGGACTCAGCTTTGGCAGCTGTTGAACACTGCAATCAAGTTTGGTCAGACACTCAATCACTACACGACGTTTCAAGACACGAGGATCGAAGAAGCAGTTCAACGAGTGCTTACAGGCACCCCGGGGAAAGAATCAAGCCCCGAAGGCAAGGCTGTGGAGAAAATCATCGAATGCTTCAGTAAGGATCATGTGGACGTTACACCGACCAATCTTCTTAAGTGGCTTGGTGGCGAGAGGATGCACCATGATGGGGACGCATTGAAAGTAGATCACGCTTTATGGGGGAGAGAGTTAAAGGACGTCTCGTGGGATAGATTCCAGAACCTCGTAAAAGGGGCGAAAAGAAGATTATAAACGTAATCTTTATTCCCTGGGTCACCCGCTAGATCAGAATTTCAGGAGTTTGGCGAGAGCCTCCGAAGACGTCCATTTTCCCACCCTCGCGCACGGCATCGAACATTACCGATCAAATGCGGAAAGGATACACACTTTGATGCACAACGGGGCAATCCTGAGAAAAGGAAACCCGCTTATCCGTTAGGAATAAGCGGGTTATAGAGAAAGTACGCAGACTGGGATTCGAACCCAGGACCAATTGGTTAAAAGCCAACTGACTTACTGATCACCAGCGTGTTACGAGGATAAAAACCTCCGAAAATAGCAAAAAAGCCCAAAAAGCCCGGTCCTATTGGTCACTTATTTGGTCATTTTTTGGTCACCCCTAATATATGGGGTGGCCTTACCAAAACTAAGATTCCCTGATACCCTCCCGCCGCTGCGCCTCCTCATACTCGGCAGCGAGATCAAAACCGATGTCAGCGCTTGGGTCGATGATCTTGAAGCCGACATATTGGATGCAGAGTAGGTGCAGGCCGGAAAAATTTCCAGGCAACGAGCGCAGCGCATATTTTTCGGTGGAATCGTTCACCGAGAGCCCCTTGCTTCCCAAGGTGGCGATCTCGAAGGCTATCTTTTGCACCTCTTCTTGAGGCATGCCGTCAAACAATCGAAGTGCCTTGGAGCAAAAGTTAACGGCATCGGGATTGAGGTCACCGCCAACCTTGCGAAAGTTCTCGTTCGTGATCCGACTGATCCCCTTCTCTGCCTCATCGCTGAGATGGCTGCCGGGAGCGAGAGAGACAACCCGTTTGTAAGCGACTCCCTCCTCTTCGCTTTCCCCGGATTGCCTCAGGTGCATGGCGAGGTTCAGCCAGGCTTCGGCGTCTGAAGGAAGCAGAACAACGGCCGCCTTGAGGTGTTCGCTGGCTTCATCGAGCTTTCCTTTCTGCGAAAGCGCGGCTCCGAGGTTCTTGCGGGCCAAGCCATCCTGTGAATCCCGGGCCACTGCCTCACGAAAGGTCTGGATGGCCTGCTCCCAATCATCCAACCGCGCCTGCACCACTCCAAGGGCGACCCAAGCTCCCGGGTAATTTGGTTCAAGGATGACGAGCCGATTCAGCAACTCCAAGGCTTCGTCGGCTACCTGACGGTCTCCGAGCGCAATACCCAGATTAAAGAGGGCGTCCGTATCGTCCGGGTTGCGCTCCAGAACCCGGCGGAGAATACCTATTCCTTTCTCGTAATTTCCTTCCTTGAGATGATTGGCCCCCTGCTCCGTCGCCGAAAGACCCTCAGTCGATTCCTTCCAACGAATGGTGACCCGGTCCTTTGTGACTGTGACATTCGCCACCCCGCCCTGTCCGGAGAACTGTGCTGCAAGGTGGGCTTGCACGGCCTGCAGAAAATCATCGCCTTGTAGCTCCCGCTGGGACTCCGGTAGTTCACTCCGGTCGAACTCGGAGAGAGCAAATTGAATGTCGTGTGGCGTATCCGACATTACCCGAGTGAGTATTCGTTGAAATGATAAGCACCACGCAATCCAAGGGCCTCGGCCCAGCGCTCCACCAAGATGCGGTCACTCCCCGGTTCATCCGACACCTCGTCGAGAATGCCCTGCAGTTCGGCAGCCTTGCCCCGATAACCCATCGCCGCAAAGGGAATGACGAAACGAGGCTCCTCCAGTCTTGATGCCCAGAATGAGGCATAACACGCATTCATGGCCGAGTTGGTATCGACCAGAGGCTTGGGAAACTTCGACCGGATTTCGGGAGCCAGTGCTCGCTCGTTCTCCGCCAATTGGGAACGAATTTCTTTTTCCTGCTGCTCCCTGAGTTCAGGAAAATTGCCCCGGATACAGTCATCCACCCGGAAGCCAATCGAACAGCTCCGCACCTGAATGATGATTTGGCCGATCAGTGACCGAGCCAAGTCCTCCGGAAAATCCCCCATCCCCATGGCCTCGATACCGACATCCTGCTCCTCGGGCGTCCCCGCGATCTCCCAGCGATCCGCCTCCGGACAGGTGAACGTCCGTACCAAGAATATCAACTGACTGCTGACCAGATAGTCGAGAGACGGTGAACCAGGCTTGAAACGCACCATGTGGGCGGGAGCCCCGCCACGAGCCGGGGTGACCGTGGCCCGCATCGTCATCCCCGGTTCCTCCGATACATGAACCGGGCGACCGGAAAGCTCTTCCACCTGCTTGATGAGTTGCTGGACTTCGGGAGAAAACGACATGAATTGAAAATTGAAACGGCGCGAATCGGCCCGTCGCGAGACTGACACCGCACCCAAGTTCAGGCAAGTGTTCCCTTCCCCGGAGACACCAGCATCGCCACGAGATTATCTGGTCAATCAGGGCCTGATTGAGCAAACCTCCTGCGTGCAGAGATTCGATGGACATCACTACCCAAAACAGCTCGGAATGCTCGCAGTCAGGGTCTCAGCAAAGATCCACCTGCCCGGACAAAGCCTCGGAGCCAAACCCGTTCACCCCACCGCCATCAAGCCATGAGCAATCAACATGACGCTGTCGTGGTCATATTCAGCAAGATGCAGGTGCGCCAGCGAAAGATCGCCCACTTCCTCAAGCAATACGGCCCAGCATCTCTTCCCGAGGGACCCGAACTCGCCGCCATGATGGGAACCTTCCAATTCCTCGTGAACGGCTGGGATGAAGATCCCCAGGAACTCTACTCCATCCCCGAGATCCGAAAATTCTACCAACACTTCCACAAGCAGTGGCCTTACTGGTTCTTCTTCTGCGATCTCGACACCGAAACCCTGACCATGATGACCCTCTGCCTGATGCCCAACCTCCAAGGCTTCAAGCGCCTCGGCGAACCGATGGCTGCCGTGGAATACGACCCAATGGAACTCATCCGTTTTATCCAAAAGAATTTCGCCCCACTCAACACCATGATGGAACGTGCCGGGATGAGCGAAATGGACATCTATAATCGTACCCGCGACATCTTCCTCTACTTCAAGCTCCCTTTCGATTCCCCACCCCCGAAAGAATCTTAACTTCAGAGCGGTTTCGTCACATGAAGAACTTTCCTTCGTCTCGGACCGGGTTGAGAGGTGTCCCTTCTCTGAGACTGAAACCGGCTTCGCTCACGCACCTCAAACAATGGCGGATTCAATCTTCAACGCCCAGGGCAACATCAATTTTCGATCTTGCTCTTCTTTGCTCAGTAGTATGACTTGTGACCTACCAAAGATGGATAAAGATGATACAACCGATCTTCTCAGACGCCTGCAAGCGCTTGAAGCGGAGAACGCGAGGCTCAAGCAAGGGAAAGACCCTTCAGCGCCACAGCGGCTTGTGGTGCAGGAGTCCGAATACAACGGTCACCCTTTATTGGTGTTCCAGCGGGGAGAGCAAAAACCCTTCAGAATTGGACTCAAAAAGCTTCAGGCCGTCATAGAAGCTTCGGACGAGGTAGAGAGATTCCTGGCTAAGCATCACAAATTAAACACCGGCGAAAGCGACCTGCAGATCTGACCTGCTGCCTCTTACTTGATGAGAACGCGAGGCCATCTTGCGTGTCAGTTGGCAATCAGGCTTCCGCAGGCCAATACCTCTCGATCTTCCCTTTCTCAAAACTCTTCTACGCTCCCAAATCCAGCACCTCAGTGAGTCTCCTGAAATTAACTCCCAAACTTTCCTATCGAAGCAATCGCGACGATCTGGTGGGAGATTTCTATAATCCCTGCCTGATCGCGTCGGGCTTATACCGACGATCCGCAGGATATTTCACCAGTTCGGGACTTGCGCTCGCAGCCCGGGGTGTCGCCCGCCTGATTGCCGGAGGCGGCAAGATGCGCCTTATCGTCTCGCCCCACCTGGAGCCGGGAGACATCGAGGCCTTACAGAATGCGATTCACCACCCTGTCGAAGTCTTAGCGCGAATCGCCGCCCGTAGCATTCCCGAGCTTGAGGATGCCCTCATTCGTGATCGACTCAATGCCCTCGCCTGGCTCGCTGCAAGTGGCGGCTTGGAAGTCAAGCTAGCCCTCCGTCTCGATGAGCGTGGGCTCATGACCCGCGGGCTTTACCATGAAAAAATCGGTATCTTTAGCGACTCGGAAAACCACCATATCGCCTTTTCCGGGTCGTCCAACGAAACCGCCGGTGGTCTCGTTGACAACTTTGAATCGGTCGAAGTGTTCTGCTCCTGGCAGGACCCCGAAGGGCGCGTCGCAAGCAAGATCGATGATTTTGAGCGCATGTGGGAGAACGACACCCCGGGCCTCCGCGTGATCCAGTTTACCGAAGCCAGCACGGAGTTATTAGAGCGCTTTCGAAACCCTGACAAAAAACCAGAGGGCCTCCAGCTCAACCTGCACGAGGCCACACACCGCAAGACCTGCTTTTCAGTTCCCAAGGGTTACGTGATTCGCGACTACCAGAAAAAGGCGATTCGCGCCTGGAGCGAAGCCGGTGGGCAAGGCGTCCTCGCAATGGCCACTGGAAGTGGCAAGACCTTCACCGCCCTCACCCTCGCCAGTCTCGTTGCTGAAAAAAACACCCCTCTCGTGATCATCGTGATCTGCCCTTTCCTGAATCTATGTAAGCAGTGGATGCGGGAAATGGCCGCCTTCGGCCTAACGCCGCTGGCCTGCTACGAGGGAAAGTCAAAATGGCTCTCCAAGTTCGGGGAAGGCTATCAACGGCTTACGATGGGGATCTCGGACGTCCATGCCATCGTCACCACCAACCGGACTTTTCAAAGCGAAACCTTTCAGAGCCAGCTGAGGCATCATGTTGATGGCAAAAGCCGCGAGCACCATCTTCTGATCGCCGACGAAGTGCATAACCTTGGGGCCAAGGAAGTCCAAAAAGTCCTCCCCGAGGGAATCTCGCTGCGACTTGGGCTCTCAGCCACTCCGGAGCGACACCTCGACCCGGAAGGAACGACAGCCTTGTTGGGCTACTTTGGAGACATTGTTTTTGAGTTTGGAATTAAAGAAGCCATCGCCGCTGGCCACCTTTGTCGCTATCGCTATCACCCGCAAATTGTGACGCTGACCGAAGCTGAGAGCGAAGAGTATGCCGAAATCACCGCCAAGCTCGGCCCCATGCTGGCACGGGCCGCGAATGACGAAGAAGTCGGGCAAATGGCAATGAACCTTCTCATCAAACGCTCCCGCCTCCTGGCGAGCGCTGAAAACAAGGTCGAGGTCCTTGACCAGCTCCTGGATAGGCTTCCAGAAAAGCCCAGCAAAGCGATTTTCTACTGCGGTGACGGACGCACCACAGATAAGATCAGCGATGAAGACGTCCGCCAGATCGAAGCGGTCGCCCGAATGCTGGGAGAAAAGCACGGCCTCCGGGTCAGAAACTTCACCTACCGTGAATCCCCGGAAGAGCGGGAAGAAATATTACGCGATCTCTCGAGTGGTTTTCTTGACGGGGTGGTCGCAATCCGTTGTCTTGATGAGGGGATAGATGTTCCCGATCTCAAAATGGGTTTCCTCCTCGCCAGCTCCTCCAATCCCCGCCAGTTCGTTCAGCGGCGGGGTCGCCTCCTGCGCAAGGCCCAGGGCAAAAACCGGGCCGAGATTTATGACTTCATTATCGCTCCCCCCGATTTGGGAGGCACGGTGGATGATGCTTCTTTTAATTTAGAGCGGTCCTTTTTCCAGAAGGAGCTCAAACGCATCGCCGAGTTCTGCCAGACAGCGGAAAATGGACCCGAGGCAAAGGCGGCAATTCGCGAGCTGTGCCTAAAATACAACTTGATTTCTCAATGATCGGAAAAAGCTCTGTCTACCATCTAAAGGACCCGGAAGGCGCATTGCTTATAAACTTGAGGAAATTCCCTCAGGGAGCAAATAAGGCCCTTTCTTTTCTTTCTGATGGAACACCTGGCGTCTACGCGTGGTTTAGGGCATTCGATTTTGGGGACGAACCTGAGGCTTTTTACGAGGAGCTAATGCGCGAAATTCATGCCCCTAAATTTGCGCCACGGTCAGGATTTGTTGCTCCTTACTACAATGTTGAAATCGCGTCGGCTGGACAACTTCCTACAGGAAAACAAAAAGCCTTACGGATTGCATTGGAAGATGAGACCTTTAGGACCCAATTGCAGAACAATCTGTCGCTAGGATACCTTTTCCAGGCCCCCCTTTACATTGGGAAGTCTCACAACCTAAAAACAAGATTATCGAATCACCTAAAAGAGGAGAGCCCCCTGCGACTGCGACTCGAAGAGGCATCAGTCGATATTGATAAATGCTTGCTCTTTGTTTCCCCTCAATACGATCAAGGGCTTGGTGAGCTAATCCCGGATGATAAGGAAGCCTCAGGTACGGCCCACAACGAAGAGGAAATGGAAGACTTCGGGGAGCCAGCCACCGAACTGGATCATGAGCTTTTAATTGAGGAGGTTCTGTCCCGGCTATTCTCACCACAATTCACATTACGCATTGGATGATTTATGAAACTACCACCAAAATCTAACACAACGCAGGAGCAGGCTCACTTTAACAACCCCATCTATGGTCAGAAGGGCGAATACTCACTATCTGCGAGTGTACGAGTTCCCTACTTTACGGCCCTGATGGATCTTAAGCGCGTGACCAAAGAGCTAAAGACCCATGAAGAAGTCACCCCCTCACTAGAAAACAGCTACAACCTCGTAGAGCTGTTCCAGCGCACAATAGACCCAGAGCGGGTCAAAAAAGAGATTGTGGAGGGATTTTTGAAGAATCCAAACAAACTTAAGTTTTTTAACAGCCTGACGTTTGTCCTTCTTCCGAAAGATCGTTCAGGTAAGATTCTCCGTGAATTTGAAGGAATTCCCGGTGGGGATCCTGCAATCCCCTATGATGGCCAAGATCAATGGGACGCTTTTTTTGACGACACGGACCATATAAAGTCCGTATTCGGTGGAGTCCAGTTCGTTGAAACCACTTCAGCTGCGATGTCTCGATTAAGGTGGGATTCGAATAGCGTTGATGCTGTTGCCGTAGATGGCCAGCATCGACTTAAGTCGCTCAAAATGTGGATGAGCGACAATAACTATGAGCTGGCCGAGACCGCCCGCAATACGAGAGTCCCAATTATTTTCCTACTTCTACATGAGTCGGTAGGTTTTAAGTCTGCACCAGGCGGCAATTCGGGGATAAAATCGATCGCGCGTGAGATCTTCACAGATCTCAACAAGAACGCCAAAGAAGTAGATTTAGCCACTCAGATTATCCTTGATGACAGGAGCCTTGCCTCGTGCTGTGTTCGCTCCATGATTACAGAGGGGACATGCATGGACGACCCCAACAAATTGCCACTCAGCTTACTTCGATGGCAGGATGCTAACAGCAGGTTCGATCAAAAATATTATTTAAATTCTTTGGTTAATCTACATCTGATCGTTGAGGACATTCTTGATCTCAGCCCTCCCATTAAAGACCCTATGAACAAGTCGAAGGCTTTGTCGTTCATCAACGACGCGAAGGCCAGAGTAGGCATGCCACACCCCGAGACTGGCGACCTCGAACTCATCTGTGATGGCATGGACTTGGCCGAATTCTACAAGCAAAAGTTCCTAGATGACGAGACTGGCGATCCTACAACACCATTAACCGGCCTTCCTCCTCAGTTTTTGCCTAAGGCTGTCGAAGGATTCAACGAAAGGTTCTCATCTTGGATGTTGAAGATTTTGCGCGAGTTTAAACCATACCAGAAGTTATTGGACTACGCTTCGGACAACGGATTGATCTCAGGAGAATTTGCTCAGTTTGTCGCCCAACCCAAAGACCACAGGGAACAGTTGAAGAACGAAATGGAGTCAAAGCATGGCGAAAACTGGGAAGAAAAGATCTTGTATCACCACGAACGCGTCATCGAAAACCAGATCAAATCCCTGCGTTCAGGTGATCTGGGCGAACAGTGGGCGTTTAAGACCATCTTCCAGAAGGCGATTATGCGTTTTGCGAAGGAATTATTTGTCGATATCCCCGAGGATCAACGCGACAAATATGGCGATGTCGATCAATATTTGAGTGTTCTCAATCGCTTGTATGACTGTGATTTACTAAGAGTGGGCGCTGACTTGCCGAATGGAAGCTGGAAACTCTGGACATTTATTTCAGTCAATTATGGAGGCGGAAAAATAAAGGTAGCCTCGACCAGCGAAAAGCGCATCCAGGCACTCATCGCACTTCTCTACTATTCTCTACGTCACATTAGTGAAAAGGAACTGAAGCTGGTCGATGTCGACATTGAAGTTAACGATGGTGAAATCTCTGCAGTTGGACTCGAGAAAATATGGAGAACTAAGCAAGCTTCGTCAGAGTGGGCGAATTCTTATGATCACTATCAGTCTCTCTACAAAGAGTTTGTAAAGTCTGCCGACATCATCAAAGGAGTTGAAGATGGTGACATCGACGACCAAGCAAGGGCTAAAGCAGGAAGAGACCGAATCGTCGAGGTTCTGGGATGCTGCCTTAAGTGCTTCACTCCCCAAGAAGATGTAGATGTCAAACAAATTTAGCCTACCATGAGTGAGCAAAGTATTTCGAAATCGAAGCCAACCCGGGCGCAGGAGATGTTTCTCTCTGCTCCTGAGGAATTGAAGTCGCTAATCCGCGTGGTGCTCGAGGAGGAGCGCAAGGTGATGCACAAGCAACGGCGGAGTAACATCCACCAGGTGATCTACGACAACGTGAAACGACAAATCAAATGATCATCGAACGGATTGTATTTGAGAACTTTCGGCAGTTCAAAGGACGGCAGGAGTTAATCTTGTCGACCTTGCCGGATCAGAATGTGACGATTGTCCATGCCGAGAATGGTTTCGGGAAAACAACCATTCTGAAGGGCCTGCTGTGGGTGCTCTATGGGCAGCCGGGGCTGATGGGGACGGACGGTAAACCTGATGATTTTGAGAAGCCGGATTGCTTGGTCAATGAAGGCGTCGCGGGTCGCGCCAGTGATCCGGCGCAGGTGGTGGCCTCGGTGGAGCTGACGTTCAAGCACGAGGGCATGCAGCACGTGTTGAAACGTTCGTTGAGTCTGGCTCAGGAGCGGGTGGATGCCCGCAAGACAGATATGGACCTGGTGGTGATGCGCGATGGCCAGACGCACCGGCAGGACAACCCGCAGAACCGGATACAGTCGATTGTTCCCGATGGCATTCGGAAGCTACTCTTCTTCAATGGTGAGCGCATCAACTACCTGGCGATGGAGCAGAGCAGCGGTGAGGTCTCTGAGGCGATTCGCCAGATGCTGGGGCTGCAATTACTGGACACAACGATTCAGGATCTGAACCACCAAAATGTGAAAGGCAAGCTGCGAGCCGAGCTTCGTGAACAGCCGACCAGCGAGGAAAAGAAGACCCTGCTCGATCAACGCGAGAACAAGGAAACCGCCTTGGCCGAGCTGAAAGATACGATTGGCCAGATTCGCCGTAATGTGACGGCGCTGGGCAAGGACGTTGAAACCATCGACAATAAGCTGGCCGCCAATCAGCGGGCTTATCAGTTGCAGGAGAAGCGTTCGCGACTCAGCCAGCAGTTGGAGGAATTGAACACCTCGCGGCAAGAGTCCTCGGCGAAGTTGGCGAAGGTGATCGCGGAAGACAGCTACACCCTCTTCACCAAAGACCTTGTGAACCGGGGCCGCGAGATTGTTTCGCGCCTGCGGAGTGAAGGTAAGATTCCGGCCAAGGTGCTGAATTCCTTTCTCGCCGAATTGCTCGATCAGGAAAAGTGCATCTGCACCCGATGTCTCGAACCCGGCAGCGACGAGCGGGCCGCCGTAGAGAAGTTGATGAGCTACGCCGGTGATCAGGACTTCAACAATGCCGTCGGTGCCTTGGACCATGCCATGGGCGTGCTGGAAGAAAGCGCGCGCACCGTCGAGGAGCGCATCCGCGAGCTGACGATGGAGCGTCTTGAACTCAAGCGTCAGATCGACGAGGTTGAGGAGGAACTGGAAAAGATCCACAAAGAGCTGAGCGGCAAAAACGATGACGAAGTTCGCGATCTCGAGAAGAAACGCAGCGACTTGTTATTGGAGACCCAAAGCCAGCATGCGGAGCTGGGTCGCAACGAGGGCAAGATCGAGGGCCTGGAACAGGAGATCGCTGATCTGGAAAGCGCGATCCGGCAGATGGAGGACAAGGACGCCAGCGCGGCCCTCGCCCAGCGTCGGGTCAGCGCGGTGGAAGACAGTGCCGCCCTGCTGAAGCAGATCCTCGATGCCGAAACCGAGGAGCTACGCCCGCTCCTCAACGACGAGATCGGCAAGCATTTCCGCAAGATCATGGACCGCGATTTCTGGCCGGAACTGTCTAAGGACTTCACCCTGCGCATCCGCAAGCGGGTGGCCGGAACTTCGTCGGATGGCGTGGACAGCGAAATCGATGCCGCCTTGAGCACCGGTCAGCGCACCGTGACCTCACTGGTCTTCATCGCCAGCCTGGTGGCCTTGGCCAACCGCCGCTCGGAGATTCCGACAATTGTGCGCGGCTTGTCAGGCTCTGCCTACCCGATTGCGATCGATTCGCCCTTCGGCTCGCTGAGCATGTTCCGCAAGGACGTCGCCCGCTATATCCCGGAACTCGCCCCGCAGGTGCTGCTGCTGGTCAGCCCGACCCAGTATGACGGCGACGTGCACGAAGTGCTGGAAGCCTCCGGCCGTGTCGGTCGGCGTTACTACCTCACCTTCACCGGCCCCACCATGCCCGACCGCGCCACCTCCGAGTTGGATATCGACGGGCAAAAACTGCAACAATACTTCTCGTCCGATGAAGAAGAGTTTACCCGAATTTGTGAATTATGAGTGGCAAACTAACAATCTGGGAAGCAGGAGAAGCTGCCCTGAAAGAATTGGGAGGCATCGCCGCAATTGAGGAAATTTATGATAAGATTAATAAGCTTGGGCTCTACTCATTTGGCGTAGACCAGCGTTCAAAAGCAGTTCACATACTCGATACCGAACTTAAGCGGAAATCTTCTAATACACCTCGGACGGATCGAGCTAGTGACGCTGTTTTCGAGTTATCCAGTGATGGAAAGTTCAAAATCCTAAACGAAAAGGAACAGATGAAAACGATGACAAAGGCAAAGGCGGCAGGTACGAAACGAATTCACCGCGCCAAAGACAAAGAACAAATCATCAATGCTCTCATGTCTGACAACGTGGGCGTGTTCAAGGAGATTTGGAGGCTCCTGCTCTTCGCCGCTCAGCTTGGATACCACGCGAATAGAAGAGAACCCCTTGCTAGTGTGGATACAGGAAAAGGGATCGACCAGACGACTTTCGGTAATTGCCCCAGCTGGCCAGGCGTCGCCTATTTGATGGGCTTGGTGGAGAATGATTCCTCCGATGTACTACAAGGCACTGCTGAAGCCGAGGACGAGCGCCTCACTATTTTTCAAGAGTATGCAAATGGAGGGCTTTCTTTGATCGAAGAGCAGTTCGATGGACGTTTGATTGACCTAGACGGTCTGGTCGATCTGATCAATCGGAGTTTCAGTGACGGAAGTGCTCAAGAACCCGACCTGGATCTTTCAATATAATCTTCTAGGATCCTCCTAGCGTGACCCTTTGCCCCGCAATCCAAACCGTGAAACATGGTGAATTCAATTGATCATCAAGACTCAGGCTTAGGCGTTGATCCTGGCGTGGCGCTGGTTGACTACATGAGGAATCGGCTGACGAAATTTAACAACGGTGGAGGGGTTGGGAGAGCAGTGGATAGCCTGTTCAATGCTGAAGGCGAATTCGAAGAGGCTGAGAGAGAACGAATCGTCAGCTATGCTGTCAGAAGAATTGTTCATGGCTCTCAGTTCGTCATTGATGAAATGGCGGGCGGAGACCGAAGCCCAGGGCGTTTGATGGAACTGATAGAGCACTATCTACTAAAGAATACCTATTTCACAGCGGACGACTACGATCTTGAAAGGGTAAAAGCTCTAATTTATACGGCTATTGAGAACGCAAAGAAGAAGGTCTCTAGTGGCACCAGGAACACGGTGTCGAATTCATGCAGAGAGAATGGTGATTCGAGATGCTATATTTGTGGGCTAAGTCTGAATTTTGAGAATTCAGATAGGAGCGATTCGGCCGAAGTGGAGCACGTTCATCCACATGAATTTGGAGGAGGTAGTGACGAGAATAATCTAAAGCTCTCATGTCGTAGCTGCAATTCTCAGAAGGAAAATTCAATTGGGTCCTTTGACTATTTTTTTGAGAGGATAACAACCCGATATTCGGATAGTCACCCAAAATGGGGAGCTCGACTTTTTCAGTCACCGAATGCACTAGCGTTGTTGTTGAAGGAACACTCAAGGTGCTCTATTTGCGGCCAAGGGGTTCAGGAGGCTGGAGAGCTTCGGGCGTTTCGCCTAGAGGAATCAGACTCCTGGCACTATTTTAATATCGGCATGAAATGCGATAATCATTGATAACAGGTATGACTACAAAAACTTATTTCGGAGCTAGGGTGATTCAGCGGAATCATGATTCTTGTCCAACATTCTTCACATTCTACGCTCGAACGCGTGAGGTGATTCTCTGGTCAGGCGTCAAGCGCACCACAGAGCACGAGGGCGGAACTCAGCGGGTTATAAAGCCAGCGCGACGATCGGCTGTTCGACGATTTCTTGAATCGAATAATGGCAACACGCTACCCGGTTCAATTCTTATTGGATTCAGGGAGGCTAGCGTTAAGTTTACCCCCTGCGACGATGATCGAGACGTCATGGAAAAAAATCGATGTGATGATAAAGTTCATTATGGAGCGATTGAGATAACCTACAATGGGGAAGTCGACCCAAATGATGAGTCCAAGTCATATTTAATGCCCGGCCTTATAGTAGATGGACAACATAGACTAAAAGGCTGTAGCGACTATAGCGATGAAGACATACCGTTACTGATAGTAGCTATTTTGAATTCTACGCCAGCAGAGGAGGCATTTCAGTTTGTTGTCATTAATCAGAAGGCTCAAAAGGTGGCAACCACCAACATTAAGTCTATAATTGCTGATTTGGATCAAGACGACGAGGCTCTTTCGAAAAGGCTAGAGTCCGCAGGAATTCGCTACGGTGAGTCTACCCCTACATTGGTCCGTGTGGACGGTGATAGAGATAGTCCTTTTTACGAAATGCTTGATTGGGAGAGAAATGATCGGAATGAGAGTGCAGAACGAATTATTCCCGTGTCAGCGATCGAGACCTGCATGAAGCAGCTGCAATCTGCGTTTGAGACCCTGTTGGAGGATCGAGATAGCGCTGAAGCGGTCTTCATCGATATTTGGTCTGCCGTGAAAGGAGTTTACGGTAATCTCTGGAATGGAGATGCCTCCAATAAGCTTCTGAAGAAGGTCAGCATCATTGCTATAAACGAATACGTTACGCATGATTTATTAATGAAATGGGCAACGAGTACGGTGGATCCCCTTGAGTCTGAAGATCTGAAACGTTACGTTGTAGGGCTTTTTAGTCCAATCCCTGAAGACTTTTGGACTACTGATTGGGTGACGAGGGTCCAAGACAATTCAAATGTGAGAAAATTGATTCAAGGCGATTTGGAGAAGATTATCGTTAACGCTAAAATTGGTAGTCCTTGGAATCGTAAATTATCTTTGGTGTCCTCGTGAACGCTCTCCGGTACTGACGCGGATTTATATCGCAACGGCATTAGTGTCGGCTTTGAATCAAAGTCGGAAGAGATTTTAGCGATCTAAGGGAAGCGATCCCTCTCTCTACGTGTGCGCGGAAGTAGTTCGATATTGCTTCAGAATCATTGGGGTTTACCCCATCCTGCTTCGCTCTGAGGTAGAAGACGCCGGTGAAATATTGTGAATTTTCACCAGCGAAGGTCTGCCACTCGACGGGATCCATTCCCGAGTCGATTTTGAGCAAGATCTTTGGCTTCTCAGGATTTGAAATTGATAAGCAGAATGCCCACCGGAGGAGTTCGTTCCATTGAGTCAGGCCGGTGTGGCGCTTCGCTTGGATGAGGGTGTCACGGCCACGAGAGCTGACTTTTACGTTTTCAACGGGAGGTTTCATATTCTGGGAAGTAGCCTGATTGGATTTGGGTGGTGCCGAGAGCCTCGTCGTGGGCGAGGTTGTAGTGTCGGGTGACGTAGGGCTTAATGGCCTTGTGGTAGTTGCCGACGATTTCCTCGTCGGTAGAGAGGAGGAGGACCTGGTGAGAGGCGCTGGGAAAGTAGCGAGTGACGAGGTGGTTGCGGTGTGAGGAATCGAGACGTCCGAGCGGGGTATCGATAATAGTCGGGACGGGACGTCCCGAGGCACGGGCGAGGCCCCAGAGCATGGAGGTGGCGAGCAGCTGACGTTCGCCGGCCGAAAGGCGATCGAAGGGCAAGGGCTTCTTATTGCGGTC
>JBLIDI010000037.1:0-20458 GCA_047634075.1 Akkermansiaceae bacterium
AATCTGGATCAAGATGGAGTCAACAATCTCATTGAACTGGCCTTCCTTACCGATCCCACTTCCCCAACCGATCACAACCTACCGGTGAAGAGCGAGCTGACACAGATTGCTGGGGCCAAGTCCCTCAAACTGCTAGCAGTATTACTATCGTGCGCTCCTTGAACTTCACGATCAACTTCTTCCCCATCTCGACCCACACAGCAGGAGAGGATTAAAAAAGATCGAAAAAGTTTACAACATGCCATCGATTTGAGGTTTCAATCGTCGACTGCAGAATAATCTGTCGTTCCACACACCTCCCTAAAATGTTCCGATCTTCCTTCGTTCTCGCCGTCACCCTCCTTGTCGTAGCCGGATCGCTGGCGTTCATGATTTCCTTTGACCGAGATCATGGAGACACCGCTGGAACCTCCTCCGGTCACGCGAATCATCCCGCGGCTTCCGCAAGCCGCTCTTCCAGCGGTTCCCGTCAGGAAGCCCAAAAGACCCGCTCCTCCCGTAGCAACGACATCAGAGTCTCGCTTCCAAAATCCACAACCTCTCATCTCGACAACGCCCAATTGGTCCGCGTGAACGACATCCTCTCGAGCACTCGCCGCGAAGCCCGCGAGAAACTCGATAAGCTCTCCAGCCAATACAAGCTCACCGCGGAACAGCGGCGCAAAACCTTCCCCCTCATCGTGGCCCATCATGACCAGGCCCACCCGGCTATGACCATCAATGGTCAATCTCTTCCCGCCATCGCACCCGCATCCACCTTGAACGATAGTCTTGCTTCGGTTTTTGATTCCTCGCAGCAAGATGAGCTTATCGAGGTGTCAGCCGATCACGACGCTTGGTGGGAAGACGTCGTCGGCCAGCTTGAAGTCGATCTCGATACCGCCATCGACAATGGTGAAGCCAACGTCACAGCCGAAGATGCCTTCGACACAGGAGTCATCCCCTCTGACCAACCAGCCGCAGGGGATGGCGAAGCCTCCGGACACTCCGGTGGAAACCTCTTTGACCTCCTCGGTCAGTAGGTTCTAAAAAAGGAATTTTTTTTGTAACCAAGTTGTGACCCGCCCCGTCACTCCCCATGAAAGCCGATCAGATCGGCGATTAGGCCCCAAACACAACCAACCAACCAGAAATTAGAGATGAAATTAAAAAACATTCTGATCGCAGGAACCCTCCTCGGAGGAGCTTCCTTCGCTCAAGCAGACGACAGGTCGTTCGGCGACGGCACCCTCCCCGAATTCCTTCAACAATATGATGTGAACGAAGACAGCGTCATCGACGAAGAAGAGCGTCAGGCGATCAAGGCCGCCCGTAAGGCAGCCCGTGAAGAACGCCGCGCCGAAATCGACACCGATGGAGATGGCGAAATTTCAAGCGAAGAGCGTGATGCCGCCCGTGATGCGATCCGCGAAAGAATCGCTGCGAAACGCGCCGAAAAATTTGCTGAAATCGCAGGTGAGGACGGTGTCCTTTCACTGGAGGAATTCGCTGCCCTTCCCCCTCTTCAGAGAGCTTCCGAGGAACGTGTTGCTTCTATCTTCGACCGTCTTGATGCCGACGATAGCGGCGCTGTGAGCCTTGAAGAGTTCAACGCACGTCTTCGGTTCCACCGTCCACCCTCACGCCCACGTCCTGGTGGTGGCGGCCCACGTCCCGGTGATGGTCCCGACGATGGTGAAGGCCCTCGTCCCCCCGCCCCGGCCGGCCGCCGATAGCATAATCGACTTCCAAATATTGCAAAAGAGACAGCCCATCGGGCTGTCTCTTTTTTTAAACAGAACCGCCAAGGGTATTTCCTCAATCGCGCGCCGTTCTGGGTATCCCTGGGCGGGGTGCTCCCCAGGCTTTTGCGATGGCGGCGAGGAGGTCTTCCGGGGTGACTTTGCGCAGGGTGTTCTTGTCGGCACGGGCAGGCGGATCGGTAACGCCGTGCTCACGGTAGTGATACCACGAAGTCTGGATGGTGCGCTTGGTGAAGCGATGAGGTTTGCCGTTTTCATCCTGAAATGTCATGATTGAGACGGCGAGGTAGCGGGCTTTGAGGGTGTCGCTGGGGGCATGTTCGAGAGCTCCGAGGACGCGCATTTTGAGGTGGTGTGAGACACGTTGGAGCAAAAAACAAAACTTTCTGACCTCACGTTCATAGCAGTGGGCTTTGTAGCCAGCGGAGTAACCATGACGAATCAAGGTCTCCGACCGTTGACAATGGGGACAGGGTTGCTGCCGGGGTCCGTTGAGATTCGAGCATGAAACGCGATGAGCGGGTGGAAATTCACAATTGGGGTCCGCGATCCCCGGTGGATTGATCTTTTATTACTTCGGCTCCGTCCTAGTCTCTCGTAACCCGATTGTGGGATATTGATATGAAACGAGTCATCTCCCAACCCCGTCGCGCGTTTATAAGGGCCCTCACCACGCTTGCTGGCGGTGCCCTGATTATCGTTTCCTCGCAAGGGCTCATGGCACAGGTGAGCGATGCTGGGCCGCCGATCATGGCCTATGTGGGGACTTATACCTCGCCGCTGAAGAACGTCCTGCCGACCCAGGTTGATTTACCCCCGGGGAATGGTCGAGGCATTCACTTGTTTCAAGTCGATCGCGATACCGGGGCGATGACGCCCTGTGGCTTACATGAGATGGGGACGAGTCCGAGCGCGCTCGCTTTTAACTCCGACCGGACGCGTCTGTATTCGGCCAACGAGACTGAGCGGATTGGGAAGAACGAGGCCGGCTCAATCAGCGCCTTCCTGATCGACGAGACCAACGGGGCCCTCAAGTTACTCAACACCGTGAGTTCCGGAGGCAAGGGGCCAGCCCATCTGAGCATGCACCCGTCCGGGAAGTTCATCTTAGTGGCCAACTATTTCGGCGGTTCGGTGGCGGTCCTGCCAATTCTACCCAATGGCAGTCTCGGGCTTGCCTGCGACCTCAAGCAGGATGAGGGGGAAGTGGGGCCGACGAAGGCCACCAACGCACCGCCGGGAAGCTTCGCCTTCAGTGGGCACGATCAAGCTCATGCCCATATGATCGAGGCCGATCCCTCCGGGCGATTCGTGCTCCACGTCGATCTGGGCTTGGACAAGATTTACGTCTGGAAATTCGATGACGAGAAAGGTCTGCTCACGCCCAACGATCCGGCGTCGGTCTCCTTGCCGCCGGGCGACGGTCCCCGGCACTTCCATTTTCATCCCAACGGGCGCTGGTTGTATTCTCTGCAAGAGGAAGGATCGACCATTGTCTTGTTTGACTATGATGCGGCCAAGGGAACGCTGAGCGAGAGAAAGACGATCTCCAGTCTGCCACCGGGATTCGCCGGAAGTAATTTCTGTTCCGGGATCCTCGTCTCCGAAGATGGCCGCTTTGTCTATGCCGGCAATCGTCTGCACGATAGCATTGGGATCTTCTCGATCGGGGAGACCGGTGAATTGACCTTCGTCGCCGATGAGTGGACCCGGGGCGACTACCCGCGCAGTTTCAATTTTGATCCAAGCGGAAAGTTCCTCTTCTCCTGCAATCAGCGCGGCGACAATATTGCCGCTTTTAGAGTGGATCAAAAATCAGGCAAACTCGAGTTCACCGGGAAATACACACCGGTCGGCAATCCTTCAACCATCGTGTTCCTCGACCTTGCACCGAAGAAATAGGTGATCTTTCTCGTAGGCTTACTTGGGGCTATCTTTTCTAATCTTGCATCGTGATGTGCGCATAGAGATTGCTCAAGCGCGTTGTCAACGGCCCGGGTTGGCCTCCGCCAAAGACCGTTTTATCGATCCGGGTCACCGCCGCGATTTCGCCCATCGTGCCATTGCAAAAGACTTCATCTGCTTGGTAGATCTCGGCCTCGGAGATGTCTCGGACAACGCTGGGGATAACGTGCTCGCGACAGAGCGAAAGGATGGTCATCCGTGTGATTTCTTCAGGGCAAGCCTTCGTCGTCGAAGTCTCGACCACGCCGGCTTTGACAAGGAAGAGGTGGGTCGCGTTTGCTTCGAGCGTTCGGGTCACTTCGGTAATCAGTTCGTCGTCGCTCGAATAGCCTCGATACTGCAGGAGTGCGGCGCTTTTACGCAAGCGGTCAAGATGCTCCCGAAGCTTGAACATTCGCCCCTTGTAAAGGCGTAAGCCCTCCCAGACCGCGTCGCCATTCTGCACCGAAGAATCGAAAGGGCTGACCCCGGCTTGGTCCCGGTGCACGCGCTTGCCATTGATGTTGACGATGAGGTTGACGTTGGCGGGATTGTAGTTTTGCAGCATCGATCACTCCTTCCAATTTAGGCCCTCTTGCACTGGCGAAAGAACCTCGTGACCGGTCTCGGTGACGAGAACCATGTCCTCGATCCTGACTCCTCCGAGGACCGAGGAATACAATCCCGGTTCCACGGTGAAGAGCTCGCTCTCAAAAATTTCGCCTCCCCGATAATCGAGGAGAATGGGCTCGTGAACATCCAAACCGATCCCGTGTCCGGTTCCGTGCGACATCGTGGGGATGGCCGGATCGTGGGGCACATCACCACGCACGATAGTGAAGTGATGTTTCTCAAGAATGGCAATCGTGGCAAGATGGACGGCTTCGCCGGTCGTGCCTGCCTTGAGCGCCTCGCATCCGGCGGCCTTCGCTTCGCAAACGGCGGCGTGCATTTTTTTCGCTTTGTCGGACGGCTCACCACAAACCACCGTTCGTGTCATGTCGCCATTGTACCGGGACGCGTTGTCCATCGGGAAAATGTCGACGATGATCGGGAGATTTGCTTTCAAAGGTCCCGTTCCGTGATGGTGACAGTCGGCGACATGAGGAGCGCTCGCCACGATGGAGTCGTGCGAGTTGGAGAAATTTTTCTCAATCAAGAAGGCCGTGATCATTGCGCGGACCCGTTCGGAGGTGAGGACGGCCCCATCGTGGTGGAGAATGCCATCGTGATCCGGAGTGGCGTTCGCGATGGTCCGGCAGGCGAAGGTCATCGCTTCGCCCGTGATTTTTTGGGCATGGCGCAAATGCTCGACCTCGTCGGGGCTTTTGAGGCGACGTTCCTGCACCCCAAAGTTCTCTGAATACGCGATGGTGATCCCAGCTTCTAAAATGAAATGAGCATAAAGGTAAGGGAGCGAGCGATCAACTGTGATTGCGGTTTCCCCGGCACCTCGGAGGCATTCGGCCGTGGCCTGAGCCAAGGCGGTATCGCGATCACCGGAGAGCCCGCCTTCCGGCTCAAAGTCGGCCGCGCAACAAACGCGATCCGCCGAACCGGCCTGGCGCGCTCGGTCCATTTCGATGTCTCGGATAATCAGAAGAGAGGTCCCGTCCGCGAAGTCGATAACCACCGAGGAGTCAGAAACGGTGAATTGCATTCGGTGAAACAAGGTGGCGTTATTCGAGGCGATACCTGCGAGGACGGTGGTGCGTTTGGAACTCATGTGAAAAGAGAAGGGGATATCCCGTTCAAGGTTCCCAGTTCGCTGTGGTTCACCGAAATCGTCAAACATAATGTTGATGGCAGGACACATGAATTTTTCGATTTAGGGATGAAGGCTCCAACTTCGCGTGAGACGAGGATATCTGCGAATACTGCCGGCTCCCGGAAGGGGGAGGGTTGACGATGAATTGTGTGATCCCGTAGATCCCGGTGTGAGCGCCTCCTGAAAATGCGATTTCGCAAGTGAGCGTTGAGCGGGCTTCGATGGCGGACTCTTCGACCTCCGAGCCCTTTTCTGAGAAATTGTCTGTTCATCGTCCGTAGCGCTTCCCACTCCCTTCATCCATGTCGCCTCTCGTTTCTTGCCTCTACCTCGCTCTGCTATCGCTACCGGGCCTAGCCGATCAATTCGCGGCCCCGGAGTTTCACAAGCCCTTCACAAATCCGACGGACGACCCGGAACTCCCTCGTGTTCTTATTATGGGCGATTCCATCTCTATCGCCTACACTACGACGGTCCGTCGCGCCCTGAAGGGCAAGGCCAATGTCCACCGGGTGAAGGGCAATTGCGCCGACAGCGGCAGGGGAGTCGAAAACGTCAAGGAATGGCTCGGTGACGGGAACTGGGACGTCATCCACTTTAACTTCGGCCTGTGGGATTGGTATGGATGGAAACAGGAGCGAGGTACCACTCCTGAGCGTTTCGCCGGTCATCTGGAGAAGATCGTCAAAGTACTCAGCACCACCGATGCTAAGCTCATTTTTGCGACTACGACTCCTCCGTGCGACGAAGCCGAGAGCAAGATCAAGGTCGTCATCACGGAGCAGGAAGCCCAGACCTTCCGTGATGCCGCCCTCGCGGTGATGGAGGAGAACGGGGTCCTCATCAATGATCTCTATTCCGCGATCTCACCCGACCGGAGGAAATACACTCTCGGCAAGAAGGATGTCCACTGGAACGCCGCGGGGAATCAATTGCTTGGCAAGCGGGTTGCAAGGCAGATTGCGCACGTCCTCGAGCACCCCGGTGACCTCTATCCGCCGGCCGAAAAGCGCAAACCTTCTCCCGGGAAAACGATCTACCACATCGACCCAATCAAGGGGAACGATGATCACTCAGGCCTGAAGCCGGGACTTGCCTGGCGCACCTTTGCGCGGGCCAATCAACTCCTGCTTGCTCCAGGCGACCGCATCGAAGTCATCGCTCCGGGAGCCTTTGCTCAAACGCTCGCTCTCACTGGAGCCGGAACGGCAGCAGCGCCGATCGAGGTTTGTTTCGCCCCCGGTCGCTACGACTTTCATCCCGATCACGCTTTCCGAAGTATTTATCATATCTCTAACACAAATGATGATGCCGAAGGCCGCAAGGCGGTCGGTATCCTTTTGGCCGGCGCGAAGCATGTGCGCCTATCTGGTCCCGACGCCACGATTTTCTTTCGCGGCAAGATGATCGAAGTCTGTCTCGACGGCTGCGAGGACATCACCATCAGCGGCCTGAGCTTCGACTACCACCGGCCGACCGTCTCGGAACTTCAGGTGGAAAAAATCGAGGGCGAATACGTTGACCTTAAGATCCACCAAGATTCGGCTTATAAGATCGAAGACGGAAAAATTATCTGGCTGGGTGAGGGATGGCACGAAACCGGCGGACTCGGCCAGGACCTCGATCCGAGCAACCACCGCGTCCGGCGCGTCGTTGATCCTCTTAAGAATCTCAGCTTCGAGGAGATCGCACCATTCCATGTTCGTGGACGGGGCAAACATCGCTTAAAGCTCGAGCACATCTACCAGATCCGTAATCCCTTCCGGGACTGTGCGGGCGTCTTCACACGTCGTAGCAAGAACATCACGTGGCAGGACGTTCACTTCCGATTCCTCCATGGGATGGGATTGGTCAACCAGTTCTCTGAGAACCTTACTTTCGATACCGTCACCATCGCCCCGGGTCGCAAGAGCGGGCGGACCACCGCGGCGTGGGCTGATGGTATCCAAGTCTCAGGATGTCGCGGGAAACTCCTCGTAAAGGACTGTCTCTTTTCGGGCGCACACGATGACGCTATCAACATCCACGGGACCTACTTGCGCGTGGTGGAGCGCCTCTCGGATCACCAAATTAAGGTGCGCTTCATGCACAAGCAGACCTTCGGATTCATGGCCTTCAACCCTGGCGATGAAGTCGGGTTCATGCACTCGGATTCCATGGCAGGCTTCCAAAAAAACCGAGTGACGCAGTCCCGCCTCATCAGCCCGGTCGATATGATTCTTACCCTCGAGAAAGCCGCTCCGAAAACAATCCGCAAGACCGATGTGCTGGAGAATCTCACCTGGAATCCGGAGGTCGAAATCCGCGGCTGTAAGGTCAGGCGCATCCCAACTCGTGGCTTCCTTGTCACGAGTCGGGGAAAGGTGGTCATCGAGAATAACGAGTTCCTCGCCACTCAAATGAGCGGAATCTTGATCGATGCCGATGCCCGCGGGTGGTTCGAATCCGGTGGCGTGCGCGATCTGACAATCCGCAAAAATAGCTTTCTCGATTGCGGGGAACCGGTCGTGAGCATCAACCCGCAAAACACCGTACCCCACAATGCGGTGCACCAGAATATCCGGATCGAAGAGAATAAATTTGTGCTACGAGGGAAAACCGCGGTGCAGGCTAAAAGTGCCAAAGGCCTGCGGGTCGCCGGTAATAGAATTTGGGCCGACGAAAAACTCGACGCGGCCCGATCCGTAAAGACGGCCGACTGCGCGGACGTCGTCATCACAGGAAATGTTTTTGGGCCCTTTGCAGAGTGAAAATGGAGGCGCTTGGGAGGTTGCTTTCACAAAGGAGGACCCGGAGGAGGCCGTCTTATCTCACGAGACGGTGCTCACTCGAAGGTTGCACTCGGGGCGGTTAAACTGCAATTTAATGCAATGAAGTGTATCACGCCCCTCCTGACTGCTTTGGCGGTTAAACTGTTTCCCGCCATTTTGGTCGCTGACCTCTCGGGCGATGAGATTGGTGAGCGCATCAACGCCCGCATTGTCGATGGCGTCGCGGTCACCGAAGGTGTCATTCGGGTGCGGCGTCGCCATGAGAACGACATGGACTTCTCGAAATACAATCCCTTTTATTGGGAGGGAAGACGGGCCTGGTTCAAGGTCGAGGACTACACTCCACGTGGCGAGAAACGCATGGTGTTCACGCTGCGCACCGAGTGGCCCCAAGATTATATTCCGACCCGTGGCGCCGATTTATCAGTCATCTATAAAGGCGACCCACTCGGCAATGAAACAGGGCGTAGCAAGTTCGCCATTAACACCCGTATGGAGCACGTGAGTGGTTTCACTCATTTTGAACAAGAATTTGGGGCACTTTCTTTTCACCAAAATCCGGAGGATCTCAAAGTCGGAAAGGCGCTGACCTTCGAGTTTCGATTTTTCAACAGCGAGTCTCATCCGGGGTGGGTGAAGCAAAAGAAGCATAACGCGCATAACCTCTTCGCTTACTACTCTGAATTTTTTCGGATCAAGATTGGCGTGCCGGGTCTTGTCATCGATCACTTAGATTCTCCGCAAGAGTCGGCCTCGCCGAAGCAATATGCCGGAGGCCGGACGACCATTCCGACGGTCCGCGTTGAACCCTGGTCGGCTCTTCAACAACATGCTCTCCTGCAATAGCTGTCATGTCCACAATGCTGGTGCTCTTCTTCCGCCTTTGGGTGATGCCATTCATACCACGCTCCTCCGCCTCACTGGCCCGAAATCCCGGCACGGCATGCAACTCCAAACCGACGGCGATGATCGCGAAGGAACGGTTACCATCGCCCATTACGAGAGGCATAAGGTGACGCTGAGCGATGGCACGGTGGTCGAGCTTTCGAAGCCCATCTTCCATATCGATGGCAAGCCTGCGGGCGCGATCTCGCCTCGTACGCCACCCGCCATCATCGGGGCTGGATTGCTTGAAGCGGTGCCCGATGATGTCATCTTAAGCTTGGTGAAGAAGTCGGCTGGTGAGCCTCGCCGCATTGGTAAAAAGATAGGCCGATTTGGTTGGAAGGCGGGACAAGCGACGGTCGATGAACAGAACCAAAGCGCTCTCCGAGAGGATATGGGCGTGGCGCATCTCGAGGCGGCTGCGCTGGCCGAACTTGAGGCCTATGTTTCCCTGCTGGGAGTTCCGCCACGCATCCGGCCGGAGCATCCTGATGTCGTGCTTGGTGAGAAGGTCTTTCGTGATCTTAACTGCCAGTCATGTCATACCGAGACGCTCCGCACCGGCACTTCAAAATTCCCCGAACTGAGCAAGCAGACGATTCATCCCTTCACTGATCTGCTCCTACATGAGATGGGTGAGGGCTTGCGCGATGACGGTCCTTCAGAACTCGCAGCGAAGTGGCGGACTGCTCCGCTTTGGGCTCTCAAGAATAAACGGCATGCCGCGAATGATCATGTCGGGAAATTCCGGTCCGGTGACACGGAGGTGACGTATCGTGAGACTCAGGCTGCCGCGAATCAGAATACCATCCAGCTCCTCCACGATGGCCGCGCGCGCAGTCTCGTGGAAGCCATTCTTTGGCACGGTGGCGAGGCCGAACCGGCGATCAAAGCCTATCGAAACCTGCCGAAGAGAGACCGTGAAGCGCTCGAGACTTATCTCTGGGATCTCTAAAACCGGGAGACCGAGGTGAACTATTTTTAGCGGGCAGGCTTTTTCCTGTTGTAGGGGGAATTATGGGCGGGAGGAACTTGTTTGGCGGGTGACTTTGGGAAGAGTTTGGTAAATCGCTTCCGGACAGGGGTGAGTTCGGGATCGTCGATGCGATTGGTGAATTCGTCAGGGTCCTTTTGTGTGTCGTAGAGTTCCTCGAAGCCGTTGCCGTATCTGATGAAGCGGTAGCGCGAGTCGATGAGGGCGTGGGAGGCTTCGAGTTCCTTGCCAAATTGGTAGGAGGTGATCGCCGGAGTGGATTTTGGAGTGGCGGGATTTTTGAGTTGAGGAACAAGAGAGATACCGTCGCATTGTTTTGGGATGGGAAGTCCGGCGAGCTCACAGAGGGTCGGGTAGAGATCGGTGAGGGTGACGGCTTGTTGGGATTTGAGACCGTCCTTACTGAGTCCCGGAGCGTGGATGAAGCAGGGGACACGGGTGGCTTGATTCCAGAGCGTGAACTTTTCCCAGTTCTTTTTTTCGCCAATATGGAAGCCGTGATCCGACCATAAGACGACGATGGTGTTGTCGTTTTTGGGCGAACTTTCAAGGGCGTCGAGGAGGCGTCCGAGTTCGTTATCGACGTAGCTAATGCTGGCGAGGTATCCGCGCATGAACTGCTTCCATTGCTTATTTTGAGTGACCCATTGATGCCAGCGTTCGCGTCCGTGGGAGTGGGCGTCGGAGAGGTCGTCTTTGAGGTGCTTCGGAAGTTGGATTGTTTCGAGGGGATGAAGGTCGAACCATTTTTGAGGGACTTCCCAGGGGATGTGGGGGCGGAAAAGGCCAAGCGCGAGGAAAAGGGGTTTTTCACGGGTTTTGCCGAGCTGCGCGATGGCCCAGTCGGTGACGAGTGCGTCGCCACAGGGTTTGGCCGGGTCAAGCGGGGCTGCTCCGAAAAGGTGGTCGCTGAGTGGGCGTCTCCCGATGAAGCCTTTGTTCTGATTTTGGCCGCGGGTTGAGGCCGGGCGGGGCCAGTCCTTTGAGATGGGGTCGAGTGGGTCGCCGCGGTATTCACTCCAGGCGGCGGGATCGTTTTGGGAATCACCGGGAGTCCATTGCAGGGTGTGGAAAATCTTGCCACCGCCTGCAGCGTGGTAGCCGTTGTTTTTGAAATGTTGGGAAAGGACGACGGCGTCCTTGAGGACGGGAGATTCATCGCGCCAGCGAGGACCGTGGGCCCCGAAGGAATTACGGTAGATGCCGGAGCGACTCGGGTGGACACCAGTCATGACGGCCACGCGCGAGGGGTGGCAGGCGGGTGCCGCACAGTGGGCGTTGGCAAAAGTGACGGAACGTTTGGCGAGGCGATCGAAGTTAGGGGTTTTGATGCCGGGGTGGTTCGCAAGGGGAGAGATGTAATCGTTCAGGTCATCAATCGCGATGAAGAGAATGTTGGGTTTTTTAGAATCTTGAGCTGCGGCCAGTGCGCAAGAGCTCTGAAGAAGGAGAAGGGGAATGACGAGGAATCGCATGGCGGCAAGGAAGTTTTCGGGTGCTCGAACTAAGGTTTTGTTGGAAAGAGCGGGGTCAGTTTAGCAGCCGCTTGGTGGGCTTGTTTGGTGTCGTGAGGCTGGGTTGGGCTGCGAACGCAGTTTGGATCGAAACCGGGAACACGAACAAAGGGGAAGGCGGACTTAGGTTTGACGTGAACTTTGCCGGCTAGGCCGACCCGGTAGCCGAGAGGCTTTAGGTGGTGGGGAAGGCTTTTGGTATCCGGGCGGACGGTGCCGTGGTTCCAGGCGCAGCCGTTTCGAAAGGGGTAAAGGCCGGTGAGCGAAATTAGGAGGAGGACCTGGGCGAGAAGTTTCATGGGCTTATGAGAATCGTGATGAACTTATTTGGACTGCAGACCGACGGTGTTGACGGCGATGACTTGGTATTCGTGTTCTTTGTCGGCCGCGGGTTTGGGGTCGGTGAACTTCATTTGGACGAGAGGTTGGCTTGGGGTGTCGCGGTATTGAAGCCCCTGGAAGACCGAGCGACCGAACTTTGGTTGGGGCTTTTCGGGGACGGTGGCGATCTTGACGCCGTCGCGCATGATGATGAAATGAGCGAGGCCGCTCTCGAGATCAGCGGTGGACTTCCATGTCAGGTGCTGATTTTTGACCTGTAGGTTCGTGGGGGCAGGTGGAGGGGTCTGATCGGGGATCTGGGTATCTTCGGTGTAGTGGAACCACGCTTCGGCGATGGTTTTGTTGGGGAGCCAGATGGAGATGTTGGTGAGAAGAGGCATCGTGCGTCTGACGCCTTTTGGCATTGGTTTCATTTTTGCTGAAGGCGGCATCGGGAAGGTCGTGGGGCTTGATGGAGGTGCGCTCGGGATCGCTGAAGAGGGAAGGGACGCCGGAGCGGAGCCAAGCGGCCGCGACGCGTTCGGGATGGAGCATGACCATGCCGCCAGCCCAGTGGCCGCCGCCGCTGTGTCCCCAGAGAGCCCACGGGACTTTTGCCAGTTCGGGGTGATTCGAGAGTTTTGCGAGATCGATAAGTGATTTTTGGAAGGTGGCCTCGGATCCGTTACGGGGGTCGCACCAGAGTTGGCAATCGGCGTCCTGCGGTTGTTCGTAGGTGGGTGCGAGAAGGGCGCATTGGTGTTTTTGAGCAAAGGCCTGCCAGTGGAGATCGAAGGCTCCGGTGAGGCCTGATTTGCAGGAGCCCACGCCGCAGCCGTGTTGGTGGACGATGACGCCTCGGAGAGCTTTGAAGCCGGGAGGGAGCCAGAGGGTGTATTTGACGGCAAATGAAAGTTGGCCGGGTTTGTCTGAACCTTCGTAGCGAACTCGATAGTAAGGAGGCTCAGCGGGAGGGGCGATGTCATAGGGAGCGTCCTGTGCCGGAAGAATTCCGATGAGCGCCAAGGTCAGGAGTATGAATCGGATTGTCATTTCGGAACGGTAGGGATTCCAGGTGATCCGAACAAGCTTGCGAGTTTTTCGGGATAGTCGTCATTATGCCCCCTAAAATGAGGGTGGTTATCTTTTAAAGAAGAAGACGGAAGGGCCTTCGGAGGTCGGGCAAGAGATCCAGCCTCCTTGGGCGACTCACTGGAGCAATGCCGCGAGCGATCACGGGGCGGGGTGGGTGGACTTTGATCTTTGATACCGGGAACCTGGCCCTATCGGCCATCGCCGGTGTAGATGATTTTGCCGTCTTTGGGAGCCTGCGGCCAAGGTGTTGTTCCCGGTGCCCATTCCTTGGGCTGGGTGTTACGGATCTTTTGGACTTCTTCTTTGACCCAGTCGGGAACGTTGGTGTTCTCACTTTGGCCGTAAACCCAGGGGAGGGCGGGTGTCATGAGGCGATCCATGCCGGTGAGTGGTGGTCGTTCGTCTCCCACCTCGGTGACGCGGGAGGTCAGTTCTTTGACGATGTCGGGATATTTTGCGGCGAGGTCGCTTTTCTCCGATGGGTCTGCTTCGAGGTCGTAGAGTTCTTTTCCGACAAGCTTGTATTTCCCCTTGCGGATGGCTGGGAAACGAACGCTGCCTGAGACTTCGAAAATGATCTCATCGCGCAGGCTTTTGGCGGGTCCGAAAAGAACGTCCGTCATGTTCTTACCGTCAAGCGGACGTGTTTGTTGTAGGTCCGCTCCCGCAAGGGTTGCAAAAGTGCTGTAGAGATCGGTCACGTGCATGAGGTCATCCTTGCTGGAGTTTACCGCGATCTTATCGGGCCAGCGCATGAGGCAAGGGACGCGAACGCCGCCTTCGTAGTTGGTGTTTTTGGTGCCGCGATAGGGCGCATTCATTTCCTCGCGTAAGCCGCCGTTATCGTTGGCAAAGATGAGGAGGGTGTTGTCACTGAATCCGCTTTGAGCGATGGCATTGACGATGAGGCCGACGGCGTCGTCGAGGCATTTGAGGGCGGCATGACGCTTGCCATGTTCTTCGACATAACGAGGAATTTCTTCAAGAGGTCCGTGGACGGCATTGAAGGCGACATACATGAAGAGCGGTTGCTCTTTTCTGGTCATGCGATGATCGGCGATGACACGGACGGCTTCGTTTGCGATGAGGTCGGTGCTGTAGCCGGGTTCAAAGACGGGCTCCTGATTACGGTGCCAATCGTAGACTGCAAATCGGGCGGGGGCATTGTGGGGAATGGTCTTGTTGTTATAGTCGATGCCCCAGCCATAATGACCGTATTGGTGGTCGAAGCCCTGGCCCCTCGGGAGTTGTCCAGGGAGCCATTCGCCGCAATGCCATTTGCCGGCGATGGAGGTGAAGTATCCGGAGTCCTTGAGCGCTTCAGCGATGGTGCGTTCTTCGCTGGCAATGCCGTGGACTCGTCGTGTTTCGTCGCCCGCCTCGTTCTTGACTAACGTCATGCCAAGCTTGGCGAGGTAGCTGGGTTTTCCGAAATCTTCCGAGCGCCAATCGCTCCAAGTACGAAAGGCATATCTCCCGGTGAGGAAGGCCGCTCTGGTGGGGGCGCAGACGGCATGAACGTAGAATTGGCTCAGGCTCACGCCCTGGCTTCTGAGCTTGGTGAGGTGTGGGGTCAGCTTTGGGTTTCCGCCATTGAAGGCGGGCTCATTCCAACCCATGTCATCGGAGAGAATGAAGATGATATGAGGTTTTGATCCGTCGACCGGTGAGGCCTTGGCGAGAGCGAGTGAGGCAAAAAAGAAGAGGAGTTTTTTCATATGTGAAGAAAGGTTAAATGTCGCAGATGGAAAGGGCTTCCCGGAGTCCTTCGAGTGGGTCGCCGGTGGGGATCCATTCGTGGCCCACGTAGCCGGAGTAGTTGACTTCGAGGAGGGCCCTCATAAGGCCGCGGTGGTTGATCGGCATCGCAGAGTTCCACTCCGGCGACCCCGAGTTGCTTGGCATGGCGGATGAGATCTTGAGGACTCCACGGGGCACCCACCGCGAAAGGCCAGGCCGCGATGACTTGCTTGATGCGGCCTTGGTGAGCGATTTTTTTTCCCTGGGTAAGGGACGTGGAAGCGAGGGCGGTTGCGGAGCCGAGGAGGAAGTTTCGGCGGGAAGAATTCATTCTATTTGAGGGGGCGGTGTGAGGCTTCTTTGATCTCGTTGAGCCGTTTGGTGAGACGGGTGACAATTTCAGGGTGCTTGAGATAGAGGTTGGTCGTTTCGGCGAGATCGCTCCCGAGGTTGTAGAGTTGGCCTATTGGACCGTCTGGTTTTGGCTTGATTCGCTTTGGGTCGGAGAAGCCGCCGGAGCCGAGTTCAGTGATGAGTTTCCAATCGCCCTCGCGGATGGTCATCATGGAAGAGGCCGAACCGGCGCGCATCACGAAGGAGTCGCGTGGAGAGGTTTGGCCTTTGAGTGAGGGAAGGAAGCTGAAGGAATCGGGTAGATCGGCATGAGGTAGGTTTGCGCCCATGATGTCGGAAAAAGTGGCGAGGAAGTCGGTGAAGCAGATGAGTTGCTTGCTGGTTGTTCCCGGCTTCACGGTGGCGGGCCAGCGGGCGATGAAGGGCATGCGGTGGCCGGCTTCCCAGGCGTCGCTTTTCATGCCGCGCAGGCCACCTGCGGAGTCGTGGCCGAATTTTTTGACGTCTTTCTCGAACCAGCAAGGGCCATTGTCGGAGGTGAAGATGACGAGCGTGTCTTCGTCCATTTTGGCCTCATTGAGGGCGGCGAGAACTTTGCCGACTTGGGCGTCGACCATCATGACGAAGTCGCCGTAGATGCTGACCTTACTTTTGCCAAGGAACTCGGGGGAAGGGAGCCACGGAGTGTGGGGCGCCGGGTAGGCGAGGTAGAGCATGAGGGGCTTTTTTTGATCATGACTCGCGATGATTTTGGTGGCTTCGGTGGTGAAGTTTGGGAGGACATCAGCGATGTTCATATCGGGAGAAATTCCGCCTCCGCGACGCATCCGTCCTTGAATCCGATGCCAGCCTTCTGCGACTTCGGGCTCGATCGTGTTGGTGGGAGGCTGAACCGCTTTGTCTCCCCGAATGTAGAAGTAGGGCGGGATATCGGTGGATGCGCGGATGCCGAAGTAAGTGTCGAAGCCCTGATTGACGGGCCCTCCGGGGAGCGGTTTGTCGTAGCCGTTTTCACGGAAGCCGAGGTGCCACTTGCCGACCATGGCGGTGGTATAACCTTGGGATTTAGCGAGGGAGGCGATGGTCACTTGCCCCTGCTCGATGAGAGGCTGTTTGGGCCATTTCGAGACATCGGTTCGGAAAGGGTAGCGGCCGGTGAGGAGTCCGTAGCGGGACATGTGGCAAAGGGGGCCGGGAGCGTGGGCGTCGGTGAACTTCATGCCGTCCCGGGCAAGGGAATCGATATGAGGGGTCGCAATTTTCGATTCGGGATTGAAACAAGCGGGATCGCCATAGCCCATGTCATCGACTAGAATGATGACGATGTTTGGTTTGGCATGGGCACTCCAAGTGAGAGTGAGCAGGGTGAGGAGAAATCGAGTGGACACGGAGAAAGCCTATGCCACGGGGAGGGGTGTCGTGAAGGAGGAAAAGGATGACTTTGATTTCCTTGTCACCTTTTGGGCGGGGGGTGCGTAGGCTTGCTGAAAACCAAACTATGGAAAGGAAAACAGCGAAATGATTATGGCCGATGTCCTCTTATGGACTTTTGTGATTCTGGGATTTTTTGTCATCACGGTGGCATACTGGGTCGCCGCGGTGGCCTTGGCTCCGGGTTTAGTTGAGCGCACTTGTGATCGCTTTGGGAGCTCGCCTTGGAAGGCCTTGCTGATTGGGGTGGCCTTGGGGATTCCGCTGATCGCGGCTGGGCTTGGAATGGCCAATGGTGGTCCTCCGGTCTTAAAAGTGGCGGGAATAGTGGTGGTTCTCTTGATCCTTCTCCTTGGGCTTTGTGGTTCCGCAGGGCTCTGCTTGCGGATTGGGAAGGGCTTGGTAAATCCTATCGACGAAGCGCAGCCATGGCTGCGGGTGAAGCGGGGTGGGATCGTGCTTGGGTTAATGATTATTTTTCCGGTGCTGGGATGGTTCTTTGTTTTTCCAGTGGCGATCTTCGCTGGGATTGGTGCCGCTTTTCTGGGGTGGCGTGATGGAAGAGGAGTGGTGGCCGAATGAAGGCGCAAAAGTCAGACGAAGTTTCGCGGCGGGCCTTCTTGAGGGGCGCGGCGGGCGTGGCTCTCTTTGCGACCTCGGGTTGTGAAAAAGTGGAGGACTGGTTGGGAATGGGGCCGGAGGAAGGGCCGGTCGAGCCACCTTCGGGGGAGGGCCTTGATCTTATTTCACATGTGCTCAATCGGGTGACCTTTGGGTCGACGCCTTCGGAGTATGCGCGTGTCAAGGCGATGGCGGGAACTCAACGGGAGGCCGTGGCGACTTATCTCGAAGAGCAACTGGCACCGGAAGAGATTGAGGACAAAAGAGCTCATCGGGCGGTGCGGAGGTTAGAGGCGATCCATGCTCCGCTGGGCGAAATGTATGAATATAAGGAAGCATTTTTACTGGAGCAATTGACACGGGCGACGCTGATCCGGGCGACGCGAAGTAAGCGGCAATTGTTTGAGATCATGGCGCACTTCTGGAGTGATCATTTCAATATCGATATCTCAAAAAAGGAGTGTCGATGGTTGAAAGCGGCCGATGATCGGGAGGTGATCCGGAAACATGCGATGGAGAAATTCTCCGATTTGGTCAGGGCTTCGGCGCTCAGTCCCGCGATGCTTTGGTATCTCGATGGTCGCGAGAATCGCAAGCGGGATGAGGATGAGAAGCCCAATGAGAATTATGGGCGTGAGTTGTTAGAGCTCCACACCCTCGGGGTGGGTGGGGGATACACCCAACAGGATGTCATGGAAGTGGCGCGGTGTTTGACCGGTTGGACGGTGAGGGGGAAAGATCGTTTTTTCAAAGGGAAGGTTGAGTTTGATGCGAATGCGCATGATGACGGGACCAAGCTTGTTTTGGGGCATGAAATTGCTGCCGGAGGTGGGGAGAAGGATCTCGAGGAGGTGCTGGAGATTGTGTGCGGGCATCCTGCGACCGCGCGTCATGTCGCGAAGAAACTTTGTGTTCGATTTATTGCCGATGAACCATGGGAGGAATCGGTGGATGAAGTGGCCAAGGCCTTCTCGGCAAGTGGCGGCGATATCGGGACGATCTTGCGGGCCGTCTTCGCGACCGGGGAGTTTCTTGATGGTGCGAGGGGGCAGAAGCTGAAGCGTCCATTTGAGTTTATCGTTTCGGCATTGAGAGGGACGCGGGCGGAAGTTTCCTCTGAGATGGACCTCGTTGATTATTTGGTGCGGATGGGGCACGCCCCGTTTCAATATCCCACTCCGGATGGCTATCCGGATGTGGCCTCGCCGTGGACCGGGACGCTGCTCTGGCGATGGCACTTTGCGATCGCCTTGTCTCGCAATGAGGTGAGTAAAAAAATTAAGGTGGATGAGGCGCAACTCATCGAGAAGGCGGGGGGAATCGCGGGCTTGGCTTCGTGTTTGTTGGGGCGGGTTCCGTCGGGTCAGGAAAAGGCGGCGATGGCGCGATCCGGTGAGCCGCTGGCCCTTCTTTTAGCTTCACCCGGATTTCAATGGCGATGAAAGGAACAGGAATCATATCGGGAAATAGTGATGAGCAGCGGACGCTGGTGGTCGTTTTTTTGAGGGGTGGCGCTGACGGACTGACTTTGGTCCCGCCGGTGGGGAACCGTGAGTATTACAAGGTGCGGCCCACCTTGTCGGTTCCGGAAGATGAGATTTTGAAGCTTGGAGAGGCGAACTGCGGACTGAACCCGGCCTTCGCGGGGCTCCATCAAATCTACCGGGACGGCGGCTTGACCGTGGTGCCTGCGGTGGGGTCGAACGATGACACGCGGTCGCATTTCTATGCTCAGGATCTGATGGAGCATGGCGGGCAAATTGCCGGGGGATGGTTGGGTCGGTTTTTGCGCTATCGGGAAGGGCGTCCGCCGTCGGCCCTTTCTGCGATTGCTCTGGGCAAAGCGATGCCCGAAGTGCTCCGAGGTGCGCCAGCAGCCACCGTGATGGAATCGATGGATACTTTTACGCTCGGAAGTGGCTCTGGATCGACGGCGGTTTTACAAAAAGAACTCGGAGCGCTTTACGGCTTAGAAGAAACGATTTTAGGACCGGCGGCGCGTGATACTTTGGAGGCCTTGGGGCGAGTCGAGAAGTTGCGTCGCGACGATCTTCCTCCCATGAATGGCGCTGACTATGGCGACGATGCGTTTTCGCGAGGACTGCGTCAGACTGCCCGGCTGGTGCGGGCCAAGGTCGGGCTCGAAGCGGTTTCACTGGATCTCGATGGATGGGATTCCCACTTTGCACAAGCGACTCTCATTAAGCCTCTGATGACGCGACTCTCCGACGGCCTGTCGGCCTTCCACCGTGACCTTGGTGGCTTGATGGAGAATGTTACCGTGGTGGTGATGACGGAATTCGGGCGAAGGGTTGCCGAGAATTCGTCCTTCGGAACGGATCACGGACGAGGTGGGACGATGTTTGTGATGGGCGGGAGCGAGCGCGGGAATGTCCTTGGGGAAGTGCCGGAATTGGAGACCGGCATTTTGGTGGGACCGGGCGATGTCCCGGTCGTCACCGACTACCGGGAAGTGCTCAAGCCAATCTTGCTCCGCCATGGCGCGGGCAAGTCGATGGCGGAGATTTTTCCGGAGGTTTAGTTTATCGGGATGGCCCGTGGAATTTCTTCCACCGGGATGGCCCGTGGAATTTCCTCGACGGGGATGCCGCGAGGGATCTCATTTTCGACTGATTCCACTTCGAGAGCGCGGCCGGGTGCGATGGGGCCGTTCTTGATGTGAGGGAGACGGTCAGAGCTCTTCATAATATCGACCCAGATGGGGAGAGCGAGGCTGGCTCCGGAGCTTCCTTGAAGGATGGTTTCGCCACGGTCCATGCCGACCCAAACGGCGCAGGTCATCGCCGAGGTGTAGCCCGCATACCAGCCATCAGTAGGGCCGTTGGTGGTCCCGGTCTTGCCGCCTGATGGTGCGCGAAATCCGTAAGTGGAGCGGATGGACTTACCGGTCCCGGCCTTGTTGACGTCTTCCAGGAGCCTGGAGACTTCCCAGGCGGAATCTTGCGCCGCCGCCCGGTAAGCGATGGGGCCGTTTTTCCAAAGGACTTCTCCGGAGCGGTCCTTGATGGCTTGGATATAGTAGGGGCGAAAGCGGGTGCCACCATTGGGGAAGATGGTGTAGGCGCTTGCGACGGTTTCGGGAGAAGCTCCCCAGGAGCCGAGATAGGAGGAGGGAACGCGAGGGATGTTGTCAATATCGAAGCCGGAGGAGCGGGCGACTTCGACGATCTCCGACATCCCGGCCTTGGACGCGACCCGGACTGCCGAGGTATTGCGCGACTCGATGAGGGCGCGGCTGACGCGAACCTTTTGGTAAT
>JBLIDI010000038.1:0-20340 GCA_047634075.1 Akkermansiaceae bacterium
AGCACGTCCGATCCTCAAAAACAAACCTCCGCCTCTTCCCATCCCCCCGCCCGGGTGCCTTCAGCGCGATCCCACCCACCATCTTCCCCGTCAAGCAGTCCGCCTTCTCAAGATCTGTCAGCTCCCGTCCTCGCTTCATTTTCGCCTCACTCATCCCAATCCCATATCCTAAAAGGATTAGGAAGTCAAACAACTCTTGGTTGCCTGTCAACCACATAAGATCCTGTCAACCACATAAGATCCAAGCCGCCAATCCTTTGCCGGGATCGATATCGATATCTTCTTCGACCATTTCCTGGCCCAACTTTGGTCTCACTACGCCAAGGTTCCTCTTCCGAAATTCGTTGAGGGAATACACGATATCCTCGACCGTCGGCAAGAATGGCTTACCCAGGAACTCGGAACTCCTCGACGTCGCCCCCCTCATGAAGGAGGAAAACTGGCTGGCCACCTACGGCATCCTTTCCGGCTTTGGCTCTTATTTTCCGACGCCGTGAGCCAACGAAGGTCTTTCTTTTACTCCCTTGGCGGAGAGCCGAAGAAGACCTCACTGATCACTCTCAATCATGCGGACAGGCCTTTCGTGAGTATTATTGCGAGGTCATCTCGTTCGCGGGAGAGGAGAATCCCGGAGGGGCATTTAATTCGCGATAGAAATCCCGACCGGAAATTTCGCCCAACATCTTGAGTTCCATAGCAAGTGCTTCCCGTGCCGGAGGAGCCCCCAAGGCCGCTTTTCCACACGACGTGAAACTCGCAAATCCCGCAACATCCCCTTCACGCGAGACGATGGTCAGGACCGGTCGGTCACTCCCTCGCTTTAAAAGCAAGGGGTGCAACCAACACGAAGTCGGTTTGTAATACCAAGGATGCTTTCCTTCTTCGACCGCCTTTAATTGCCACTGACAGCGATGTTCATGATCCAGAAAAAGACATCGAGTCTTCGGGAAATGAGCGGGAAAGTCATCGGCTAATTTCCGCGAATGAGCGTTGACAGTGGCGGTTTTAAAACGGCCATCGGGTAGCTCGATGATTCCCTCTCCTTCCTGGCCCAGCACTTGGGCTTCTTCTTTCGAAAGAATGACACCATCGTGACAACAGGTTGCTCGGCACTTATTTAACTGACAGATCGCAAGTGGAACTTCAAAGGCCGCATGATCAACTGCGGCCTCAACAAGAGCACTCGAAAGAGCGAGGGCCGTTTCGCGAAAGACCGTTGCCGTCATGAAGGGAGTGGACTTAAACGCAGTTACTCGCTAGCGGGCGCAGCAGCTTCGGGCTTGGCGTAGTCACCTTCTTTTCCGTGATGCGCCTCGCCGTCATTCGTGTGATGCTCTCCGTCCTTACCGTGGTCAGTATGTTCAGCATGAATGAAGAGGTTGATGGTATCAGACGATTTCGGTTCCTTCTCAGGATCCGTGTGCCACTCGTGACGCTCACAAGAGCACACGCCAAAACCGATCACCGACAAAAGAACCGAAAAGACTTTCATTACGAGCGTTGGATAGGCGAGCAAAGCAAAAAAGGCAACTCCTCTTTGCCTTAGAAATCTAAATAATCTGGCGGGTATCGAGATAGGCATTGGCGAGAGCGATCGGAAAATGTTGGGCTGTTTCGTCAAGAGTCACAATTCCATCTGCTCGTAAAGCCGTGAGCACCCCTTCTCGCTCGGCCGCATAATCCTGTGCTGCCAGGTATCCTAGGGCGTCGTCAAAAGTCTCCAAATCGCCATTGAGCATCTCTCCGATCCCGGATTCGCAGAGACTCGCCAAAACAACCACGTGTTTCTGGCGAAGTTTGCGCAAGGGCTCGCGGAGTTCCTCGGCATCTTCACCCCTGAGGTTGGTCATTACGACGACCATGGAACGCCGACGTTGATGGCGGAGCAAGCGCTCGGCAGCCTCGCTGAAATCACTCGGGAACGGCGACGTTTCATAGTCGTAAAGATGATTGAGGACGGTCGTCATTGCCGAAGCGCCCTTGACCGGAGGGAGCCAGCGATCCGTTCCGCCAAAGCTGAGGATGCCCACCTGGTCCCCTTGGCGAAGCGCGACATAGGAAAGGAGAAGCATCGAGTTGAGACAATGATCGAACTGACTGATTTCACCGTCGATAGTCCTCATGCGGCGCCCGCAATCGAGCATGAGGATGACCGACTGATCGAGCTGCTCTTGAAAGTCACGGCTGATCAGGCTTTGGCGCTTAGAACTGGCCTTCCAATCTATCTGCGAAAGCGAATCGCCCATTTGATAGTCGCGCAGCTGATGAAAATCGCGACTCAAGCCAGCCCGATTTTTCCGGATGATGCCGGTGTGCTCCTGTCGATGAGCCATCGCCAAAAGGGCATAGCTCAGGACCGGTTGGTAATTTGGGTAGACCTTCACCGAGCCCTCTTCGCCCACGAGACAATGCCGCGACCAAAGACCCAAGAGAGAGGTCAGTAAAACGGAGGTCTTTCCAAATAAAATCGCGCCTCTCTCAGGCAAGGTAATGGGGTAATTGAGATCCAAATACCCCTTGCCTCGAATCCAGCCACGCCAGGGAAAAGCCTCGCACTCGCACCGTTCCGGGACCCCGTCATAGATCGCGACATGGAGGTGTCGCCGGGTCGTATTGACAATCCTCAAAGCGACCTCTCCTTCGACCCCAACCGCTAAGCGCCCCGGCAAGATCCGCTCGACCTTTGGAGAACGGAGCACGAAGACGATCAAGGCATCAAACAAGGTCACGACGCCAAGCACAAAGCCCATCAGTTCCCACCATGGTTTGGCTTGAGGATCCATCGATTCAGCCAAGCCCAGAAGGGTCCAGAGGATCAGAATGGCAATCAAGGGGCGTGTCGGACGGAGTGGCATGATGAAAGTTTAGATCCGTGGAGCCACGATTGTTTCCAAAGCAGAACGAAGCAGGTCATCGACATTCTGGCCACTGATCGCGACCTCAGGGGCCACTTGCACCCGGTGACGGAAAACCGGAAGCGATGCCTCCTTGATGTCATCGGGAATGACGTAATCACGGCCGGCCATGATCGCATAGGCCTTGGAGACCTGAACCAAACTGATCGCGCCCCGCGTTCCCGCACCTAGGCTCATCCCGTGTGCTTCCCGGGTGTGACGGGTGAGACGTAAGGCGTAGTCAATGACCTCGGGCACGACCTTGATTGTAGCGGTCAAACGCTGGGCCTCGATGATGACGGCCGAATCACAAACCTGTTCCACTCTGCGCGGATTCAATCCTTTGCCTCCGGGCACCGAGGTCACCGCAGAGACGATTTGGAGTTCCTCGGACATTGTCGGGTAATCGACAATCACCTTCATTAAAAAACGATCAAGTTGCGCCTCTGGAAGCGGGTAAGTGCCCTCTTGTTCGATCGGGTTTTGAGTTGCGAAGCACATAAATGGCGGCGCCACCGGGAGAGACTCACCGTCAATCGTGACCTGTTGTTCCTGCATCACTTCCAGAAGAGCCGCCTGAGTTTTGGCGGGAGCACGGTTGATCTCATCCGCGAGGAGCAGGTTGGTGAAGACCGGGCCGCGACGGGTCTGGAACGACTGGCTCTTCATATCAAAAAGGGTGAAACCGGTGATATCGGATGGCATCATATCGGGCGTGAACTGGAGGCGACCAAACTCCCCTCCAAAGGTACTCGCCAAAGCCAACACCATGTGGGTTTTCCCAAGGCCGGGCTTTCCTTCAAGAAGGACGTGGCCACCTGCCAAAAGCGCGGCGATGATCTGAGAGACGGTGGTATCTTGGCCATACACGACCTTCTGAATTTCAGCCCGCAAGCTTTCGGTGAGGCGGCTCACGCTGCTAAGATCATCGGGGGGGGGCTCCGAAAGAGAAGCTGGGATTGGCATTTCAGAGGGAGGTGGCGCGAATTGGTCGTATTCTGTCATCGTTTCAAAAGGGCTTGGAGTTTTTGGACCACCTTTAAGATGTGGCCGGGATCTTTGGGCGGGTTGATCGTGAGAGCCTCGGCGACCTCCTCGCGATTCAAGCCGGATTCCTCGGCGAGGCGATCGTAGAGGGTTGTGGGATCCCCTTGGTTTTCCTCTTCGAGCCGAGCCCGGAGAGGACGGAGAAGGTGCTCCAATTGCCCCCCTCGCCAGAGAAAGCGGGCCGAGGCTTTCAAGGCATCACCGTAGGGGCGCCGTTTGAGGGCATTATCCTGCAGGACTGGACCGAAACGAGGGATTCGCATCCACAGCCAAGCGGCCAAAAGGATGAGCCCGGCGATGACAGCGATGCGGCCTTCTTTCCAGACCAAGCCAAAAAAGGACGTCGATGAACCGTAGAGAAAGATAATGTTTCCGTCGGCATAATTAGCGACGATGAACTCCAGAAAGTCGGCGTGGTCGGCCCGGGCGAGGTATGGATTTCGGAGCGGCCTCGCATGAGCCAGCACGATGACCTCGCCCCCTCCATAACCGACCCCGACCATCCGCGATCTTCCGTTGGTCTCCAGAGTCCAGCTCAATCCCGTCTCCGCCGAAAGGGAGACCCCCCCCTCAAATTCAAGCTTGTGTCCGCCGTAAGCCTCCTGTGTTTGAACAATCTCCCAAGGTCTTGCGAGATGACCGTCTTCTGCCAATGGTTCGATGGGATCCGCATAAAAAGGAACGTCGATTATCTCGATCCCCAGGGTTTCAAAAAGGTGGTCCAAACCGGCATACTCTTTCCCTTCCGGAGTACCCAACCCCGTCGATAAATCCGTGAAATCATTCCTCCCCGGCTCACCCCCTTCGATCGTCAGCACGAGAGTCCCGCCCTCCGCGATCCAGTCCAGGACCCGGATTCCCATCCCCTTGGTCTCGAGAAACGATCCCGGCATAAAAATGACCCCGGTTTCGTGATGATAATTTGACCACGTTCGAGAGCTCTCAACCTCAAAGCCCTTTTCCGAGAGATAGGTCTCGGCCGCCAAATAGGGATTGATCCTGGCCTGGCCACGGTAGCCGGTAGGCTCATCACGAACTTTTTCCTGTTCGTTGGGTTGGCAACCGACGAGAGCCACCAAACAGAGGAAGAAAAACCCCCTCATGAGCGCCCCCTTTCGTTGAAGGGCCATCGTTTCCAGAGTTCATTCACGGTTTCCTGATCCGGGAGTCTCTGCGCATAGGCTTGCGACATCCAGGCATTGGTCAGCAGTTTGAAGTAGGATGCGTGGGCCGATTCACCCTTGGAGGAAACCCGCCGAAGGCAATCCATCTCGGTGTCGCTTTCTTCAATTTCCACCACTTGTCTCGCGACTAGGGAGGCGATGGCCCCGCGGTAGAGCAATCCCAAAGCTTCCTGAAAGTGCCCCTCCTCCCAAAGCTTCTTGGCCTCAGCCAACAAATTTGCGGGAAGATTCTCCGGCTCCACATTCATCCCGGCCACCGTGGTCACCTTCTTAAGTTTCGTCTCCGGTTCCCTGGGGTTTCCCTTCTTGAAGAGATGGGCATTCACAATAATCAGCCAAATTAATCCACCCACTGCCGCCGCGACGATCCCCCAAAATAAAAGTTCTCCAATTGCGGAAAATATCCCAACTCCGGAGCCGGAGTCGCGGGAACGATCACGACTCTCTTTTTCCTCGTCTTCATAAACTCCGCGGGTCTGCACTTCGAATTCCTCGCGATCGAGGACTCGTTGGGCTTCTTGGTTTGCCTCCAAACGGGGCGCTCCCCCCAAAAGAACGAACGCCAAAAGAAGCAATGCGAGACGCTGACCCAAGCTCTTAAACTTAAGCTCAATATCCCAACCTTCGGTCCAAGTTCTGGTGTTCACATAGAGTCCGAAACCTGCTCCGGTGTAGAACCAAGCGACCAGCGAAAGGGCATTAAAATAAAAGAGGCCAAGCGCAACCCATACCCAGCTTGGGAGGAATTCTGAGTCACCTCCAAAGAAAGTATTCCAAGTCCAAAACTCGTCAAAGACGACCCCCTCAGGAGCCATCATGAGGGCGAAGAAAATCTGGCTACCGAAGAGGAGCACTTCTACAAAAAGACAAATAAAGGTCAGTGCCACCGCCGAACTGGAACTCCGGTAGGAGAGGATCTGCATTCGGGACTTGTAACGTTGTCCCTCCAGTCCCTCGAGATATTGCACCGGAAGCACCAACGAGCGACTCAATCCTGATCGGTAGAAAAGCAATCCAAATACAATAAACCAGAAGAGCACCACAAACCCCACCTTGGCGTCTCCGTCTCCATTGCCATCGCCCGCGTGAACCAACCAACCAATTGCGGTCAGGCCCACCCCCACTAAGACCAAGCGGTGGTTTTTACGCAACTCCTTGGGAAGAACCGTCATCGTCTCACGCCAGGTCGGGTGCTCGCCAAAGAGACTTCGGCTTAAAGGATGAAGCGCCACCCGCTCCAAGATCGGCTTCAGCCACCAAATCAAAAACATGCCCCAACCAATCGAATTGTAGCAGGCCATCAGAATCACGAGGCAAAGTGGCAACACCGAAGCCAGCCATCCCTTCAGAAGGGAAATCGCGTGTTCACTCACGAGCCTGACTCCCAGATCGATCGCCTCCCATTGCGTCCGTGGGCGGATCTCAGCCGTCACCTTCTCAAGCTGCACGAAGCCCCCTTCCCACAAAAACAAAGTAGAGACCATGAAGAACCCAGAAGGCAATCCCCACCGCGTATTTCACGTTTGCCGGGAACGGTTCCGCTGACCAGAACCCCTCCACTACTGCGGCGAGGGCGGTCATACATGCTCCCCCAATTAACAAAGGCAATCCGTCTCTTCCGGCCCGCGTCAGAGCAGCTCCGCGACTGAGTTGTCCGGGCGCAAGCAGGGAAAACCCCATCTTCAAGCCCGCCATTCCAACCACCAACATTCCAAGAAGTTCGAACGAGGAATGACCGGCCACAAATCGCCAAAGGAGCTCCGGTTCGCCCGCGTAATCGACATACCCGACCACCGCGCCAAAATACAAGCCATTGTAGACGAGGAAGAAGAGCGTCCCTATTCCGAAGAAGATTCCCCCTGCGAAAAGCCGAAAATCAATCCCGACATTGTTATTAATATAGTGGGCAAACATCATGAAGTTTGAGCCATGCTCCTGCCTCAAGTGCTCCACACTATCGGCATCTTTGCCGTACATTCCCTCGATACTTGTCATCCCATCGGCACCTAAAAGAGCCTGCACCCACTCAATCTCCTGATCTGCCGACCACCACATCGCAAAAAACGGGAGCCAAAAAACCATCGAAACTACCGCGAAAAGTCTCCATTCACGACGGAAAGCCTGAGGGAAGGTCCTGAACGTGAAACGAAGGGCCCCTTCACCAAAGGCCCCCCTTTTTTGATGGATTTGGCGGTATCCCCGAATTGCAAGCCCATTGAGCTTGTCACAAACCTGATGGCCAAACATGCGATACTGAGCCAGCGAAAGATCATAGCAAACCTTACGAAATCGCGAAGGGAGCTTCTCGCCATCGAGACTCTTCTTTCCGCTCTCTGAAGTTGACAACTGAAGTTCAAACTTCTGCCACTCCTGAGCGTTCTTATTTTCAAATTGCTGACGATTCATCGTTGTTCCTCCAACCAGTGAGCCATTCCCATCACACGCGATACCCCTTTCGGTCCGACTTCTCCGGTGAGTTTTGCGAGATGATTTGCCAACTCCATACGCCTCGCTTCCGACCAACCGCCGCTGCGATAGCGGAAGGATAAAATGGCAGCTTCCTCCTCACGACTCAGGGTAATGTTCACAGGCACTTTTTCAAGTGGAGGCGGCCCCGGAATCACGGGGTCGATTCGCGGGCGGGAATAGACGACGAGCGTCCCCGCCGCGAGGTCCCCCAGGCGTTGGAAGCGGGGATTGAAAAATGCAATTAAAGGTAGAAAGGGAATCCAGATCTCAACCTGCCTGATAAAATTTCGGATCATCGATGGTCCGAGCCGAATGCCACCTCCCGCCTCATCAACGACACGAAGTCCCAAGGCCCTTTTGCCAATCGTCGCCCCCCAGGGACTCACCTCGAAAATAACATCGTAAAACCACCAGACGAAAAACGCGCCGAGAAGTCTCAGCGCTTCCGCAACATTCCCACCGAGTGCTGGAACGATGAGACTCACCCCTAAAAAAAGCACAAGCAAGATGGCAAACTTTACCAAACAATCCAAAAGAAAGGCGATGAACCGTAAAAATGGCCCCGCCGTGCGAAGATGGATTTCCATCCCCTCGGCTAATTCAACCGTTTGGAGTGTATCGATACGCCGTGCCGGAGATACCATCGTTCCTTCCGGGCAAACTAACGGACCCTGACCGGACGTAAAGCCCCCATTTAATCAGGAAAGACGATCGCCCTGCGCCCATCGATAATCGTGCGATCATGGACATGATATCGGATCCCTTTTGCGAGAGCCGAACGCTCACAGTTGCGCCCCAATCTCACCAAATCGAGAACACTGTGGTGGTGTTGAACGCGCTCAACTTCCTGTTCGATAATGGGACCGGCATCAAGCTCACCCGTGACATAATGGCAGGTCGCGCCGATAAACTTGACCCCGCGCTCGTAGGCCTGACGGTAGGGATTTGCGCCAATGAAGGCTGGAAGAAAACTATGATGAATATTAATCATCTGTCCGCGATACTTTTGACACATCCACGGCGGTATGATCTGCATGAAGCGGGCCAGCACCACGAGTTCGACATCCTGCTTCTCCAGCAAGGACCCGATTTCGCGAAACCCGGCCTCCTTGTCCTGCTCCATCTCAACATGGTGAAACGGAAGGTTGGCATTTTGGGCAATCTCACGACAATCCTCGCGATTCCCAATCACCGAGGTGATCTCAATCGGCATCTCGCCCAGCTTGGTTCGCCAAAGGATTTCGTTGAGACAATGGTCCGTCTTGGTCACCAACACGGCGGCCCGCATTCTGTACGGAAGACGGCGGAAGTGCCAGTCAGCCTTGATCGCCCGTCCCAGCACCTCAAAGCTTGCGATGAAATCTTCAATCGGGACTTCCAGACTCTCGGTATCGATCTCAAGGCGAGCATAAAACACTCCGCGCTTTTGCTCGATGAACTGATTAAATTCGACCAGATTTGCTTTGAACTCAGAAGCATGGTTGGCAATGCGGGCCACCAAGCCGTGTTTGTCGGGGCAAGTCAATTTCAGGATTAGGCCTTCGCGCATTTCTTTTCCATGCACCAGACCCGCACAAAACTCAAGCCAGACCCTTCACATGTTTTTTGGCAATTCTAAGGAAATCCCGCACCACTCCCTTGGGTTGCCCTTGATACATTGCCCCGATGATCAGGGGGGGGAATCCTTTCATCTCGAGAGCCCTGACCCCTTTGGGCGAGTCAAGTCCGGGGATGAAAATTCCAATCCCCACCCCAAATCCCCGGCCCACAAAGTCTCGCACCACGTCGGTTGAGTTCACCTCGACCGAGACCGGCCAGTTCACCTCATTCCGGTCGAATTCCTTTTGAAAGAGTTGCTGTAAGACCTCGTTTGGAGGCAATCCGATCAGAGGTTCTTTGCCAATCAAGCCGCTCTTCGAGTAGGGATCCTTTTCAAGGTAATCCTTCCACGTCTTCGCTTTTGAGTGCGCCGGAACCCACAAAATGGTTGGGATCTTAAGGAGAGGTTCGCATTTCAAACCGTCCGACATCTTCCCGCCCAACACCCCGATCGCGACGTCTGCTTGTTGGGAAGTGACGAGGGCATGGACGTCTGATGGCGCCACCTCCCTTAAGGACAACTTGAGATTAGGTTCTTCTTTCTTGAGCAGCTCCAGGCAATCCGGCAGGTGATTGCGCAAGGCCGATGCTGTCGCTGCAAGTCGCAAATGACGCCCTTCCTCGCCCCTCAGTTTTTCCTCAAGATCTCCCAGTCGCGAGAAGAAGGGATAAACATAATCATAAAGTTCCTCACCCGCCGGGGTCAGCGCAAAAGGCCGTCGGTTAAACAACTTCAACCCGAGCTTATCCTCAAGCTGCAGAATTTGACCACTCACCGCCGGTTGCTGAATCCCATAAGGCATCTTCCGGACTGCCGCCGTGATTCCCTCAAATTTGGCCACAAAGTAAAAGAGCTCCAGATGATGAATATTCATTTTCAGAAGAACCTAACGAACCTTTCCATCACTTCAATCAATGTTTAAAGAAAGTATAATCGCTTGAAACAAATTCTCTAGTTGCGAGGTTCAGTAATGCGCATCGTTCTACAAAGAGTTTCCCAAGCTTCCGTCACCGTTGAGCAGGTCATGATCTCCGCCATCAAGACCGGATTCCTAATTCTCCTGGGCATCGAGGAGGCTGATGGCCCAGAGGATGTCGATTGGTTGGTTGGGAAGATTGTCAAGATGCGGATTTTCGAAGATGACAACGGAAAGATGAACCTCTCCCTTTTGGACCTCAATGCTGATGCTCTTGTAGCCAGTCAATTCACCCTGCATGCCTCGACTCAGAAAGGCAATCGGCCCAGCTTCATGAAAGCCGCCCGTCCGGATCACGCCGAACCACTCTATGAAACTTTCTGCGAAAAACTCTCACACGAACTGGCCCGGCCTGTGGGGCGAGGTTCGTTCGGAGCGATGATGCAGATCTCCTTGATCAATGATGGCCCCGTCACGATCACGATGGATTCGCGAGATCGCCAATGACTCATTTTTTCAGGCGAACCGAAGTGCCACAATACATGCAACGAAACCAGTTGAACAACAACATGTGGAGACTACTCGGCAAAATATAGCCCAAAAGCGGAACGCGGTGGCTTTTTTCATGTCGCCCGCAGGCCTTAGGACTGAAGATGGGCTGACCGCAAACACGGCATTTTACCGGACGGGAGAAGACCAAATAGATGAAGCTGAAAACCAAAAAGGCAGCAGGGATTGAGACGAGCCAAATTGCGTGTTTTTGGTCCTTGAACTGCAAAAGTAAGCCACCCGCGACGAAGGTCAGAGGAAGGAGCACCAGGGTAAAAACACTGAAAACCGCCGCGAGCTTCACTCGCGCGGGTTGCGGGTGAAGGACACCGCGAATATAGGAACGCGAATGCATCTTCTTCCCTGCGTTCAGCTCCGGACTGGCAGTTTTACGAATATCGAATCCAGCGTTCCGCTTCAAAGGCTCAACAACCCTGCGTCCGGTCCCGACCTGCGACTGATCCCCTTCATCCAGCTTTTTGACAACGAGTGACTGAGTCTTCGGGACGATCTGCCGAACCGAAGTTGACTCCGGAGCCGGAGAATCAATCGAACGGACGTGTTCGACGTAAAAATCGCGCTCCTCAAGAAATTCTTCCATCACCGGCACGTCTCCAACCGCGATCTTATTCTTGATGATATCCTCCTTCTTCACGGGGAGGGCGGTCAAAACTTCGATTGGAACCAACTCAACCACCTCATCTAGCCTCGGTATTAAGGGGCGCTCTTCCTGTTCCTCGAGATCCCGGGCCGCTTCGATCCAGAGAATTAACTCATCAAGATCCGGCAGCTTTTCGGTCAACTCCAGACGGGCATTCGCTTGCTCCATTTCCTCTCGGAGTTCAACCGCATCACTCTGAGCCAGAGTGGCAACCCTCTCGACCCCGAGGGCACCGAGTAATTCCGCATCGCCCACGCTCACTCCTTGGATATTTATCAAATCAGCCACTTGTTTTTCGCTAGGGATATCAATCACATCAAATAAAGGTTGCAAACTATAGAATATTTTCAGGCAAGGTTGGAGCGCATTTCCTGGAGTTGCACGAACTTCACCTCCCACTCCGCAAGCCTTTCACGTTCAACGGCCACGACCTCAGGCTTGGCGTTTGCGACAAACTTTTCGTTACCCAATTTTCCTTTCGATTTCCCGACCTCCTTCTGGATTTTCTCAATCTCCTTATCAAGGCGGGCCTTCTCAGCTTCGACATCAATCAAGCCATCAAGTGGCATAAAAAGCTCACCCGCTGCCGTAACCGCTCCGGGTGTTCCCTGCTCTGGAAGGTAGTCCCTATCGCGGGTCACTCCTTCCGAACCCACGAGAAGTGCCAAAATATCAGCTTCAGCTTCCAACCAATCCGGCCCGCTCTTGGCGACAAAGTGCACATCTTTGCGCGCCGCAAGACGATACTCGGCTTTCAAATTCCTGAGCTGCGCCGCTGATTCATACACCGCCGCCGCTTGTTCGCTTCCTTTCTGGATCACGGCAGCATCGACGCCCTCGAGTAACGTGGTCGTGGGCAATTCCTTCTGCATCAGGAATTGTCCCGCTTCAAGGTATCCCATCCGCACGCTCAACTCCTCGGTAATGTGGGGCATGTAGGGATGCAGCAAATGAAGATAGCGCGCCATTACGACATCGAAGACTCCCAGTGTGGTCTCGCGCTGCGCTTCCGTGGCCTCCTCGCGAAGGTCGCCCTTCACCGCCTCCAAGAATTTATCGCAGAACTCACCCCAGAGAAAATCATAGAGCCGTTGGCCCACTTCATTGAAGCGATAGTCGCCGTAGGCATCTTCCAGCGAGATCGCCAAGGCATCGCATTTCGCAAGAATATCGAGGTGATACGGGCGCAGCGTTTCGCAAGTGGAGGGACGAAAAGTCACCTTGGAATCACTCCCCGCCATACGACGAAATCGGCAGGCATTGTAGATTTTATTGGCAAAGTTCCGCCCTTCCTCAACTTGCGTTTCATCAAAGCGCAAATCAGCCCCGATCGGAGCTGTTCGCATCAGTCCGAAGCGCAATCCATCGGCACCATACTTCTCCATGAGATCGAGAGGATCGGGAGAATTACCAAGCTGTTTCGACATCTTACGGCCTTGGTTATCCCGAATAATCGAAGTGAAAAAGACATTCTTGAATGGCAACTCACCTTTAAAGCGAAATCCCGCCATGATCATTCGGGCGACCCAGAAAAAGATAATATCTGGCCCCGTGACAAGGTCGGTCGTCGGGTAAAATTTCTTAACCAAATCAGATTCTTGATCAAGATTCCCCATCGCCGCAAATGGCCACAGCCACGAGCTAAACCATGTATCGAGGACATCGCCATCCTGCACCCAGTTCTCAGGGTCACTCGGCGGATCCGCACTGACGTGGAGATCGCCTGCTGATAAATCATGCAGCGTCAGCGACTCTGCTTCCTGCAGTGCCTCGACTTTCTCCTTCCGATACCAAACCGGAATCCGGTGTCCCCACCAAAGCTGACGCGAGACGCACCAATCCTGAATACCATCCATCCAATTCGCATGCGTCTTGGCCCAGCGCGCCGGACGATAAGAGATATCACCATCAGCCACCGCTTTCGCCGTTTCCGCGGTCGCAGGATATTTCAAAAACCACTGCATCGAAATTCGCGGCTCGATCGCAACATCCGCCCGTTCTGAGAAGCCCACGTTATTCTCGTGATCCTCCACCTTAATGAGCAAGCCCATCTCCTCAAGCATCGCCGCCGCCTTCTTCCGCGCCACAAAGCGATCCAAGCCATCAAGCTCGGGCACCTCGGGGCAATTCACGGTCGCATCAGGATGGAAGACATCGATAATTTCGAGATCATTCCGCATTCCGATTTCAAAGTCAGCCTTGTCGTGCGCCGGAGTAATCTTCAATGCACCCGTTCCGAATTCCGGGTCAACGTGGTCATCCGCCACCACCGGAATCTCCGCATGCGGAAACGGCCGTTTCACCATCTTGCCAACATACTTCCCGTAGCGCTCATCCTTCGGATTCACCGCCACCGCGACATCACCCATGAGCGTCTCGGGCCGCGTCGTCGCCACCTCCAAAAACACTCCCGGCTCGTCCACCAACTCGTATTTCATGTAGTAGAGCTTCGAATTCTGCTTCTTCGGGATCACCTCCTCATCAGACAGCGCCGTCAGAGAAACCGGACACCAGTTGACCATCCGCTTTCCGCGATAAACGAGCCCGTCGTTAAAGAGATCCGCAAAAACCTTCGACACCCACTTCGAGTAGTCCACGTCCATCGTGAAGCGCTCACGGCTCCAATCACAAGAACATCCCAGCCGCTTCAGTTGCTTAATAATAATCCCCCCGTGCTTCTCCTTCCACTCCCAGACTTTCTCCAAAAATGCTTCCCGCCCAAGATCTCGACGAGTCTTACCCTCCTCGTCGCGCAATTGCCGCTCGACCTTGGTCTGCGTCGCAATTCCCGCGTGGTCTGTCCCCGGCAACCAAAGCACCTCACAGCCCTTTTGCCTTGCCCGACGCGCCAGGATATCCTGGATCGTGTTGTTCAAAACGTGCCCCAAATGCAGGATTCCCGTCACGTTGGGGGGTGGGATGACAATCGAATACGGGGGCTTCTCAGAAGCAGGATCCGCTTCAAAACACTTGGCATCGAGCCACGCCTGATACCAGGATTTCTCGACTTCGGTGGGTTCGTAGGCTTTAGGCAACTCAGACATCGCTCGGCAGGCGTAGCCGAGACTTTCCTACCAAGCAAGTCTCCTCACATCGGCTCGCAGAAATCTTTTTTGCGTTGCCCCCCTTCTTCCTTTCGATCAAAATCCTCCCCTCTATGAAGGTTTGCTTTCTCCTCTGCCTCCTCCCCCTTGCCTCAACTGGTCAAACACTCTTTAATCTCGCTCCCGACCCCTCCCAAGAGACCAGATTCCCTGCAACCTATTCCGCCGCTCTCAATCTGAGCTCGGATGGTTCTCCGACGCCCGCCTCGCCACAAGGGCGAAATTTCTTCTTTGGCGATTCTCTCTCCGACACTGGAAACGTCGCCGACTTCCTAGACACCCTTGGTCTCGGTTACCCCGGAAACAGTTTTACCAATGGCCCGACGTGGGTCGAATACCTCCAGCCCGATATCCGCCGCCTCCTCGAAAATCTCCAATCCTCGCCCGACCAAGCAAGTCTCGACCTCTCTGAGTCACTCGATTTCTCCGCCGGAGGAGCGACCACCAGCACCGTCCTTAACCAGCAGATCGAAAACCTCTTCCTCCCCGCCTCCGACCTCCTTACCCCGAGACCGTCCGATCGCGCCTTCATTTGGGCCGGTGGTAATGATTTCCTTCCTTTCCTCTCCGACAACTCCCTTCCCGATCAAGCAATTCTCGAGGCCACCATCGCCACCGCAGTCTCAAATCTCACCAATATCGTGGCGGCCCTCGACGCCACCGGCCTCCCCAAGATCACCGTCATTTCCCTTCTCGACTTAAGCCTCATCCCCAGAGGGCAAGGTCTTTCCTTCGATGGAGCTACTTCCTCTCGTCTCTTCAATTCCCAGCTCAAACAAAACCTCCGCTCCCTCCCGACCTCCGCCAATCTCCTCTGGATTGATTCTGGAGCCCTCCTCAATCAAGCCGCTGCAAACCCCACCGCCTACGGCTTCACCAACGTCATCGATGCCGCCGCGCCGCTCGCCTCGGACGGCGTCCCTTCCTTTCTTTCGACGGAGGAGCAAGCCGGGTATCTTTTTTACGATGACATTCACCCCACCACCGAGACTCACCGGCAGATCGGACTCTTTGTCTCCGAGCACCTCGGCCTCGAATCCGACGCCCTCGATCTCGCCCTCCTCACCGACTCGGCCCTGCTCCTTGATGACCGCTTCGGATTCGATTTCGCCCCGCTCACCGCAGGAAAAAGCGATCTCAATGTCACCACTTTCCTCACCGAAAACGAGATCGGTCCCCGCCGACGCCAAACCTCCGGTGTCAAAGCTGATTACGCCTACGCCCTCTCCGATCATTTCCTCCTCGGGGGCGAATTCTTCCATGCCGAGGGCGACTCCGGACGCTCGAGTCTCGAAGCCATGGGCGCAGGTCTTGATGCCCTTTATCGAGGTTCATTCTTAAATCTCCAATGGGAAACCGGCCTTGGCGCTGGCCTGACCTGGGGAGATCTCACCCGCCGCTCCCTCACCCCGGGGTTCCGCGCCGTGAGTGACCAACAGGCCACCACCTTCTCGGTGCACGCCGCTCTCGCAAATCGCAACTGGACTATCGGCCCACTCGAAGCTTCTTGGGAAATCGGACTCAAACAACGCACGGTCCACCGCCACAGCTCAGAAGAAAGTGGCGCTGCCAGCCTCAACCTCCAATACGAATCCGAAACCCTCTCCGCCACCATCGCCAATCTCGAATTGGGCCTCAATCTCCTCCCAAACCTCAATCTCCAACTCGCCCTCAACCCCGTCCTTTTCCACCACGGAGGCGAAATTACCGCAAGCCAACGCGATGGACTCGCCACTTTCACCACCGCAGACCGCAGCGGCTTCGATATTCACACCGCCCGCACCTCCCTTATTCTTTCTCCCAACGAAACCGTCAAGATCACAACAGACTTCATCATCGGATTCGGCCAACTCTGGTCGACTAACCTCTCCTTCCGCCTCCAATTCTAGACCGCCCTCCCCAAGCAAGTCTCCCAGCCAAGTTTGGCATTTTTCAGGTTTTTACGCGTTTGTAAACCTCCCCAGCAAGTCCCTCAACCATGCCCGCAGATTCGTGAAAACCCGTGGTTCCAAATCCCCCTTAAGCAAGTTTCATCCATTTCGCAACTTTCGGAGTTGGTCCTGCCCCATCCAAAACCATAACGTCCCAACCACACAGTCTTTTCAATGTCAGTTCCTCAAAAACTCCTCGTTGCCAACCGCGGCGAAATCGCTATCCGCGTCTTCCGCGCCGCCACCGAACTCGGTATTCCTACCGTCGCCATCTACGCCGAAGAAGATCGCTTCTCGCGCCACCGCTTCAAAGCCGACGAATCCTACCAACTCGATGCCTCAAAAGGCCCTGTCGGCGCTTACCTCGACTACGAAGGCATCGTTGCGATCGCCAAGTCAAAAGGCGTCACGCTCATCCACCCCGGCTACGGATTTCTCTCGGAAAATGCCGACTTTGCCCGCGCTTGTGTTCGTGAAGGCATCACCTTCATCGGACCCTCCGCCGACCTCCTCGGCTCCATGGGCGACAAAACGGCGGCGCGCGCGCAAGCCATCGCCGCCAACGTCCCCGTCCTCCCCGGAACAGACGATGCCATCTCCGATCCCGATCAAGCCCTTACCATCGCCCACGAGGTCGGGTTCCCCCTCATCATCAAAGCGGCCTTCGGTGGTGGTGGTCGTGGCATGCGCATTGTCGAAAAACCCTCCGAACTCCAAGGCCGACTCAAAGAAGCCCAGGAAGAAGCGCAAAATGCCTTCGGAAACGACGCCGTCTTCCTCGAGCGCTACCTTAAGCGCGCCAAGCACATCGAAGTGCAAATCCTGGGCGACCAACACGGCAATGTCGTCCACCTTCACGAGCGCGATTGTTCCGTCCAACGTCGCTACCAAAAAGTCGTTGAAATCGCCCCCTCCATCGACCTCGAAGGCACCCTACGCCACGACCTCTGCGAATCCGCCGTCCGCCTTGCCAAAGACATCGGCTACGACAATGCCGGCACCGTCGAGTTCCTCTATGATATGGAGTCCAAGGAATGGTTTTTTATCGAAATGAACCCCCGTATCCAGGTCGAGCACACCGTAACCGAGTGCGTCACCGGTATCGACCTCGTCCGCTCCCAAATCCTTGTCGCCCAAGGCAAAAAACTTCACGATCTCGAAATCGGCATTCCCGCCCAAGCCGACATCCCCTGCAACGGCTTCGCGATCCAGTGCCGTATCACCACCGAGGACCCCGAAAAAGGTTTTGCACCCGATTACGGGCGTATCACGAACTACCGTTCCGCGGCCGGCTTTGGCATCCGTCTCGATTCCGGAAACGGCGACGCCGGAGCCGTCATCACTCCTTATTACGACTCCATGCTCGTCAAGCTCACCGCGACCGGCCGTGATTTCGAGACCGCTTGCCAGCGCATGGACCGCGCCCTCCGCGAGTTCCGCATCCGCGGTGTGAAGACCAACATTCCCTTCCTGGAGAACGTCATAAGAGACGCCACCTTCCGCAGCGGCAACGCCCACACCAAACTCATCGATACCCAGCCCAGCCTCTTCGAATTTGCTCCAAAACGAGACCGCGCCACCAAGCTCCTCAACTACCTTTCCGACATCACCGTCAACGGCAACCCCGGAGCCAAAAACTGGCGCCCCGCCAAACCCTTCGCGGTTCCCCGCCTTCCCTCAACCAAAACTGCTGACTCCCAACTTTCAACTGATAACTTCGTTGGATCACGCACGATTCTCCTTGAAAGAGGCCCCGAGAAATTTGCCCAGTGGATCAAAGATGAAAAACGTCTCTTGGTCACCGACACCACGATGCGCGACGCCCACCAGTCGCTCATCGCGACCCGCATGCGGACCTACGACATGCTCGCGATCGCCGAGGCCTACGCCAACCGCACCCCCAACCTTTTTTCCATAGAAATGTGGGGCGGTGCCACCTTTGATACCACCATGCGCTTCCTCAAGGAAGACCCCTGGGATCGTCTTCGCTCGCTGCGCGAAAAGATTCCCAATATCTGCTTCCAGATGCTCTTCCGCGGCTCGAATGCCGTCGGCTACTCGAACTACCCCGACAACGTTGTTGCTGGATTCGTGAAACACGCCGCCGACTCCGGCATGGACATTTTCCGCATCTTCGACTCCCTCAACTACCTTCCCAATATGAAGGTCGCGATGGAAGCCGCCCGCGAACACGGCAAGGCCGTCTGCGAAGCCGCCGTCTGTTACACCGGCGACATCACCGACCCCAACCGCGCGAAATATTCACTCAAATACTACCTCGATAAAGCCAAGGAACTCGAAAAAATGGGCGCACACATTTTGTGCATCAAGGACATGGCCGGCCTCTGCCACCCCGCCGCCGCCCGCAAGCTCGTCTCCACCTTAAAACAAGAGATCGGCATCCCCATCCATTTCCACACCCATGACACCAGCGGACTCAACGCCGCCTCCATCATGGCTGCCTCAGACGCCGGAGTCGACATCGCCGACATGGCCATCGCCTCCATGTCCGGATCCACCAGTCAGCCCAACCTCAACTCGGTCAACGCCGCGATGCGCGGAAACGAACGCTTCCCCGGCCTCGACCCCGACACCATCAACGACTTCTCCGACTACTGGGAAGAAATCCTCACCCACTACGAGCCCTTCAACTCCGCTCCACGCAGCGGCACCGCCGAAGTCTACCTCCACGAGATGCCCGGCGGTCAATACACTAACCTCAAGGAGCAAGCCAATGGCATGGGCCTCGGTCATCGTTGGCAGGAAATCGCCCACACCTACGCCGACGTCAACCAGCTCTTCGGCGACATCATCAAGGTCACCCCGTCCTCCAAAGTCGTCGGCGACATGACCATGCTCTTAGTCACCCAAAACCTAAAAGCCGACGACCTCCTCAGCGGCAACGCCCCCAACCTCGACTTCCCCGAAAGCGTCATCGACATGCTCGCCGGAGGCCTCGGTCAACCCGATGGCGGCTGGCCAAAAGACATCCAAAAATTAGTCCTCGGCGACCGCGTCCCCGTCACCATCCGCCCCGGCGAACTCGCCCCGCCGTGTGACCTTGAGGAAACTAAGGAGATGGTCAGCAAACAACTCGGACGCCCAGCCACCGACGACGACCTCTACAGCCACCTCATGTATCCCCAAGTCTTCGCCGAGTTCCAACAAACCCTCAAAGACTACGACCGCCTCACCGTCCTCCCGACGCCCGCCTACTTCTACGGTCTCAAGGGAGCCGAAGAAATCAACGTCGAAATCGCCCCCGGCAAAACCCTCTTCATCAAACTCATCAACACCGGCGAAGCAGACGACGAAGGACGTCGTACTTTGTTCTTCGAGCTCAACGGCATGCCGAGAGAAACCGTCGTAGTCGACCGTTCCCTAGGAATAGCAGCAGTCGCCCATCTCAAGGGCGAGCCCGGCAACCCCAAGCACATCATCGCCCCCCTCCCCGGCATGATCTCAGAAGTCGCCGTAAAACCCGGCGACGAAGTCAAAGAAGGCGACAAGATCGTCGTCATCGAAGCCATGAAAATGCTCACCACGGTGAGCGCCACCGAAGACGGAGTCGTCGGAGAAATCCTGTTAGTGAAAGGCAAGTCAGCCGACACCGGTGATCTCTTAGCCACTCTGAAATAACCAATGCCAAACTAGAAGACCTACTCAACAGAATCAGACAATTCCCGGGCCCAGATCTCAGGGCTTCACCCTGAGCTATGTCAGACCACCTCTTTGAGACTGGGGAACTCCAAGCGAGTGCCTCACAGGCATTCCGAACCTTCTCCGGTATGGCGAGGCCTCACGATCGCTCATCCCAGGTCGATGAGATCGTTGATCTCATCTCTCACCGCTGGCTCTGAGATATGCCGGATCTCCTCCAAATAAGGTCTTACCGGACCCGAAAAGATAGGATTCGCTCTGATCAAACTCCAGAGCTTCTGGCTGGCCTTCATGGCACGGGCTTCTTTCTTCGCCGCAAGATCTT
>JBLIDI010000039.1:0-20273 GCA_047634075.1 Akkermansiaceae bacterium
AGTTTTTACTACTTTGAAGCCGCTAAAAATCTTCCTGAAGGAGTGAAGCCGACCTTCGTGATTCCCAGTGGGAACTTTGGCAATCTCACGGCCGGACTCTTGGCGGAACGACTGGGTCTTGAAGTTGCCCACTTCGTGGCGGCGACCAATCGCAACGATGTCGTTCCAGAATATTTGAGGAATGGGGAATACCGACCTCGGCCCAGCGTTGCCACCATTTCCAACGCCATGGATGTTGGGTCCCCCAGCAATTTTGAGAGGATGGACAATATTTTTGGAAACGAGTGGGCATCCATGAAGAAGCGGATCTCCGGTTTTTCCTTCGATGATGATGTCACCCGCGAGACGATTCGGCGAATCAAGGCGGAGACTGGATATACTTTGGAACCTCATGGTGCAGTGGCTTGGCTGGCGGCCGAGGCCTGGCGTGAGTTGCATCCGGAGGCCCATACGGTGGTTCTCGAAACGGCCCACCCTTCAAAATTTCTCGATGTCATGGAGGAGGAATTGGGAGAAGGAAGTGTCGTGATTCCTGATCGTCTGGCCTGCCTTGCCGATCGGGAAAAGGTCACGATTGAGATGGGCGCTGATGAAGGTGAGTTTCACGCATGGTTGAAGAACCTCTCGTAGCGAGAACTTCATGTGTTCAAGTCATCGCTTGGAAAAGAAAAACGCCGCACGGAAATTCTCCGGGCGACGTTGTGTGAGTGGGTGTGGGATGCCGCCTACTCCGAGTAGGATCCCTCAACGCGTGCCGCAACATCGCGGTAGCCGTAATCGACCTCGTAGATTTGCTTGAAGCAGTCGAGTGCTTCATCTTTCCTTTCGGCCTTAGCGTAGATGACTCCCAGTTCGTAGAGGACTTCCTTCTTGGTGGCGTCCATTTGGCTTAACTCATCACTGGCGTCCTTGAGTTGTTTAATCGCCAGGTCCGTCATGGATTTGGCGTCGAAGGTCCGCCCCAGAAGGAGGAGCACCTTGATCCGAATATGCGGATTTCGGGTTGCCTGCTGGAGGTGGGGAATGGCGTCACTATAGTCGCCGGCATCGTAGAGAGCCTGACCAAGGTCAAAGCGCATCTTGGGATCCGTTGGGTTCTGCTTCACGCGCACATGGCACTCCTCGAGACGCTCGACGATGCGGGCCTGCTGGATCTCCTTCATCTGCGTCTGGAGTTCGGCGTTGTCGGGATCGGCCGCGGCGGCAAGCTCCACGTCCTTGATGTATTGCTCGGCAGCCCGGTCCTTGATCTCGTTCGCCTTCGAGCGCAGCGCGACGTCACCATTGGAGAGTTCGTGAGCCCAGCTGTAAAATTGGTATGAGGTGTTCCAATCTTCTAATTGTTCGTAAGTGAGAGCAAGTTGCTTCACCACCGCGAGATTGTTGGGATCGGCCTCATATTGAGCTGAGAGTTCACCCGCGCGTTCTTCAAGCTGATCCTTGGTGAGAGCGGTGCGAGCTGCTTTTTCAAGCTCAGCGGCTTCGTCACCCTTGAGCATATCCTTAAAGCTGGAATTTTCAGACATGCGGTTTTTCTGCATGGAGGCCTTAGCCGAGCAATCCTTCTCGCCCTTGACGGCAGTGCCGTCCCCGGCGTCCTGCTTGACGATGTCTCGGTAAACCACGGAAGCTTCCATGTGCATGTCACGTGCCACGTAAAAGTGAGCGAGTTTATGAGCAACCTTGGTGTTTTCAGGATGTCCCTTGCGTGCGGTCTCGAGTGCGAAGGCCGCCGTATCGAGGAGGTTCAGGCGGAGAGCGACATCATGGAGGACCTCGTTCACGCCGACATTAAAGGGCTCTTTTTCGAGCTCTTTCTCGATCGAAACGAGTGCACCCGATGGATCTTTTTTAGCCTGGCGGGCAAAGCTTCCGCTAGCGCCACCTCCGAAGAGGCTTTTTTTACCGCCTCCCGCGATTGCGCCGGTCTCGATAATTTCGGCTTGGCGAACCAGCTTACGGGCATTCAAAAATCCGGGTTCCTCCTTGAGGATCGCCTGGAGAAATTTGATGGCATAACCGTGGTTATTTCGCTCAACACTGGCTTTGGCATTTTTCCAATGTTCCTTAAGGGCAGCCGGGAGTTCGGCTTCGGTGATTTCTCGAACTTCTTTCGCTTCTGACATAGTATTTGTGTGTGGTCTCTGGCTTTGTGGTTGCCAGTAATCAAGCGGTAAACTTGGAGCTTGGCAAGCACCCAAGATCAGCATGCTAGATTCCTGAACAGGAAAGGCTCTGATCCATGGCCTCGGCCGGATTTTCAGAGGGACTGGTGCCGACAACGATAGCCGGAACACCGGCCACCGTTTTATGAGGCGCGACGTCATTTAAGACGACGCTGCCCGCTCCGATCTTGGCTCCTCTGCCGATTTCGACTGGGCCCAGAATTTTGGACCCGGCACCGATCATGACGCCGGAGCGCACGATGGGGTGACGGTTTCCCGAAGTCTTCCCGGTTCCGCCGAGGGTGACTTCATGAAGAATAGAAACATTATCTTCTACGATAGAGGTTTCACCGATGACGACACTGGTGGCGTGGTCAAGGAAGATGCCGCAGCCCAGGCGGGCCGCCGGGTGAATATCGACTCCAAAAACCTCCGAGGCTAAGCTTTGAAAGTAATAGGCAAGATCATGACGACTATTTTCCCACATTTGGTGGCTGAGGCGATAGGTCGCAATGGCGAGGAATCCCTTGTAGTAAAGCAGCGGCTGCATGAGGGAGTGGCAAGCGGGGTCACGTTCGTTGATGGCGATCAGGTCGGAGGCCATACTCGAAACGAGCTCGGGATGGTCGATTAAAATTTCTTGCAAAAGGGGCAGGAGTTCATCCCGGGTCATATCTTCGCGAGCAAGTTTCCGGGAAAGGCGGGCTGCAACTGAGCAGGCCAGAGATTCCCGTGAGGTGAAAATATCCCCAATGAGTGAGGCGAGACGAGGCTCCGAAGCGATGACCTTTTCGGCCTCGCTCAGAATGGCCCGCCACACGTTTTCGAGGTGTGGCCTGCCCTGGGCGCTCAGGAGGGTGGTCTCGGCGCTGGTGTTTTTGGTGACGGTATGATCTCCTTTCATCAGTGAGGATTTCGCAGAAATTGGATTACGCAAGTCGCGCCATGGTTTATTTGGCAAGGAAGCACGATGGCCATTCGGTTGTTCGGGCCGAGGATATTGCAGAAGGCGAGGAGATACCACTCAGTTTTTTGGCCCAAATTCTTCATGAGTTGAAGCGCACCGGACTCGTGACGAGCCGACGAGGGAAAACCGGAGGCTGGAAGCTGGCGCTGGCGCCCGCTGATATCAACCTTCTGACCGTGGTGGAAGCTCTCGAACCTGAAGCGCTGGGACAACTTCCAGTTGCTACGGGCGAGTCCGGGATCGCCGTCACTCAGTTGTGGGAGGAGATTCGCGGAAGTAGTCGAAAAATTCTCGCCGCACATAGCCTTGAGCAACTTGCGGCAAGTGCCGAGCCCATGTTTTACATCTAGAGAGCAAGGCACGTCGGAAACTTATTCGATCTCCTCGACTAGGTCGGGGTAGGCGGCTTTGGCGGCTTCATGACTCAGCTCGTAAATTTGCGCACTCGTCGCCATTTCCAGAGCATCTTCAGCGAGTTTTTGGCACTCTGCAAAGTTCAATGAAAGCAGGGCTTTTCGGACGCCTGACAGTTCGCGAGTCCCGACGGAAAGCTCATCGACTCCGAGACCTACCAATAAGGGAGTCAGGTTCAAATCAGCGGCCATTTCGCCACAAATCCCGGTCCAAATCCCCGCTCTTTTCGCGGCTTCAGTGGTCATTTTGATCATCCTTACCACCGAGGGGTGGCTGGAACGGTAAAGCTTGGCCACCCGGTTGTTGATTCGATCGACGGCTAGGGTGTATTGAATGAGGTCGTTTGTTCCGATTGAGAAAAAATCAACTTCTTTGGCGATCTCATCGGCGACGAGAACCGCCGAAGGAATCTCGATCATGGCGCCCACCTGAAGGGCGGCATCAAAGGCGGTCCCATCGTTGGTGAGTTCGGCCATACATTCCTTGACCAAGGCCTGGCATTGGCGGATTTCGGTGACACCGGAGATGAAGGGAAACATCATTCCGACCTTGCCGTGAGCGCTTGCTCGCAAGATTGATCGGATTTGCTTTTTAAAGTCAGAGGGACGGTCGAGGGAGACGCGGATACCGCGCCAACCAAGAAAGGGGTTTGGCTCCGGTTCGGTGAGAGGTTCGGCGGAGAGTTTATCGCCTCCCGAGTCCAAGGTTCGGATGATGGCGAGGTGAGGACTCGTCCGACGGGCCAACTCGGTGTAGGTGGAAGTTTGGTCTTCTTCGCTCGGCGAACGCCCCGATTCCAGTAAGAAAAATTCGGTCCGAAAAAGCCCGACCCCTTCAGCCCGGTTTTCATGGACAAGGTTGAGCTCGTGGGTGAATTCGATATTCGCGGAAAGGGTGATGTGGTGACCATCGAGAGTGGTGCTTTCCAGATCTCGCAGCGCCTCGAGAGCTTCGAGTTTTTCTCGTTTACGATTGGCCAGTGCCCGGTAATAGGCCGAGGTCTCCTCAGAAGGATAAACAATGAACCTCCCGCTGTAGCCATCGAGAATGGCAGGAGCTAAGGTCGTAATTTCCAGGACAACCTTTCCAAGCCCCACGATGGCTGGGATTCCCAAAGCCCTCGCGAGAATGGCGGTGTGGGAATTGACACTGCCAGCTTCGGTGACGAATCCGAGGAGCTTGCTCCGATCCATCGAGGCGGTGTCGGAAGGCGTCAGGTCGTAAGCGGCGAGGAGATGTTGATGATCTGGAAGAATGGCATCTTCGTCAGCCCGGAAATTTCGGAGGACGCGTTGTGAAACGTCTTCGATATCGATGGTGCGTTCCCGCAGATACGGGTCAACGATACGGCGCATCGCTTCCAGGACCGTCTGCATGACGGCATAGAAGCAGAACTCGGCGTTCTGCATCCTATCCTTGATCGCTTGTTCGATTTTTTTCTGAAGGCCAGGATCGTCAAGGACCATGCCGTGGGCCTCGAAGACTAGGCCTTCATCGCCGCCTGCGACCTCGTCAATCCGTTCCTTTAACTGAATTAGCTGTTTCCGGGTGAGATCAAAAGCGGCCTCAAGGCGCTCTTTTTCATGGGGGATACCGTCGGCCGAAATTTCGTAAACATCAGGCGCTGAAAATCCGCGGGCGGAGACGTAGACCGGTCCAAAGGCAATGCCCCGGGACACAGGGGACCCGTGAAAAACTCTTTCTGCTGGATAATCTTGCGCCATCGAAAAGGGGGCGGAACAAGGGTGTTTCCGCCGCTGGTTTTTAGACTCTATGGGATTGGCGGTAATTAGGCGGGTGCAACTTCCTCAAAATTCCGGGCGATGAGCTCACCAAGAGCCTTTAGAGCCTCGTCTGCTCGCTCTCCATCGGTCGTGACTGAGATTACCGAACCGTGTCCTGCCGCCAACATCATGAGCCCTAGAATGCTTTTACCGTCGACTTCATCGTCGTCCTTCTCCACGCGAATATCGCAGGGGTAAGTGTTGGCAATCTTAACGAATTGTGCGGCAGGGCGGGCGTGGATCCCAAGTTGGTTGGTGATAGTGAAATCTTTTTGAGGCATAAATACGGTCTTGTGACTCGCTCATTCTGGCTGCTCTCAACCAAGGCGAAAAGATAATTATTTTGGCATGGATTGTGACTTTAATGTCACCGGGGTCATTTTTGCAGGAGATTCCGGCGAATTGATGTTCTGGATAAGATCTTCTGAAAGCGGTAGACTCCATGACAAATGAAGCGATTTCCAGTTCTGTTGAGGGGTTAATAATCCTCCGTCAGAAGTGGATAACCTTTTGGGAAGCTCGAATTTGGAAGAAATTACAATCTTGATCAAGCACCTGCTTCAGCTGGGTGATGAAGCTTCGAATGATATTCGGGCAACTTGGTTCACCTTGATTACAAGGCAGTGGGGTAAGATCGATCCGATTGCCGGCAGTGAATACGTGCTGAAGGAGATCGATGACGGTTCTCTGGCGTGGTGGTCAGTCTATCGCGGTATTTATGCGGGATGGTCAGAGTTAAAATCTTAACACGCTTGGGATCACTTTATTGGAATGCTCCCTAGAATCGTTAATGATTTTCATGACCGTGATGTCACCACTTAGACAGTTGCTTTCATCCTGAACCGACTCGCAGCGGATCATCCAGAACCGGCTTCACGCGTGTTGGTTCCCGGGCCTCAGGAACAAGATCGGCCAATTAACTCTTTTATTCGAGATCGTCTTATCGGCACTTTGCCAATGCTCGGCGAACCTCTGAATCCCAGTAGTCAGGAAGTGGCGGTCGTCGAGGAGATGCTCCCGCTCTTTGGTCTCAGTCTGGAGCAGGAGACCGAAATTCGTGAGATTCTTGATGATCGGACCGAGAAGCAGGCGCGATAGCGTCCCTAAATTAATCTTGCTCTCAGTCATCTTGACTTTTTTCAAAAAAAGCAGAACTTCTGTTAGTGGAGAAGCCCTTAATTCCTGGAAAGACAATTTATCGCCTTTCGATCTATCATCGCTGTCTCCGGCGTTTGGAAGAGAATGCGATCGAGACGGTAAGCTCGTCGTCGTTGGCTAAGGCGGCCGGTGTCAGTCCATCTCAGCTGAGGAGAGATCTTGGTTATTTGGGGACTTTTGGAACCCGGGGCCTAGGCTATCCGGTGACCGAACTTTCCGAAGCGATTCGGGAAGTTTTGGGGCGCGAAAATCTCCAACCGGTCATTCTCGTTGGCGTTGGTAATCTTGGAGCGGCTCTTTTGCGCTACGAGGGATTCCAAAAGGAAGGTTTCGAGGTATTGGCCGCTTTCGACAGCGTTCCTGAGGCTGTCGTGCTTCGCGGGATTGGTGTCCCCGTGCATCATGTCGATGAGATGCCTGCATTTATTGCCAAAAATAAGATCAGACTGGCTGTGCTTTCTGTCCCAGCGGCCCACGCCCAAGAAGTCACCAACGAGTTGGTGGACTCAGGAATTCAGGGGATTCTCAGCTTCTCACCAACGGTCTTGCAGGTCCCGGAATCAGTCACGGTGAACAGCGTGGACTTGGCTCTCGAGCTCGAACAAGTGAGCTTGTTCATCAAGAAAGAAGTGGGATCCAGCACGAACACGAAGATCGTTCAATAGTTCGGCAGTCCCGCTATTTTTGGGCCGCTTCGTATTTGGCAGCGAGGTCATGACAAACCTTCTGCTGAGCTGGGATCTTTTTGGCCATTTCAGGATCTTCTGCTTTGAGTAAGACGAGTTCGTTGAGTTCGCTTCGGGCTGCAATCAGATCGGTGAGAATGGTCGCTCCGGTCCATTTCTTAATCTGGGCGTCAAACTGGCTAACTTGGCCGGAGGCCTTGGCGAGTTCATCCTGGACTGTCTTGGCAAGCTTCTCCTTTTCTTGAATAACAACACGCAGAGGTTGTAGCTCTTTTTGAACTTCGGGAATCTTAGCCTGCTGAGTCTTCATGGCCGCAAGCCGCGCCACTCTGGCTTTCTCGGCCTCGCCCTGCTTTTTGACCAACTCCTGATGTTCTGCTGTAAATTGTTTGATGCGATCCTCTTCCTGAGTGGTCCTGGATTCGAGATCCTTTGATTTCTCGTCGTGCGCAGCGAGAAGGTTTTGGTGCTCTGCAACCTTGGTCGCGAGTTCCTGGACGACTTGGCGGTGTCGATGTTCAGCCTGTTCGGCTGCAGCAAGGCTTGTCTTCTTTTCGGTATCTTGAGGATCCTTACTGGAAGCCTCCCGCTTTTTGACGGTGTCACTAGCCGCGGCCACCAGTGATTGCTTCGCAGTGTTATGGTTGTGGCCCAGCTTTTCTTGTTCTCCCGCCAGTCCTCGACGTTCCTCGACAATCTGAATCTTGAGTTGTGCGGGATCCTTGGCCTGCTTCGCAATTTGGTCTCGCTCCCCGAGCTTCGCTTGCGCTTGCTCTTCAAATTGCTGCTTCTTGGCGGCCAGGTCGTTGGCGTCCTTCTGCATCTTGGCAGATTCTTGTTTGAGGGTGTTGATCATGCCCTCGGCTTGAGTCAATTTCGCACGCGCCCCTTTCTCGGCATTCTGGGCCGCGGTAATCTTTTGTCGTAGCGAAGTCAGCCCGGCTTCGAAAGTTGTCTTCTCCTTGAGTAATGAAACAAGACGGTCTTGGATCGTCGGAGGAGTGGCTGTTAGCTCACCGACTTTGGTCAAATCAGCACTATTCCAGACCTCGATTTTGCCATCCCAATCGGCGGTGAAGTAGCGCTTGGTGTCGTGCGAAAAGGCGACTTCGGTGAGCATTTTCGGGAAGGGCTTGGATTCTTTCTCGAGACTGAGATCAGGTTTCCAGAGCTTCACCTTTCGGTCACGCCCGATGGAAATCAGTTTCCCGTTGCGAGCGTAATCAAGCGCAAGGACGCCACCGCTACCAGTGGTTGCCTTCTTGACTTCCTTCCCTTGATTCATGTCCCAAAAACGGATGGTGTCATCCTCGGAAGCAGAAGCGACAAGGTTGGAATCAGCGCGCCATTTCAGATCAACGATGGCTTTTTGGTGACCACGAAGACTGTGGAACTCGTTTCCGCTAAAGGCTTCCCAAATCTGCACGCCATTGTTGCGGTCGCCCGTGGCAAGGAGAACACCGTCGGGTGAATAAGCGAGTGCCGTGACCCAGTCAGTATGTTTCTTGATACTCTGGATCTGCTCTCCCTCCTGGGTATCCCAGAGCTTGATGAGACGCGAAGGACCGCCTAGGGCAACGCCGCCTAGGTCAGCACGAATATCGGCAGCGAGCACGGAGTCGAACTCTTTCCCTATCGTCATCATGACCTTTCCCGTGGTGACCTCCCAAGTCACAGTCGTGCCGGATTTCCCCCCGACGCCTCCACCGGCGAGGAGGTATTTCCCACCAGGATGAAACGAGAGAGTCTCAGGATTTCCTTTGGGAAAAGGGAGCACCCCGACGAGTTCCAACGTCTCGGAATGGTAGAGGAGGACCTGTTTCTGTCCGGTGACGGCGAGAAGTGGAGCCCAGGGGCTGGATTCCATGTCGGCTACCACGGTGCCACGATTTGGAGCGACGACTGGTTCGAGCAAAAGATCCTGAGGCATCGGCGGGGGGCCCTCGGGGCGCTTGCCAGTGGGGACCGCTCCAAGTGAGAAAGCGGGCTTCTGCCGCTTTTTTGCCTTGGATCCTTTATTTTCTAGAAGGCCGCCATCGATCCAGGCGCGAATGAGATCAGCACTCTTCTTTGGGATTTTGTCGCCTTCGGGAGGCATCACCGGTTCTTCCGTGTGAACGGTCACGGTGAAGAGCTTTGAGGAACCACCGTCGCCGGCAAGGGCGATTTTTCCTCCCGAACTTCCGGCCATCGCTCCGGTATAGGTAGAGAGATCGAGGTCGCCCTTTTTTTTATCGGGATTGTGACAATTCAGGCACTTCGATTCGAAGATCGGGAAGATGTCATCATCGTAGGTGATCTTATCGGCAGCTCCGGAGATCGCAGTGGTGACGAGTAGCAGTGAAAGAGAATGGTTCAGCATCTTGCGATGTGATTAGTGGTTGAAGAGGTATTCTTTAGAGTTCAGCAGGGCCCAAAAAACATCTTCGAGAATGAGGAGTGTTTCATTGGCATCGGCCGATCCGGCGAGGGTGTTGTTGAGCTTGGAGAGCTCGGCATCATTGGGATTCCTTGAAACCGTCTTTCGATAGAGTGACTTCACGACATCTTCAGGTGTCATTTTGGCTTCCAACATCTTGTTCACGACACGACCGCGGGTGATACGATTGCTGACAGAGTCCCCATTGAGGAGGTGAAGAGCCTGGGAAAGGTTTGGCTCCATCTTGACCTCGCAGGAACACACCGTCTTGCGCGTGGCCCGACCGAAGGTGGTGAGGAAGTAAGTCGAGGTGTTTCCATCCGCGATATTGACCGCACGGGATCCCAGGGGAAGGCCCTTGAATTTATTGGGGGTGTCGGTGACTTGGGCGAGGGTATCCAGGAGAACCTCGGCGCGGAGCCGTCGAATGCGGGATTTCGAGAAATTGGTCAGGTCGGTCGCGTTTGTTTCGTTGGCCTTGGTCGAAAGCTGATAAGTCCGCGAGGTGCAGATGTCACGAACGAGGCGTTTCATGTCGAAGTTGTATTCGGTGAATTTTTGGCCGAGTGCTTCGAGGAGGGCTGGATTGGTGGCGGGGTTGGAAATACGGACATCATCGACCGGATCCACGATGCCCAGTCCAAAGAAGTGGGACCACATGATGTTGGCGGCGTTTCGAGCGAACCAAGGATTACCGGGCTCGGTGAGCCATTCGGCCATGGCGGTGCGTCTTGTTTTCCCTTTGACCTCAGCGGGGCCTCCCCCGAGATAGGTTGGGGTGGCGTTTTGCTTGGTAACAGGGTGTTGAATCTCGCCGCTACCATCAAAGATGATCATGTCGGTAGGGTCTTCGCCGCGCTTGCGTTTCACTTGGGTGAAGAAGGAAGCGAAGCCATAGTAGTCGTCCATGGTCCAACGATCGAAGGGATGATTGTGGCATTGCGCGCACTGAATACGAGTGCCCATGAAAACTTGCGCAACGTTCTCGGTCATCTTTTTGATGTCCTGCTCGGCCTTGAAAAAGTTGGTGGCAGGACTCTCGTATGACCCGCCGGTTGCGGAGAGCAGATCACGCACGATTTGATTAAAGGGCCGGTTGTTGGCGATCTGTCCGCGCAACCATTCATACCAGAGGAGGGCTGACTTATAGGTGACATCGGTGCCATTGTTTCCGGTGGTGCGGATCTGAAGAAGCTCGGCCCATTTCATGACCCAGAGTTCGGTGAAATCCTTACGCTCGAGGAGTTGATCGACGAGTGCTTCGCGCTTTTTTGGACTCTGATCGGAGACGAAGGCTTGCCGCTCCGGTTCCGAAGGCAGGAGACCGACGATGTCGAGGAAGACGCGACGAACGAAGACTTCATCACTGCAAACCTCAGACGGAATTATGCGAAGCTTGTGGAGCTTTTCGTGGACGTACTTATCGATGTAATTGAACTCGGGAAGCTCTGGGCGGGTGTATACGAGACCCTCCGGAATGATGATGGCTTGTGAGCCTTCCGTGAAAGTATGGAAGCGTGCCATGAGGAACGCCTCGCCTTGGGTCTTAGAGTTAGAGACCCCGGTGTTTGGGTCGACGCCAACGGAGTTGTCATTTGAGGAGGTGTATTTGGAAAGAGTCGAAACATCACGATCCGTGCCATCAGAGTAGGTGGCCTTAACGGTGAGGGGGATCTTCTTACCCTGTCCTTCAAGCAGGAACTCCTTGGGTCCGATCTCGATTTTGACGGGGAGGGCGACGTCATCCGGGTCGTAGTTTGCTCCGACCTTAATCCACTCAAGAAGAGTCTCATAGTTCGGAGAATTTTTCTCGAAGAGCTTGCCGCCGGTGTGTGGAACCGACCCGATGGCTTTGGTGAGAAGAAGAGATTCCTCAGGGATGGCAAGATTGATCCGGCGCCCTGCGAACTCACGGGTGATGCGGTAGTGGTCGCCCTTGGGGTCGTAGCCAAAGAGTGAGATCATGAAGCCATCCTGTCCGCGTGCCGATCCGTGGCAGGATCCGGTATTACAACCGGAGGCGGTGAAGACAGGGACGACATCCTGTTGGAAGCTGATTCGGCGATCCTCGGTCGCTCCTTTGACGGTGACCGGAACGGTGAGTTCTTTGCCGCGGAAGGTGATTTTCACAGACGTTGCACCGTCCTTAATTGGGGAGATCGTCGAGCCCTCGAGCTTGATCAGTGAGCGATCTGCGATCGCAAACTTCACTGAGGGGGTGATGTCCCGGGTGACGGCGTTCTTGTCCGTGGCGAGAATGATCAGGCGGTGGAAATCTCGTTTGGTCTCAAGCGTGACCGACGAAGGATAGACCGCGATAGAGGTAAGATCGGGGTCGGGTTTGGAGGCATCCTCAATCGGTGCCGATCTTTCTTTGTGTTGAAGGGTGACGTCATCGGACCACTGGGCACCGGTGGAGATCCAATTCTGCAAACGGGCAATTTCTTCTTGAGTGAGTGGCTTGCGTGCCTGCTTCTTGGAGGAAGGCGGCATGAATTCGTCATCGTCGTGGGGAAGGAGGACGCGCCGAACCAGTTCTGACTTTTCGACGTTCTTGAGGTCAACCGGAGATCCGGAGTCGCCGCCTTCGAAGAAATTGGCCTTCACGTCCATGCGCAGGCCTCCCTTGTCTTTGTCGGCGTTGTGGCACTCGAGGCACGAGTGTTCAAAGATGTCACGGACCTCGGTAATCGAAGCCGAGGCTGTCATCGTGAGGGCGGTGAGGAAAGTCAGGGTCTTCATTGGGCGTTTAACTGTCGAAGTTGTTCGAGTCGTGAGAGAGGTTTTTTGGGAGCTTCCTTTGGAGGAGCCTTGACCGGAGCGGCCTTGGTTTCGGGCTTTTCTTTGGGAGCGGGCGGCGGTGGATCGATGCGGAGGGTTCCTCCGTGACCGACATTATGAGGAATGGGGTGACCGTTCTGAGTGATGATCACCTGGCAAAAGAGGTTTGCGTGCTTCCCTTTACTGGCATCATCGGCGACCTCGAGAGGGAAGGAAATATCACCGGACTTCGAGGTGATGTTGAGCTCACTCGCTTTCACACCATGCGGGAGGGCTTGCAGAATCACGCGGGCCTCGCCCGAGAAGGGTTCAAGTTGTTCTACGGTAGCGAGGACGGTCGTGTTTTTCCCGGGGTTCGTGGCTGCCATCGCCAAAGAAAGCTGTACGAAGGGTTCGGAAACCTTGAGGTCCGCAAATCGTGAGGAGACTCGCACCAAGCCCTGGTCGGTGAGGGCTTCTCCGGTGACAAGAATTTGCCAATCAGTGATGGGAGCATCGCCGTTGGCATTGAGAATGAGGGCGACCTCGTTCTGTCCTTCGGGAATCTCAACCTCATTAGGAGCTCCGATCCCGGGCGGTTTCCAAGGAAGCTTAATCTTGATCTTCTTGGTGAAACCCTCGGCCCGTTTCGCGGTGACTTTCAGAGTCATCGTTCCATTTCGAACGAGAGGAACCGGGGGGGCGAAGAGTTCAAGGTGGAAGGGCGCTTCTGCAATGACCGCGATCGCGATCTTGTCAGTCTCGGTCACGTGGTAATCGCCCTGATTGTTCACGTAGAGATGGGAGATCTTCTCGGTAAATGGTCCTCGCAGCTTCGTTTTGGGGTCTTCAATTTCAAAGCGGTAAAGTCCGCCGGCAATCGGAGCATCAGCTGTGGCCTCGAAAAGAATCGGAAAATCACTGATGCTCCGAGAAACTGAGGGTGCCATAAAGGAGAGACCTGATGGAAGATTGGGGGCGTGAAAGGTCACGTCACAGCCAATGTTTACTCGCGTGATATTCGGAGCAATCGCCAAGCGATTCCCCCGTGGGATGTGGATCATCTTGTCCTTTTGGGTATCGACACGATCAGCCTGAGGCAAGGTCACGATGAGAGATGGGGCTCGGTTCTGGAGCTCGATGCGATAGACGAAATCAGGTCCGCCACGCTTCAATTGGTCACGGATTTCTAAGACGTAAACTCCGTCAGCCGGGATCTCGTAGTCGAGCCGACTATCAGGGATACCCTGAGTTTGATCATCATTGGCTTGCAGGTATTTGTTGTCGGCAGCCTGTCGAATCGTGAGCACGCTGTCCAAGGGAGAGCGCAATTCGCGAGCAAGGACTTGGAAGCGGAGGTTTTCACCTTTTTTAGCCTGAAAGCGGAACCAGTCCTTGTCCTCAGGGCTCGAAAGAACTCCGTGAAAAGCAAAGGGGGCCTTGGGAGGGCTCTCAACAGGACAGGCTTGCTTGTAGTTTTCGTTGGGCTCGATTTCGTTGAGATAATCGAGCGGGGAAACGTGCACCATGTTCCCCGAGGGCGAACTTAGGCCACCCTCCTCGATGAAGGCGGGAAAGGGGGTCTTACCGACTTTGATCTTTTTCTTTAATGTGCCTTTTGCGTCGCCAATGAAGGAGAACTCGACTTCCTCGCCTGGTTTGGCGGCTGGCGGATAAATGGCCCGTGGTCGAGGGAAGCTCCCGATATGCATCCGGTATTGTGAGGCCGGATTTCCTTCGTAGGATGATTCTCGAACGACAATCGTATAAGGGCCGTCTTCGGGAATGATAATGGAAGCTGCGCAGTCTCGCTTGAGGAGAGGTGAGTCATCGTTGACTGCGAGCTCGAATCGATTCTTATCAAGGATCGCAAGATAGGGGTCGAACATGACGCGGCCCAAGCGCATCGCCTCGACCTCGACCGAAAGACGTTGCCCCTTTTTGCACTGAACGAGGTAATAATCATCATCCTCGCGATCAGCGACGCCTTGGACGGTGACGTTGAGGTCAATTTTCTGAGGCTCGTTAAAGGAGTTATTGAGGTCCGTTTTTTTATCCTCGGAGCGTGCTTCCATGACGGTAGGGAACTGCCCAACCCAGAAGGTCCGCATGTAGGTGAGCCCCGCCTTGCAGCGAAGCCGTATCGGGTGTTCTCCCAAGGGCGCGTCGGCGGCAATGACGAGAACGGCTTTGACGCTCTTGCCATCTTTCCCCTTGGTCAGGGATTTCACAGTGAGACCTTTTTGATAAAGAAGGAGTTCCTGAGGCTCCATCATGTTGTCCCCATAGAGGCGAATGGCGACCTCGGTGCCCACCTTTCCTCCGCGAGGCTCGATTCGGGAAAGGACCGGGCTAAAACCGTGGACGAGAAGCGACGTCAGAAGAAAAAGAGCAAGCGAGCGTATCATGGTGATCCGAAAGTTTAGGCTTTTTTAGCGAGGATCTCATCGACGACCCGTCCGTCGGAAACAATCTCGATGGGGCGATCTCCGGGAGACATGAGTTCCTTGTCACCAGTAATGCCAAGTTGGTTATAAACGGTCATGGCTAAGTCCTCGATGCCGACCATGTCCTGTTCCGGTTCCCCCCCAAGGGCGTCCGAGGAACCGTGGACGAGCCCGCGGTGGAGGCCACCTCCAGCCATTCCGACTGAGAAAACGCGTGGCCAGTGGTCGCGACCTCCGGTGCCATTGATCTTGGGGGTACGGCCAAATTCAGAAGTCACCATCACGAGGGTGGAGTCGAGGAGGCCTCGTTCGTCGAGGTCGGATATCAAGGCGGCAATGGCTTGATCAACAGGTGGGAGCTGCTGCTGGATCCCGTTCTTAATATTGTCGTGGTGATCCCAGCCACCGGCGGTGAGAGAGACGAAACGTGTGCCGGCTTCGACGAGGCGGCGGGCAAGAAGCATCCGCTGGCCCGGGGTGTTCATGCCATAGCGATTGCGCACCGCTTCGGGTTCGGCCTTGAGGTTGAATGCTTCACGAGCCTCCTGCGAGGAGATGAGATTATAGGCGTGCTGATAGAAGGCGTCCATGGAATCCAAGGCATCTGATTCCTCAAGGGTCTTGAAATGATGGTCGACCGTTTCAAGGAGGCTGCGACGACGATCGAAGCGCTTTTCGTCAACGCCACCGGGCATGTTGAGATCCCGCACCTCAAAATCACTGCGTGAAGGCTCCGAGCCGATTGCAAATGGTCCGAAAGCTGAGGAGAGGTATCCCGAGTTGGCGAACTCGTTGGGAACGGAAGGAACGCAAACGTAGGGGGGGAGATTATTGCGAGGTCCGAGTTCGTGCGCGACCACTGACCCCATCGCGGGATATTCCAAGGCGGGCGACGGTTTGTATCCCGTGAACATGTTGTGGGTTCCGCGCTCATGAGCGGCCTCGCCGTGAGCCATCGACCGGATGATGGTCATTTTATCAGCGATCTTGGCGGTATTTTTGAGATATTGGCTAAATTTCACCCCTTTGATTGAGGTGTCGATGGTGCCGAGAGGTCCCCGGTATTCGGTGGGAGCATAGGGCTTAGGATCCCAGGATTCCTGATGTGCCATGCCCCCGGGGAGGAAAATTTGAATGACCGATTTAGCGACACCTTCACGGGTTTTGTAGTGCTTCTGCTGGGCTTTGGCCTCCATGCTAAGGAACTGCGGGAGAGAGAGGCCGAGACCTCCGAGGAGACCGACGTGGAGGAAGCCACGACGAGAGTAGTCGTTGGCAAAGGGGTTACCGGGGCAGGGTGCTTTCATGGTTTAAAGGGTTCTCTAACTGTTTACGAAACCCTTTACCTTTTTTAATCATTTCTTCGAAAAAATCTAACGAGCGTGCAGGCTGGACATTTTCGCCCTGCCCGCAAGACTTCCAGTCCCTTTTAGCAATGGAAGTTCCTGTCATTCAAGGATATCGGATCCGGGCCCAGATTGGCTCGGGTGTTTCCGGTGTTGTCTACGAGGCTCAAACGGATGCCGGAGAGCTCTGCGCGATCAAGGTTTTTGACAGCATGGCGTCTAATATGGCCTTGCTCGGGGAGCGGATTCGACGAGTCACGGTAGGACGGGCTCAAGGCGCGACCGTGGAAATCACCGCCCAAGCTCTCGATACCAGACCAGGTTGTCTCGTCATGCCGCTCTTGGGAACCCCGGGAGAGGGGGGGGACGGCTCGTGGCTGCCCCGCAATCTCCAGCTTCACTTTGAGTCCTTTCTTAGGAACGATGCGACTTGGCCGTTTCTCCTCAATCTGGCTGCGGGCCTTGCGGAAATCCACCTGGCGAGAGTCGCTCATGGAAATCTCAAGCCAGGTAATATTTTTCTCGATGCCGACGGCGGGCCTCTTCTGACAGATTACGCGACCGGCTTCATGCCCGGAGTGCACCGAATCGGTTACAGTGATGCGCTCCTTTATGCCCCACCAGAGCAGTTGCGGAATGCCGAAGGCTATTATGATGAGGCCGGGTATCGCTGGGATGTTTATGCCTTTGGTGTCCTCGCCTATCGCTTGTTGACCGGGCTCTTCCCGCGACTAAACGATGTTTTTCAGAGTGTCAATCCGGCACCGGGAACTCAGGAGAGATTTGACATCGAAGCCGACCATCAAGGGATCGTGGCTGGTTTGGAGCAGCAGCGGTCGATTCAATGGCCGGATGAACCCGGGGATGATGCCGAAGTGAGAAGGCGGGACATCGTCACCTCCTGTCTCAATCTCGATCCTCAGCTCCGTCCCTTTAACATGCGTGAGGTTTCCCGCCGTTTCGCGGCCATTGAAACTGAGTTGGCAGCGGTGGCGGAGAATCAACGGCTGATATCGCGGCGAGAAGCGGCGGAGCGAAAGCGCCGGAGTGCCCAACGCCGTTTTGCGACGGCCTCCCTTCTCGCGACCGGTTTGGCGGCGGGATGGGGGGGGACACAGCTTCTTCGGATGCAAGAAGCTAGCGTTGCGGAGGGTGACTTTGAGGGATACCGGGTGACGACCGAGACGACGATCACCGATCTGGAATGGCAGCGTGATGAGGCGCGCAGTGCCGAAGCTCAGGCATTCACGGAGCGGGATGCCACCCGGGAAACTCTCGGCAATGAGCAAAGTGAGGCGCGCGCAGAACTCCAGTCTGCTCAAAAAACGAACGAACGACTTTTTGATTGGATCCTCGAAAAAGGGGTGGCTGAGCTCCCAACTCTCGAAGGGAGGAAGGCTCGTTTGATCGTGCTTTTGGAAGATGTCGACACGCAACTGGCTGGAATGTCCACGCGCCCTGCTCTCGCGGATCAGGCCGCTCTTTTAAAATTGCGGAGAGTTGAATTGGTCCTCGCGATGGGACGGCTTAATGAAGGGGAGGTTGGGCTGGAGAAAGTGATCGCGGACGGGAAACTCCCCGAAAAGCTAATGGCCCGGGCGCGCCTCCGTTTACTCCTGTTAGCTTCCAAAGGGCTGGCAAGCGAACTGGCTCCACGGCTTGAAAAAAGCGAGGAACTCATTCTAAAAGCCTGGAAAGACGATGAGCGGAAATTGATCGGGGCCAAGGCGGCTCTTGCGCTCGTCAAAGCCCGGATGTGGGAAGCCGATGGCGATGGAGTTAAGGCGCTCGCTTCTTATCTAAAAAGTCTCAAGAACTATCGCGAGCTGGGAGAGAGATACCCCGCAAATATGGCGGTGGGGCTCATGATGGGAAGGCAGTATCTCTCCGCGGCGCTTGCGGCTGAGGGTGAAGGCTCGACCGAAAATGCCGCAAGACTGCGCGAAGAGGCGGCGGCCGCCTTCACGACATTGGCTGGTAAGCAGGAGAAACCTACACCCGAAATTCAATATCAAATTGCCGCAGCCAAGGCCGCTCAGGCAATTTCGCTTTGGCAGCAAGGAGATACCTTTGGATCCGAAGAACTTGCGCGCGAAAGCGTTACCAAGCTCATCGTGCTCGCTCGCAAAATGCCGAACGATTTTCGGGTTACGATGGATCTTGCATCACAAAAAGGAATCGTTGCGACCGCTCTCCGCGATGAAGGCAAGCCCACCGAAGCTCGGGTTTTATTGACTCAGGGAATCAGCACTCTCACCGAGGGATTGAAGGGGCAGTCCGAGAATTGGAGTGCTCAATATCTCTTGGCATCGCTCAAGTGGCAGCTCTCTGGATTGATGGGGCAACAGGGTGACGGGGACGCTGAACTCAAGGTTGGGGCCGAAGCGCATGACCAGCTCCAAGCTCTCTTGGCGAGCAAGATGAAGCGACCGAATCCGTCGGAGGTGCGAAAGTCACTCGCCTACCTTTGTGGAGACCTCGGTCATTCCGCAGACCTCCGTAACGAGCGTGAAACCGCGGTGGCTTATCTCCGGGAGTGTCGAGGTTATTGGCAGGAATTGGCGCGTGATGAAGGTGACCAGCTTGAGATTCGCGAAGGATACCAGTGGGCCGTCAATCGCCTCTCCGAAATGGGGGAGAAGTAGGTTTCACCCAGAGTTCACGATCGCTTCATCATGATTTCACAAAGGGGGGACAAGATGCTTTTGTTATGGAAAAAAACGACTCAAGAGAATGTCCGCCAGCTCAAAATCGCTCGCTGGAGGCGGGAAGCCGATCATCAAGTGGGCTCTTGTTTTTGGCCTGGCCGCTACCGGAACCGTGATGATGGCGGGAGGGCTTTTGGCCTGGGTCGTCGGTGAAAAGGTGCTTCTTCTTACCGGGTTTTTAGCTGGGGCGAGCCCGCTTTCCGGTAATGCGACTGCATCCACGATGCCGGTGGGGGCGTAGCGATTGCTTTTCAAAAGGATGCGAGGAAATGAGGCCTTACCGACCAGTTCCTAATTGGGGAGTTTCTGCCCGTCTTCGATCAAGCGTTTCCGCAACGCTTCATAGGGGATCTCCTGGACGGAGCAATTGGCATCGATAGCCAGGCAGGCCGCAGTTCCTGAGCTTTGTCCGAGGATCATAAAGACCGGCTCCATACGAATCGAGCCGAAGGCGATGTGCGAGGCCGAGAGAGCCCATGGGACGAGGAGGTTCTCGCATTCCTGGGCCCGGGGGGTGATCGAGCGGTAAGAGATTCCGTAGGCTTTGCCCCTAAGATGGGTTTGGATGTCGCCCTCGTTCTTAACCATGCCCTTGTGAACGAATCGTTGGACGTTATGTGAATCGAGAGTGTAGGCACCCATGCCGACCGGGTCCTCGACCGGAATTATGAGACGGCAGTGGTTTTCGGTCATCACAAAATCAGATTTCATTCGGCGGGCTTCGCGCACATAGAGATTGTAAGGCCAGTTTTGGTTATTTTTAAATTCGTCCTTGGCGAGACCCCAGACCGCGACGCTTGCTCTGATCCCCTCGGGAACCCGGGCATGATTTTGGAGGGTCCACAAGAGTCCCAGTTGCCAGTCGCGATGCTTGCTTGCGATAGCCTCGCGTTCCTGGTGTCCAAGGGTGGCCCAGTTCCAGTCTGTTCCGTAATTGCCGCCAATCCAGTCGCAGGAGATCCCGCTGGCGTTGTTGGCATCGGTCTTACGATTTGGAACCAGAGTGGTTTTAAAGAACTGTCCTTTCTGACCCACCTCGATTGATCTGAAGAGAATCTCATAGTCGCTTGCTTGGTAATTTTTAGGCTTGGTGATTGGGAGCCGATTGGAGGGGACGTCTGTAAGGACCATGCGGTAACAATAGGCCTGAAAACGATCATCACCATCGCCTGGCTGACCGCCCATGTCCAGATTTACGCCGGCGAGCAGTCCACTCTTCGGGTCTCCTTTGATCAAATAGGGATCGATGCCATTGGGAAGTTGATTTCCTCTGCGTGGTCCCGTGATGCCATTTCCTTTTTCGTGGTAAGTGGCATTCGCTTCGCGACCGGTCACGAAAGAAACTCCGGCCATGGCGAGAAGATCGCCTTCGTAAGAAGCATCGATGAACATCTTCCCTTTGATGATCAGGCCGCCCTC
>JBLIDI010000040.1:0-20021 GCA_047634075.1 Akkermansiaceae bacterium
CGGAGACGATTTGGCACGAGGACGAAGCTGTAATTGGGGATCTTGGAGGAGCCGTCCTTGGCGATGAGGGTGTTTTCGAGGTCGGAGAATTCGATCGCTCCGGCAATGATTGGTTTGGTGCGGAGGGTGGGAGCAAGATTCAAGGCGACGTGGCTGGCGGGGATGCCGGCGGTGAAGATGGCGTCGATATTGGGATTGTCGAAGGCGTCGAGAAGGGTCTTTTTAATCTCGGGGAGCGAGGAGTTGCGAGGGGTGAGGGGAAGGATTGCGAGTTTATATTGGTCGCGGGCGAGGGGCTCGAGGTAGGTGAGGAAACCGGAGATGATTTTCTCGAAGTGAGGGGAGGGCTCGTCGCGGAGGATCGCGATGGTTTTGGTGGGGAGGGTGCGCTTGGGAATTTGGGCGCGCACGAGGGCGGGACAGAAAACGAGGAGGGCGAGGAGAATGCGCATGGGAGAAGAGAGTTATTTTTTTGGAGCTTCCGACGAGGCTGGAGAGGAAAATGGCAAGGCAGAGGACGCTGCTGAGAGATGCGAAGATGGAGAGGGCGCGCGCGATGGGTATGACAGGGACGATCTCGCGGTAGCAGCCAAGGCTGAGGGGCGGTCTTCACACGGAAAGCCCAAGTGGGAGTTGGACCAAGGGAGGACCACGAGGTGGCCGAGACCAAAAAGAGAACCTCTGCCGAAAAGAGCCCGATCGAAGAATACTTAAGATGTTTCCTGAACATTTAATCCGCCTGGGTCAGAGCAAAGAAAAAAAATCCCATCGAATGAGCAAAGAACCATCTTTTTATAGTTCGTAACACATGAGGCGATTTTGCTCGCGGAGGTAGAGTTTACCGTCGGAGACCACGGGGTGGGCCCACGATTCTTTTTCCTGGTGAGCGGGCATGAATGATCCTTTCAGTTCGTAGCCCGCGGGGGTGGCTTTCACGAGGGCGAGGTGGCCGCTTTGGTAGCGGTAGATGAGGTGGCCATCGACATAGGTCACGCTGGCAGAGCCGTTGCCGGGGCCTTTTTCAGGTCCCCATTTGACGTCGCCGGATTTCATTTCGATACAGATGGGGTCGCCGCCGTTGTGCTTGTGGCCGCAGTAGATGTGGCCGTCGACAAGGACCATACCGCCGTGATGGTTTTGGAGGGTCTTAGGCTTGAGGAAGTAAACTTCTTCGGCGATCGCTCCGGTGCCTTTGGATACAAGCTTGAGGAGGGCGGATCCGGTGCCGTAGCCGGTCGAGCAGAAGACGTAGTTGCCATCGATGACGGGGGTCGGGATGTTGGCGGTGCTATTCGCGACGGAATTGTAGTTCCACAAAAAGTGCCCGTCCTTGGAGCGGACTCCGATGACTCCGCGACCGGTCATCTGGACGTATTGTTTCACGCCGCCGCCATTTGAGATAACGATGGAGCCGTAGCCGGCGCCGTCTTTCCCTTTTTTACCCACTTCCCCGAGTTCTGTTTTCCACTTCGTGGTGCCAGTGCGCTTGTCGAGTGAGACCATGAAGGCCTCATCGGCCCCGGGTGTGCAAACGACGCGGTCGCCATCGACGAGGGGGGATTCGGAAAAGCCCCAGCCAGACATCATTTTTCCTTCCCATTCTTTTTTAAAGTCTTTGGACCAGAGGAGTTGCCCTTCGGTGGAGAGGCAGGCGATGACTCCGTTGGAGGTGGTGATGTAGAGGCGATCGCCATCGACCGTCGGGGCGGATCGGGCGCCCTGATAGCCATGTTCGGGGACGAAGTCGGTCACGGTGGTTTGCCAAAGGAGCTTGCCTTGCTTGATGGAAAAAGCACTAACCCCTTGGCCTTTCTTGTCTCCTTTGAAGTTTCCGCTGGTGTAGAGGACGCCCTCGGCGATAGAGACCGACGAGTAGCCGTTGCCGGTTCCTTCGACATTCCAAAGGAGCTTGGGAGGAGAGTCTTGCCACGATTTGATGATACCCGTTTCGGCGGAAAGGCCGGTGCGATCGGGCCCGCGCCATTGTGGCCAATCCTTTGCGGTGGCAGCAGTCGCAAGAACGCCGAGGGTAGAGAGGGCAAGAAAGGTGCTTCTTTTCATGGACATTATTTAACCGAAGAAGGGGACCGGTGACGAACACAATTTATCGCCCTGATTTCCTGGTTTCGACTTGAATCCGAATATCCTCGGTCGCTGAAGTCACTTGATCGGCAAACACTGTTGAGATCACTCAATCGCCACACCCAGGTTTCCCATGTGTGTTACTGATACCCATTCCCGGCTTGAAAACTTAACAACCACTGATCTCCCTCTGGGATCGGATCGACGAGTTGATAGCGGGTGGATTTTGCGAGTTCGTAGACGCCTTTCTGAAGATTGAGATCAGGGAGGTCTTCACTCTTTTCAGAGCATCCAAACAAGAGTGCGATCGTAAGAAGGATGACGAAGCGGATCATATCTTGGCGGAAGAGGTTGGTCGTGTGTAGATCTTTGGAGTTTTAAGAATGACATCCGTGACCTTGTCTTCTTTGGCATGTCGGGTTGCGACCCAACCAGGCGGCAAGTTTGCTGTCTTCAAGGACGGAAGGACCGAGATCAACGATATTCTTCAGTGACACAAGCATGGCGTTCTCCATCGAACCTTCTCCGTCATGGTGAAATTGCCAGCCGTCGTCATCTCCATCGTGGCAAATAAAAATCTCAGAAAGAAGGTCAGTCGCGACAGAACCGCCACGCATTTCAGGGGCGATCTACATCTGAATGAGTTCGCCTGTGTCAGGGGCTTATTCATCCCGATAGAGGGCAGCCGTCTTTTGATCGGACTTCCGCTTCAAGTTTTTTTTACTGTTCACGCTGAATTCTCACATCCTGTTTCTCACGGAACCAACCTACTACCGCAGTGCCGAGGACAAATACTACGAGAAGCGAGACTGCCCACCAGAGCCTCCGTGACCTTTTTTTTCTCGGTTTCATTCCTTTTCCGGCAAATTTCGACGATCCTCCGATTCTGGTTTCACGTCACCCTCTGGCTTTGATTTCGGAGCGGACTTGTCAGCGATGTCTTTCTGTTCGTCTTTCGTGTTTAATTTCACGCTGCCGCTCACGTGAAATTCCAGATATCGGTCGATGGTCGGGAAATAGCCGCTAAGGGCTGAATGCAAAACGAAGACCGAACTGTCTTTGTGGGTCGTCGAGAACTTTATGATTTCCCACGAGGAGAAGGATAAACCATTCTCCCGTTCTTGGTGTGGTTTCAGGACGACGTGATCGAAAAATTCCTTCGGGATACCTGGAATAAAATTTCCAAGTTCCTCCAACCTGGATTCATCTGGAGCTAGGTAGTGGCCACCAGACTTGTGAGCATGCTTGGTGACGACCACATGCTTCGTAGATACGTTCTTAAGCCAAATTTCAACTTCGCCATCTTTGCGGACGGCCTCGCTTTCCAGCGGAATCTAATCACCGAATGCTTTGCTCGCATCATTGGGGAACTTGACCTTCACCTCGTCTCTGAGAGCGGTTCCTAAGAACCCGCACAGAGTCGCGACACTATTTAAAATACGGGGATTCATTTCTTCGTTCAATATGAGGGCGTGACGATCTCTCATGTGTGGGATCGACCGGTTTCGGCCGACCAAAGATATCTTGTCAGGGGCGGAGAATCGACGGTAAACTCTACGGCTGCCATGGTTTGCCGTGCTTCCGGGGTTGGTTGAAGGGGCACAATCGGGCCGAATAATGCTGTTGCTTGATAGGGGAGAGGTGACAGCGGGCTCTCGGGCTCTCGGGCACCGGGGTTTGGGAATTCTCAAAGAGAGGGAGACTTATTCACAGTGAAATTATCGGCAGTCGTAGTTCGGGATTTAAAATGCCGTTCTCACAGGGCAGGATGTCGCCGATGTCTGACTCGTTTGTTCACCTCCACCTTCATACCGAATATTCCACCCTGGATGGTGCTTGTCGCACCAAGGATGTCGCGGCCCGCGCCAAGGAACTGGGGATGCCGGCGGTGGCGATGACGGACCACGGGAATCTTTACGGGGCCATTAGTTTTTATAAGGCGTGCAAGGCGGCGGGGGTGAAGCCGATCATGGGGTGTGAGATTTATCTCGCACCGGAGTCGATGGAGAAGCGCGAGGAGATCGCGGGGCGCAAGCGGGCCTGTCACATGACCTTGCTGGCGGAGAACAACGTGGGGTGGGTGAACCTGCAGAAGCTGGTTTCAAAAGGGCACCTAGAGGGGATGTGGTATGGCAAGCCCCGGGTGGATCGGGAAATCTTGCGTGAACACTCCGAGGGCATCATTTGCCTGTCGGGATGTATTTCCGGGCCCATTAATGAGTTTATCCTTCAAGATCAGGAGGACAAGGCGTGGGAGACAGCCCAGGAGCTTCTCGAAATCTACGGGAAGGAAAATCTCTATCTCGAGATCCACAATCACGGCATGGAGCAGCAGGCTAAGATTCGTGACACCTTGGTCAGGTATGCCAAGAAGATGGATCTCAAGCTGGTCGCGGCGAATGATGTTCACTTTCTGAATCGGGAGGATCACGAGGCGCACGACGTCATGATCTGTATCGGGATCGGGCGTCTTGTCATCGATGAGAACCGCATGCGCTATTCACCGGAGGTGCATTTCAAAACCGCCGAGGAGATGCGCGCTCTTTTTGCGGAATATCCGGGGGCTTGCGATGCCACCTTGGAGATCGCGGAGCGGTGCAATGTCGAGTTTATCCTCGATCCGACATCGTCCGAGAAATACCCCGAATACAAGCCGGATGATGGCTCGACGCCAAATGACCACTTCCGCGAGCTTTGCTTCAAGGGGCTGGAGGTCCGTTATGGTGCGGAAAGGGCGAAGGAGAAGGAACTCGTCGACCGTCTCGAGTATGAGATGGGAATTATTATCCAACTTAAGTTTGCTTCTTACTTCCTAATTACCGCCGACTTTATCAACTGGGCGAAGGAGCAGAAAATCCCGGTGGGGCCGGGGCGTGGCTCGGCGGCGGGCTCACTGGTGGCTTATACCATGGGGATTACTGATGTGTGTCCGATGCGTTTTGGCCTCCTCTTTGAGCGATTCCTAAACCCCGAGCGGGTCTCGCCTCCCGATGTCGATATCGACTTTTGCCAAACGCGGCGGCCGGAGGTTATCGAGTATGTCCGCCAAAAATATGGCGAGCGCAATGTCTCTCATATCATCACCTACGGCACGATGGGGGCTAAGTCGGTCATCCGAGATGTCGCCCGCGTGATGGGGATTAGTTATGGTGAGGCGGATCGCATTTCGAAAATGATCGAGGCGAAGCCGGGGGTGAAGTTGGCGAAGGAATTTGCAGAGAAGCCCGATCTGCGGGAAGTGATCGAGAGCAGCGCCACTTATCAGGAGCTTTGGCAGTATTGCCTGAAGCTCGAAGGGATGAGCCGGAACGTGGGCGTCCATGCAGCGGGGATCGTGATTGGCGATCGACCGTTGGATGAGCACGTTCCGCTGACGCGGGGGAACGAGGGCGAGGTCGTGACTCAGTATGATATGAGCGCGATCACGGATGTGGGGCTCTTGAAGATGGACTTCTTGGGCCTTAAGAACATGACGGTGATTCAGGAGGCCATTGACTCCATCCACCGACACACTCCGGAATTTGATATCTACGAGATCTCCTTGGAGGATGCTCCGACTTTCAAAATGCTCAATGCGGGCGAAACGATGGGTGTTTTCCAGTTGGAGAGTGGCGGGATGGTGGAGACATGCCGGAAGTACGGGATTAATAAGATTGAGGACATTATTGATCTTCTCGCCCTCTACCGCCCGGGTGCGATGCAATATATTGATCAGATGATCGAGGTAAAGGAGGGACGTAAAAAAGCGGTTTATGAGCATCCCTTGCTGGAGACAATTTGTGGAGATACCTACGGTGTCATGATTTATCAGGAGCAGGTCCAGAATGCCGCGAAGATGCTCGCGGGCTACACCTTAGGTGGTGCCGATATTCTGCGTCGTGCCATGGGTAAGAAAAAGCCCGAGGAGATGGCGAAGCAGCGGGTAATTTTCGTGGAAGGGGCCGAGAAGACGAACCAGATCGATGAGCGGAATGCTAACCTGATCTTCGATAAGATCGCGGGTTTTGCGGGATATGGTTTTAATAAGTCTCACTCTGCCTGCTATGGTTTTATCTCATATTGGACGGGCTTCCTGAAGGCGAATCACCCCATCGAGTTCATGGCTGCTCTGTTATCGAACGAGATTACCAACACTGATAAAATCAGCGTTTTTGTGAACGAGTGCTTCCGCATGGGGTTCGAGATTCTTCCTCCGAGCTTGAATCAGTCGATGTTGCGTTTTGCGCCTGAGGTGATTCTCGGCGGGAAGGAGGGGATTCGTTATGGATTGTCGGCAATTAAGAACGTCGGTTCGGCGGCGATGGCAATGGCGATCAAAGAGCGTGAAGAGAACGGCAAATATGAGTCGCTCGATGATTTTTGTGATCGCCTTGATTCCAAGGTCATCAACAAGCGGATTTTGGAGAACCTGATCAAGGCGGGTGCCATGGATTGGACTGGCGAAACGCGGGCTGGGATGGCGGATCGAGTTGTGAAGGTGGTGGCGAGTGCCAGCAGTGCTCAGAAGGACCGGGCCTCGGGGCAGGGTGGACTTTTCGATGCCATGGAATTCGCGGCGCCACCGCCCGTGACCGATGATTCCCCGGCGCCCGAGGAATGGCCCAAAGATGAACGGCTTGAACATGAAAAAGAGCTCCTCGGATTTTATGTGACCGGGCATCCGCTTGATAAGTTTCGGGGCGTGGTCGATTCGGACCGCTTTATAAAATTGGGATTACTGGATGAGATTGACCTAAGTGATAAGCGCGCCCGTTTTTCTTTTGCGGGGATGGTTCGGAGTGTGGAGCATAAGGTGACGAAGACCGGGAAGCCTTTTGGGGTGATCGTGGTGCAGGACTTCACGGGCGACCGCGAGATGGTGTGCTGGAGCGAGAGCTATCTGCCCGCCCGCGATGCCGGCTTGATGGCGGCGGGTCAGGTGATTCAGTTTAAAGCACAAGTGACAGTGGATGATCGCACCGAGCAACGGCGGCTCAGTGGTTCGCAGATCCGCGAACTCAAAGCGAAGCGAGCGAAGAAAAATGGTTTCGTTGAGCTGACTCTGTGGGCCGGTCGAAATACCCCAGAGGATCTTCAGCGAATCAAAAGTATTCTTGCCGAGTATCCCGGGTCTATACCGGTGCTCCTTCACGTTCAAAACGGGGCTGGAAAACGGGCTACGATTGAGCTGCCGGAGGAATTCCATGCCACTTTGAATGTCGCACTGCAGCGTGAGCTCGGGTCGTGGATGAGTTAGCGGCGTGATTCTAAATTGAGGCCTTTATTGTCATAGCGTGCCCGATAGGGTGTTGTGGCCATTAGAATATGAATGGGGGATTTAGCAGCCGCTTCAAAAAAAAAGAGCCCGGTGATAACAAGGGGGGCTTTCGCAAGGTCAAGAATGGAGCTGGGCAAGCGACGGTCTTTGGGGGCGGCGGCAAGTCAGGATTGGAAATGAACACCGTCGGCTGGATTCTTTTTGGCATTGCGGCAAGTGTTCCCGTTTTGCTCCTTTTGGGATTGTTCACCACGATGACTTGGCCGTTTTCGTTAATGATGGCTTCTCTTTTTTTCGCTCATCTTTTTTTGGGAATGACCTCGTGGATGATGCATCGGGCCGTTCCTGCCAGGAACCTCTCACTGATGCTCTGTTGGGGGCCGGTTTTAACTTTCATTTTTGTGAACTGTCTCATGACTTTGTTTTAAACTCTGGCTCCCGGCGGGGCGTCGCGGTAAGACGAAAAAGGCCCCTTGCCGGTGCAAGAGGCCTTTTAAAATGAATGGGGCTTGGAATCTCTAGCGAATCCGCTCAAGCAGCCACGGGAGGAGGTCACTGATGGCGATGCGCTCTTGCTCCATGGAGTCGCGGTGACGGATGGTCACGGTGTCCTTGAGATCTTCTTTCCCTTCTTCTTGACCGAGGGTCTCGAAGTCGATGGCGATACAGAAGGGCGTTCCGACTTCGTCCTGTCGACGGTAACGGCGACCGATGGCAGCGGTTTCGTCGTAGAAGATATTCATGAAGGGCTGGAGAAGGTTTTTGACCTCCTTGGCTTTCTCCACAAGTTCAGGCTTGTTCTTTAGAAGAGGCAGAACAGCCGCTTTGATCGGAGCAATGCAGGGCTTGAAGCGCATCACGGTGCGGATGTCCGGTTTGCCGCCTTCTTTAGTGAGGTCTTCTTCGTCGTATGCTTCGCAGATGAGGGCCAGAATGGTTCGGTCGCAACCTGCGGAGGGCTCGACAACGTGTGGAATGAAACGCTCCTTGGTTTGCTCGTCGAAATACTCGAGGGGCTTACCGGCGTGCTCCTGGTGCTTACCAAGATCGTAGTTACCGCGATAGGCCACTCCTTCCAGCTCTTGCTGGCCGAAGGGGAAGTCGTATTCGATATCGTAAGTTTTTTCGGAGTAATGCGCGCGCTCACCATCCGGGATATCGAGGACGTGAAGCTTCTCGGAATCGAGACCGATCTCGGCGTAGAACTTGAGACGGGTTTCAAGCCATTCGTCGGTGAGACGGAGGCCGTCTTCCGGACGGCAGAAGTATTCGATCTCCATCTGCTCGAACTCACGTGAGCGGAAGGTGAAGTTGCGCGGGTTGATTTCGTTGCGGAAAGCTTTGCCGATTTGGGCGATTCCGAAGGGAAGCTTCACGCGATTGGAGTCCATGACATTCTTATACTGCACAAAAATAGTCTGGGCTGTTTCCGGTCGGAGATAGGCCACGGAGTTGGCATCGTTCTCGTCGGCCGATGCTCCCATCTGAGTCTGGAACATGAGGTTGAATTCACGCGGCTCAGTGAGTTCGCAGGTCTTGTCCTCTCCCTTGGGAAGAGTGGCTTTCTTCTCGCAAGCGGGCGTTTCGTCGATCTGGTCGGCGCGGTAGCGTTTCTTGCAAACCTTGCAGTCGACCATGGGATCGGAAAATCCGCCCACGTGTCCGGATGCCGTGAGCACCGCGTGGTGGGTCAAAATTGATCCGTCCATCCCGAGGATGTCATCGCGCTCCTGGACGTTCTTGCGCCACCAGAGATCCTTGAGGTTTCTTTTAACCTCGGTTCCAAGTGGGCCGTAATCCCAACAACCATTGAGTCCGCCGTAAATTTCGGCGGACTGGAAGATGAATCCTTTGCGTTTACACAGGGAGACAATCTTCTCCATGCGTGCGGTATCAGTCTGGTCTTTATTAGCCATTGTCTTGGTGCGAAAGATTTTCCTCGCGGGTCGCGAGGAAACAGGAGAATTCCCGAAGGGGAAAGGTTTTTTGCCTGTCGTTCAGCTTAAGGAGGTGTCGATCGCGCTCGATTGAGAATTTAACGACAGAAAAAGCGCAAGGAAGAGAAGGTTGAGGCGCTTGGTTCGGGAGGTTTTTTGACGTGCGAAATACGCGAAATTGGGTGAGGCAACTTCGTTGGATTTGGGTGACCGGGGGAGATCATGGGTTTTGAGGTAGGGTTGGGGGCAGCCGCGTACGAGAGGCAACCGTAGTCGAAAGTTGCACTTTTGATTCCTGCCACTTCGCAGCAGAGAGATGGGTCGGTAAACGACATCATTCATTAGCCAAGCTTCCCTTCCCGGTTCGTCTTGACTCAAGGTGTTGCTCCACCTGAAGACAGCGCACGACCAAAAGTGCAGAGGCTGTCGGCTACCGTTCTCTCGCGGTGCCGTCGGATGGGACGGGACTTCGCGAAGAACCGGAAAAAGAATCTGATTTTATTCCTGCGCCGTTCCTCAGCGAGAATCAGGGGACTCGGTGGGTCTTTTTTAATGAACCTTAAAATTTTCACCTATGAGGCTGGGGAAATTGGGGGGAAACCATTTCCCAATCCCCCTCGATTCGTGAATTTCCAGGTTTTGAGAGGGCTCTCTGGAGAGATCCCTTCCTTGCGAATCACTCACTGACGGTAAGCGGCAGGAAACTGGGGAATGACGCCGAGTTTTTCGTAGTTGAAACCGCTGACGAGGGGCTTGTAGGGCCCTACAATTTCGACGCTGCGATCCGCGGTGATCTTGCCCTCGATCTTTACGCCCCAATAGGCGGCGTTGATAAGGAGTCGACGAAGCCCGGCACTTTGGAGGTCCTTGGCACTTCCCATGGTGGTGTTGAAGACGCGGGCCTCTACTCCCTTGGTCGTTTTCCAGGTCTTGAACCAAGCGACGGGAAGAGGCTCTTTCTTGGTGTTCACTTCATCGTCGTGGTTTCTGCCCATGAGAGGTTGTCCCCAGACGAGGGCGGTGCAGTCTTCGGGGAGAGCGGTGCCTTCTTTGTAAGTACGATAAACATCCGAGGGTCCCCAAATGTCGGTCACGCCAGTCGCGATGGCGTGGTCCTTGAGTGCCTCAACAACGGTTCCGCGGGTGGAGTCGGCATGCCAACGACCGTGGTGCCCCATGAAAGAGCCGCCGAGAATATCGCGGCCGAAATTGACGTTCTTGCCATCGACCTCGTAAGGGATACGCCCACGGAACCCGTGGTTTGCGGTGCGGAGGGCGATGATTGGTTTTCCGGAATCGAGGTAGGAGACGATGTCCTTGAGTTGGTCCTCGGGGAGGGTGACAAGGCGGTGGAAGAAAATGACGAGATCGGCCGAAGCGAGGTGCTCAAGACCGGGGATATTTTGCTTTTTAAACTCAGCCTCTTTTCCCTTTTCAGGGTAGACCGGCATGGTGGGATCGACTTTGCCTTCATCGTTCACCCCGAAGAGGACGGTGCAGTCGAAGCCGTGATGCTTGCTGAGGATGCCCGCCATCATGGGCATGGCTTGTTCGCTGCGGTATTCCTGATCGGCGGCGATGATGACGATGTGTTTTCCTTTGCCGGGGCCGTCTCCACCGTCGTAAGTGAGCCACTTTGGGCTCTCGGGAACTGGATGAGCCCACAATGGGTTAACGATTGAAAATAGACTGAGGACTAAGAGTTTCAATTTCATTGGCCATAGTTGGCGTCAGATTCCGCTGAGCGCAATACGCAATTTTCAGGTTGGATTGGATGTGTGAAGGGGGGTGGTGGGAGGTCGTGCCTTTTTCTTGGATCCTGCGGCCCGGCTTTCGAAGTGGCGAGGGCTGTTCATTGTCTGGATGGAGCTAAGGACAAGGTCCAGTTTTGTAAGTTGGTCGGATTCTGTTGGGCTGCGGGATGGTGATGATGAGAGTCGGTAACGTGGGTTTACCCTTTGTCTCTGATGTTCGTCACGCCGAAACCAGATGGGTTTCTAGCCCATCGGGCTTGCGTCGTTGAGCCCTGGGTTGGCGGAGCCTACCCTGGGAGATCGTCGTCGAGAGTTTCCCTACACCAAAGGGGTTGCGTCAGATTGCGGGGATGGGCGCAACCCCGATTGGAGTTGGAGAGATCTTAAAGAGAAAGCCCCGCGATCAAACGGAAGATCAGCTCTCAAGGCAGTGCTATTCGTCGCAGATCCGAATGGCGCCGCCTTGAGTGGGGCGAGATCGAAGAACAATCGACCCTAGAATTTGATCCGAAATTTCGAGTTTCGTTTAGCGGATGCGGTTGAGACTGGGAAGATCTTTCGAGGTCTTGATGTTCTGGATGGCTTCGCGAACGGCTGCGGCTTTTTGAAGGCTGAGTCTTTTGGGGAAATCAACTTCACCGTCGGCGAAATCGGCTGCGATTTTCTTGAGCTCGGGGATGGCAAATTTGGCGTTTGCTCCATAGGTGAGGAGGATCTCCATGATCTGCGGAGTGCGCTTCTCGCTGGCCCACGGGTTTTGGTCTCGGGTGTAATCGACGCAGCCTTTGATGCCCTCGTAGACCTGGTGGGTGGCGAGGATGCGGAGACCTTCCACGCGGATTTCATCGGCAAACATGACGCCGCTCGGAGCGGGCTTGACGACGGCTTCGAGGATGGCCGGAAGAAGGGGTTTGATTTCTTCCTCGGAGAGATTGCGGTAGACCGAGCCGATGCTTCCGCGGGCGCGGCCGTCCTCATTCTTGAGACCTGCTTTAACCGCCTTGTAGAGGACCTCGCGATCCACTCCTTTCAGCGAGCGGCTGAGAATTCCTTCGCGATTGTTGAAGAGGGCGAAGGAGAAGAAGCGCTGCTGCATCCCGCGGGGATCGTTCTTGGGATCGACCTTGGTGAGGATTTTCAGAAGTTCGGGGACGGTCTTCATGGCGGGAGTGCCGATGGCGGCGAGGGCGTCGGCGGCTTTGATGCGCATCCAGAGGTCGTCTGACTTAAGGTTTTTCTGAAGGGCGTCGACGGCGGCGGCGGCCCGTCCACCGAGAGTAACAATAGCCTGACAGGCACCGTAGCGGGCCTCGAGGGAGGGTGAATCGAGGAGCTCGATGAGAGCTTTCACTGGCGCTTCGCCCTTACGTCGGGCGAGGGCCATGGCGGCGCGTTCGCGGACGACCGGTGACCAGTTTGTGAGGGCTCCTAGGAGGAGGTCGCTATTGAGTTGATCGTAGGCAGAGTAGCGGTCTTTGTTGGTCCAGCCCCGTCCGGCGCGGATGAGTTGGGCGGCTTCCTTGGCATCGACTTGTGGGGCGACGGAAGGGCGCTTGCCGGTGAGGTAGATTTTTTTTAAAGGCATGGCGTAGGCGAGGAGGTAGGCTCCGGTGCAGTCCCAGTTGGCGTAGCTATCATTACGCATTTCGGGAGGTCCCTGGTGGGGGAAGGTGCCATTCCAACGGCGGGCAAGGTCGAAATACCAGCCGCCGAATTCCTTCATCCAGGCGCCGGTGGCGTGTGGTCCGGACTGGGCCACGCCGGGCATGGCCCAGAGGAGGTTGCAGAAGTTTCCGGTGTGTCCGCCATCGCGTTCGCCGCCGTGGGAGGCCACGCTCATGCGGGAGAAATATTCGGCCGCTTTGGGTTCGTTGAGGAGGTTAAAGAGAAGGGCGGCCATGCCGTTTTTTCCGTTGTCTTCATGAGTCTCGATCCAAGGAGCGTGGTCGCCGTAGGGAACGGATCCTTTACCAACGTAGAAGCGGAGAAGGCGGGCGCTTTTCTCGATCGCTTCGCTGAGCTTGGGGTCAGCGACTCCGGCGGCGCGGGCTAGGATGAGCGAGGTGGTGAGGGGAAGGCCGGGGGCATTCATCATGCCATATCCGGCGAGGCGGCCATCGGGGTTGGCAAAGCGATGGCCCCAGGAGCCGACGATGCTTTGTCCCTCGGCCGCTTCCATGGCGAGACGTTTAAGATCGGGCAAGGAGGACGTGTCACCGGTGGCGAGGGTATACTCGGAGAGGAGCATGATGACATAACCGTAATACCAGGTTTGAAAGCTGCGGTTGGAGTAGCTCGCGGCCCAGTCGACTTCCTTACGAATGATGGGGAGGTATTCTTGTTCTCCACTCGCAAGGAGAGCGAGGGCATTGAGGGAACGGGTGATGGGGTTTTCCTCGTAGCCCGGATCCTGCATGCGCTCGGCGAGGGCTTTGCAACCTTGCTCGAAGATGAGTTTTGACTTGGGGCAATTGTAGGGCGCGGTGGCGCTGTAGCTTCCGAGAATGGGAAGGGAGAGGGTGATACTTTCTTCTTTACCATCGCGCCAACGGAGGAGGGCGAGTTCACCTTTTCCGGCCTTGGTTTCGGCGGCGGTGAGGGCTTTGCCCATTTCAGTACGAGGATCATACGAGAATGGGGTTTTGCCGGTTCCGAGGATGACGTCGCCTTCTTCCAGGATGCCATCGGCTGGGGATCCCTCGGCGACTTTGGTAATGCGGATTTGGCGGGCATCGCTTGTGACCATTTTGTCGCAGAATATCCAACCGCGAGCGCCGGTGGCCCCGAGGTTCCAGTCGTGCGTGGCTCCTTCCGGAATGCGCTCACCCTTGGTGAAATCGGGAAGGGACATTTTGCCCTGTGGTCCTGCTCCCGGAGACGGGAGAACCATAAGGAGAGCGGCGAGGAGTGAGGTGGATCGAGAGGTGATCATAGTAAGAAAGAGTTGAGAGCGGTTATTCGACGGATTTTTGCTGAGGATTGACGAAGTAGAGGTCTTCGCCGTAGTGCGGCTTGAGAGGCCAGGTGTCGGTGCGGAAAGGATAGGCTGGTAATTCTTTCCCATTCATGAGGGTGCCAAGCGGGAGGTTGGAGGAGGCGTAGCGGACGGCGATGGGATCGGGGACGTCCTTGCTCCAGACCTCGACGGAGAGAGCCTGGCCTCGGCCACCGGCAACGCGGGCTTCGGCGTGGTGGAAGACTTGGTCAGCGCCCGCGAGGTAGAATCCACGGGCGTCGTCTTGATCGAAGCGGAGGCCTTGGGAGCCTTTTTCCTCGAAGATGATTGCGATTTTTGCGCCCTTCTTTTCCATCGATTTGTAGATGGGGCCGTGCCATTCGAGTGGTTGGCCGGGACGGGTGGCGTCCTCGATTCCATAGACGGTGGAGAGGGCCCAGCGGGCGGAGCGATCGCCAACGGGATACTTACGACCGGGGTGAATGTTGCTGTCGCTGTTGGCGTCGAAGCTGACGATGAGGCCGGTGTTCGGGGTGTTCTGCCAGGTGAGAAATTGCTGTTCACGAATCACATTGGTGTGGTGGTTCATGTCGTAAGTCATCGAGCGGCGGGTGCTCCATCCGGCGATCTGAATGATGCCAAAGGGGAGGTTTTTATCGTTGAAGAGCTTCCGCCAGTCCGAGATCACGGCGGGGAAGGTTTCGCGGAAGGGGATCCAGGTGTTGCCGAAGGCGTTGTTTTCGCCCTGGTAGAAAAGAGCGCCGCGAACGGAGAGGCCTGCGATGGGCATGATCATGGCATTGAGTGGGCCGGCGGGAATGCGGCCTTGAGTGCCGGGATCGGCGTAGCTCTTTTCGTTGGGCTTGCCACCGGGGGCTTTTTCGCCTGCCGCTTTGGCTTTGACTGCTAAACTTTGCCACGCTCCGAGGTCGGCGGTGAAACGTTTGGTGGCGCCTTTTTCTTTTCCTCCTTCGATCCAGAGACGGCGTTTGGTTTCGTATTCTTCGAGGTAAGGTTTGGCGGTCGGGAGAGTTTCGAGAGTTCCGCGGGTGACCCAGTGTTGGGCCATCGTTCCACCCCAGGCAGCATTGATGAGACCGATGGGGACATCAAGGCGACGGTGGAGGCGTTGTCCGAAGAAGTAGGCGACGCCGGAGCAATCGCCGATGGTTTCGGGGGAGCAAACCTGCCAGATGCCCGAGCCATTTTCGGCGGGGAAGTCTTCACGAGGTTCCGAGGCGCCCTCCGGCTCGATTTTGATGAAGCGGATGGCAGGATAGCGGGCGCTGGGGATCTCAATGTCGGCATCTCGTGAACTGCGCAAGCGCCACTCCATGTTGCTTTGTCCTCCACAGATCCAGACGTCGCCCACGAGGACATCATGGTAGTCGATTGTGGTGTCGCTGGATTGCACCTTGAGACTGCGGCCAGTGGCGCTGGCTGCCATCGCGTCCAGCGAGATGAGCCACTTGCCGTCTGGGCCGGAGGTGATGGTCTTCTCCTGTCCCGCGAAGGTGACGGTGACGTCGGTTTCCGGAGCCGCCCAGCCCCAGATGTTCACGGGCTTATCGCGTTGGAGGACCATTTGGCCGTTAAAAATATGGGGGAGCCGGAGCTTTGCTGAAGCGGTCGGCAGGAGATGGAAGAGGGCGAGGAAGAATACGATTGAAATTTTCACGGGAACTTAATGGTGTGAGATACGGAACAAAAATGGGCGGGATTACAGCGAGTTGAGGTCATTTTCCTTCCGCGAGATATCGGAGGCAGGCCGCTTGGTAGAAGGAGTCATGAGGATGTGTTTTGTGCGAATTACGACAGAGGGCGATTCGGTCTTCATCGGAAGATCGTTTTGCGAGGTCGCGGGCGAGCCGTTCATCGACGAGGTCGTGGAGGCTTATGAGGGAGGTTGGAGTTTGATCGGAGTCGATGATCTTGATCGTTTTTTCAAGGTTCTCGCGGTGTTCGCCGGACTTCCAATTTTCGCGCATCGCGATGAGTTGAGGGAGGGAGGGTTTGGCGTTGCCGGCGTAGGCTTGAAGGGTCTTGAAACGAGCGGGGAAGCGGGCGTAGGCACCCCAACGTTTCAGGCCGAAGGTTTCGATCGCGAGGGGGATGCCTTCCTTGAGATGAAAGCGGGCCATCAGGTCGAGTGCATAAACACGCGGGGCGTCCTCGAACATCATGTAGCTCATCGAGGGGACTTCGATGGCATCGTGGATTTGTTGGGCCATGTTGGCGGCGTCTTCACGACTAAAGTATTGGAAGGCGTGGGCTCCGCAACCGCGAACCCGACCGGACGGGTCTTGCAGGAGTTTTGTGATGGCGGAGTAGAGAAGGGGGCGGTCGAGTCCATCGAGTGGATTGCCTTGATCCGCGCTCTGGGCGAGAAGGCCGTTGAAATAGAGAGGTGCGGTGCGGGCTTTGACGTGGCCGAAGGCGTAACCGAGGGCTTGTTGACGAGGGCGCAGGGTGCCTTCCTCTGAACAGAGAACGAGGGCGCGCATGAGGTCGGGAAGAGCAGCCTTGGCCGTCTTGCCGAGACGGGCGAGGGCATAGCCCGCCGCAATCGCGACGATGGATTCTTGATCGGAAAGAGCTGTGGAAATCATCGGGACCGCCTTGGCGGAACGTTCACCGAGGTGTCCGAGAGCGGTGCAGGCACCGGCTCGTTCGAAGGCGTTGTTACTTTTTAGGAGAGCGACGAGTTTGCTCGTGAAATCGCCGTCCTTTGTCGCGAGAGTTTTGGCGGCCCACTCGCGGGCAATGGGTGACCAGTCAGAGAGAGCTGCTAAAATTTCGGGCGATGTCATTTCGTCGATCTTGGCGAGACGCCAACGACCGGATCTGATTGTTTTGTGGGCCTCGGTTTGGTCAAGCCAGTGCTTTTCGTTTTGTCCTTTTCCGGTGAGGTAGAGGGCGCGGCGCGGGAGTGTCGCGATGAGGATTTGGGCGGCGGTGGGGTCGAGGAATTTGCCGCCGTAGTGTCCGCCGAGAGGTTGATTGGCGAAGCTGCCATCAGGCAGGCGGGTGAGGGCATGATACCACTGGATTTCCTTGAGGAAGGCCGAGGCGACCTGGGGGCCTCCGGCATTGGCACCGAGTGGATCCCAGAAGTAGCTGTAGGAATTACCGCTGTGTCCGTATTCGCAGGTATTATAGAGGGAAGCGGTGAGTTTTGAGAAGAAGCGCTGGCCGCTTTGGTTTCCCTCGACTTGGAAAGCGACGGCGGCGATGCCGTTTTTTCCGTTTCCAGAGAGGCCGTTGCGGCCGCTGGCGTAGACTTCGAGACTGGGCCGATGGTAGCCGTATCCGATCGATCCGTGGTCGGTGAATTCCGAAAAGAAGTGGCTGGCGCGGGAAATGGCGGCATCGACTTCCGGGTGATCAATGCCGCACTTTTTGGAAAGAAGCAGTGAAAGGTAGCAGGGGAGTCCTGATTGGTTGAGCGCGCCATATCCCGGAAGGCGACCGTGGAGTTCGCCGTTGTTGATGTTGGTCCAGGCGAAGCCGTGGCCCCAGGTGCCGCCATGGCTCTGGCCCATCGCGGTTTTGAGAGCGTATTCGCGGATGGCCGGGAGGACGTATTTGTCTCCGGTGAGAAGGTGGTATTCGGTGAGGAGGAGGTTTTGGTATCCGCAGGACCAAGAGACCATGCCGCCTTGTTCGACGCTGATCTTGAGGTCTGGCTTGGCCCAGTTTTGCTTGTGGAGGTAGTCGCGAACGAGGTTGATGTATTGGGGTTCCCCGGTGGCGAGAAGGGCGAGGGCGGAGGTTCCGAAACGGCCGAAGTCGTCGCGTTTTAAAAGATTGGCGAGAGCGGCTTCGAGGATGCGTTCGCTCTTGGGGCAATTCCAGGGGGAGGTTTTGCTGAAGCTGCCGAGGGTGGGGAGTTTGAGGGTAACGACTGAGGATGATCCCTTGCGTCGCTCGGAATCTTTTTCGGATCGCCAGCGTAGGAGGGCCAACTCTCCGCCATTTTCGGTCCGCTCGGCGGTGTTGATTGCTTCGCCGAAGGTGCGGCGGGCGTCGTGTTGGAAAGGTTCTTTTCCGATGCCGAGGATGACGTCGCCGACTTGGAGGGGGCCATCGGCGGGAGAGCCGGGGAGGATCTTTGTGACGAGGATCTGGCGGGCATCGGTCGTCATGAAATTGCGCCCGGTGTAGAGCCATCCCTTGGCACCGGTGGGGCCGAGGTGAAATTCTCCCTTGCGCTCGAATTCAATGGCTTGGGTGAGATCGGGGATTGTTGGCTCAAGAGATGTGGCCGCCTTCAGCGTCAGTGATACGGGGGGAATGGCGGTGAAGCAAAGGTAGAATAGAAGCGAGCGGAACATCGTGGAAAGAGGTGGGAGGGGATTCGAGGGGCCGGCAATTGAGCGATCGAACGAGAGTGGCTGGTAGAAATTAGGAAGCGACTTGAGTTTTGGTTGGGGCGGACTCTTTTGGAACGGTCTTCCTTTCTTGGCGAGCGAGTTTTCCTGCGAGGGTTTCCACCTGAGATGATTTTGTCTCACTCTGATCTAATCACCATCGCTTTTATTTTTGAGGCCTATCCAAGTTTGGGCAGGTTTGTCAGTGGACGATGTGACGTTTTTTGCCCCTTCCGGAGAGGGGCGCTTTCTTCGAGAGAATGGGCTTTCAGGAGAAGTGGGATGAGAGAGATCCCGGAATCGCCCGGAAATTGATCTGGAGTTTGGAAGTCGGTTTGGGTCAGACTTCGTTATGAAGATCTCTTACAAGACTCTCGCCGGGAAAGTGACCAAGACCGACTTACTGGTGGTATTATCAGCGAAGGGAAAGAAGCCGAAACTGCCAAAAGAGGTGACTATTTCGGAGAAGGTTCTTTCCTCGTTTCGTGGGGAGACCCGGGAGGCTCGTTTTGCGGATGCGATTGATGGGCCGGCGGAGAGAGTTTTGATGATTGGTTTAGGAGAAGGCAAGGTGACTGATCCGGAAACGGTGAGAAGGGCCGCCGCGATCGCGGTGAAGAAGGCTGAGAAGACGGACGCGGGGTCGCTGACATTTTGGTTGGATTCCCTGGATGGCAAGGAGGCCGGAGTCCTGGGACAGGCCCTCGCCGAGGGTGCGGTGATGGGGGCTTATCGCCTCGATGACTTCAAGAGTGACCCCAAAAAAGGGTCTCTGCAGAAGGTCGTGATTCAGGCTTCGGCAGAATTTAAAGGCGGAGCGAAGCGGGGTGAGATCACGGGTGGGGGAAATGTTTTTGCGCGGCGCTTGCAGGATACTCCGGCGAACAAGATGAGGCCGCAAGACATGGTGGCGGAGGCTCGCGGGATCGCGAAAGGGTCGTCGGCAGTTTCTCTTAAAGTTCTCGATGAGAAGGCGATGGAGAAGCTGGGAATGGGGTCTTTGCTTTCCGTTTCGCGTGGCTCGTCCGAGCCCGCTTATCTCATTCATCTCACTTACAAACCGAGCAAAAAGGCGAAGCGGAAGATCTGCTTTGTGGGGAAGGGGCTGACCTTTGATTCGGGTGGCATTAGCATCAAGCCCTCGGCCCGGATGGATGAGATGAAGTATGACATGTCGGGCGGTGCGGCGGTGCTCGGAGCCTTTCATGCGCTTACGGCACTCAATCCGGATGTCGAAGTCCATGGACTGGTTCCGACCTCGGAGAACATGGTGGATGCCAGTGCGGTGAAGCCAGGTGATGTCGTGACGGCGAGCAATGGGATGACGATTGAGGTGCTCAATACCGATGCGGAAGGGCGTTTGATTTTGGCGGATGCGCTCGCGTATGCCGATAAGACAATCAAGCCGGATGCCATGATCGATTTGGCAACTCTGACCGGTGCGGTGTTAGTCGCTCTGGGACATGAATTGACTGGCGTGATGGGAAATGATGAGGCGCTGATTCAGGATCTCGTTGACTCTGGGAAGACGACCAGTGAGTTGGTCTGGCCCCTGCCGATCCTCGATTTTCACAAGGAAGAAATGAAAGGCGCGGTCGGTGATTTGAAGAATATTTCGAGTCCAGGAACGGGGGCAGGGTCATCGACCGCAGGGGCATTTCTCTC
>JBLIDI010000041.1:0-20020 GCA_047634075.1 Akkermansiaceae bacterium
AAAGAACCGCTCTTACCTCCGCTTGCCTGCCCTTCTTCTGAAAGTTTGCAGTCCGACGGCCACTTCAAAGCCAAGTCACGATAAAAGCACCCTCAAACTTCCACCGCCTCCGCCAGCATCTTGCGATATTCCGCAGCCGGGACCTCATACCCTCCAAAGGTCCGCAGATGATCAGTCATCCACTGCGTATCCAGCAAGATCGCATCCTCCTCGCGGAGCCATTCCACCAGCTTCACCAGCGCGATCTTACTGGCATCCGTCTTCCGGCTAAACATGCTCTCCCCAAAAAAGCCCCTGCCCAGACGCACTCCATAGAGCCCACCCTGCAAGCCATCTTCATCCCAACATTCCACCGAATGAGCAAACCCCTGCTCAAATAACGCACAATAGCTCTCCTTGATGACCGGGTCGATCCACGTCTCCTCGCGGTCACTGCACCCATCCATGACCTCGCGAAACGCGGTATCAAACCTGACCTCAAAAGGCCGCTTTTTTATCGCTCTTTTTAACCCGTGCGAAACGTGAAATCGCTCATCAAGCGGAATGATCCCCCTTTCCTTGGGCTGGAACCAATAAATCTCGCCATCCTCCGACATCGGAAAGACGCCCTCCACGTAGGCTCCCAGCAAAACTTCAGTCGGAATTTTCTCCACAGCGCTATTTTCACGATACAAAGCCATCATTTCAATCTACAATTCTCGGTATGACGATCGACCTCGCAAATCTCCCCGAAGGAGGAGAGCACTTCGAAGGTGAAATTTCACCCGAAGTCTTTGAACTCCAGGACAGCGATATTCTGAGTGTCAGCCCGCTCTGCTACTCCCTTTTTGCCCAACGCTTTGACTCGGAACTCCTTCTCACCGGTAGCATTGCAGCCACCTTCGAGCTCACCTGCATGCGGAGCCTCCATCCCTTCCACCAAACCATCTCCATGCCCTCGGTCGCCGTCAGTATTGAGCTTGGAGATGACGGGATCGTGGACCCCGGACCACAGATTCGGGAGGAAATCCTCCTGGAACTCCCCACCAATCCCCGCTGTGAAGACGGAGACACTCCGATGAAATGCGAAATAGATCCTAAATATTTAGCAGTAGACAAGTCGGCCAATGATGGTGTAGACAACGCCCCCGCGCAAGAAAAGCCCAGCCCATGGGGTGCTCTCGACGCTCTCGACTCTCAAGATTAACTCTTAACTTACAAGACTCATGGCCTCACCAAAACGACGCACCTCCAAGCACAAGCAGAAACTCCGTCGTGGAGCCAACCGCTGGCGCAAGCCCCTGCTCAAGACCTGTCCTGAGTGCGGCTCAAACGTTCCCGGACACATTGCCTGCCCTTCTTGCGGAACTTACCGCGAACGTCAGGTCGTCGAGGTGGACCTTGTTTAAGGTTTCCTTCTCTGAAAGAAATTTCTACACTCAACGAGCGCGGGGGAATCCTCCGCGCTTTTTACCGTGATGAAAATTGCACTCGATGCCATGGGCGGAGACCACGCCCCATTGGTCAACCTCGAAGGAGCCCGCGACCTCCTCGCCGAAAATTCCGAGATCAAGTCCATTATCTTAACCGGCCCCATTGAAGAACTCAAGAAAGCGGCTCAGGAATGTGGACTTACCGATCCTCGCGCTACCTTTGTCGATGCTACCGAAGTCGTCGGCATGGAGGAATCCGGTGCCAAGGCCCTTCGACGGAAGAAAAACTCCTCCATCGCCATCGCGGCCGACCTCGTCAAGAACGGCGTCGCCCAGGCCCTCGTCTCCGCCGGTAACACCGGCGCGGCAGTCGCCGCAGCCACCGTGAAGCTCCGCCTCCTCAAAGGCGTCCAGCGCGCTGGCATCGCCTCGCCCATGCCCAACGAATTCGGCGTCTGCAACCTCCTCGACTCGGGCGCCAACCCCGAGGCCAAGCCTTCTCACCTCCTCGGCTATGCCATCATGGGCAGTGTTTACGCCCGCGAAGTCCTCAAGGTCGCCGATCCCCATGTCGGCGTGATGTCGAACGGTGAAGAGGAAGAAAAAGGAACTGCTTTCACCAAAGAGACGATCGCTCTTCTGAAGCACCATGTCGAAACTGGCCACGCCCCCTTTACCCTTCGCGGTAACGTCGAAGGCCACGATCTCTTCCAGACCCGCCTCGATGTCTGTCTTTGCGACGGCTTCACCGGCAACATTGTCCTCAAAAGCTGCGAAGCGACCGCCAAGGCCATGTCAAAGTGGATGAAAGAGGAGTTCAAAAAGAACCCCGTCCGTATCGTGGGTGCCCTCCTTGGCAAAGGGGCCTTCAAAGCCGTCAAGGACCGCACCAACTACGAATCTTATGGCGGAAGCCCCCTCCTCGGAGTGAATGGCGTCGTCATCATCGCCCACGGCGGTTCTTCCGCCCTCGCCATCAAGAACGCCCTCAAAATGGCCGCGGAAGCCCTCAAACACGAGGTCAACCCCAAGATCGAGGAAGCCCTGGCTAAGATCACCTCTCCCGCCGAGTAAAAAAACCGTGGCGCACCCGCCACGTTTCATGCAAGTCCCCTCAAGCCCGTAAGAAAATCCTCACCAAAATTCTCAAAATCAAAATACACCCTCGATCAAAATCTCACCGAGGAGCTTCAATTCAAAAGGGAGAACGGACTCTTCGAATCTCTACCGATCTCAAAAAAACCATTCATTATTTTGCTCTTCCTTGTCTCGGGGCTGACCGCAATGGGATTCCCCCCCCTCGCCATCGCTCCCTTCACTTTTCTCGCTCTTTTCATTCTCTGGATAAATCAGCATCACCGTGAATGCGACGCCATCACCGCCGACTGCCCTGCTTGCTCTCAGGAAATGGTAAAAGAAGAACAAACAAGCCGTCATTCTCCCCTCACAAAAAAACCCGCCTCAGGTGAGGACGGGGTTTTGAATCTGATTAAGATCAGGGTATCTAGCGAGGAGTCGCTTCACCAATGCGGTAGAACGCCTTGAGATCAGTCTCCAAGTTTGCGAAGTCGTCGACCAAGGTCAGGGTTGTTCCGACGGCTTGCGTCTCAAGACCCAGAGACTGGAACGGATCGCTCAGGTTGTAGGAGATCAAGAGATCATAGAACCGGCCAGGAACGAGGTTCACCGCTTCGACCACAAAGCCCGTCCCGGGTGTGAAGACCGCCGAAGCGATGGTAGGTGGGCTTAAGGCCGCTTCCCCGGTCGTTCCAATCACCTGGATTCCGAGAAACGCGCCATGATCCGAGCCCTCGATATCGACAAACATCGACGGATCATAGGCCGAGCCATCGGTGGGCGCCACATCCCAGAGGTAGACGCGGAAGGTGAGCGGTGCCGCAATATTTCGAAGCTGGAGTTGATCCGATACCTCGAAGGCAATTTCATAGGCCCCCTTGTCAGACGCCGTCGCGATATCGGCCGCAAAACCATCACCGCTCGAACGAAGGGAGGCCGCCCAACCCTCCGGCCCGTCAGAGCCGTAGGCATTAAAGGCATTGATTACAAAATCAGTAATGGTGACCGATGATCCGGCAGCAGGATCAATGGTAGTCTCGAGGTAAGTCGTTTCATCAAACCCTTCGGTATTGACAATCGCAGGCCAAACCGCGCGCGCATTATTCTCGGAACCTCTGTTGACATTAGTTGCCGAAATCGAACCGACCGCTGGCGAAAGAACCTTCTTTTGTGGCTCCACCCCAGTTGCGTTCTCTGGTGCCCCACCAGACGCCGTGGTCGGAATCCAAGCAGCCAGAACTTCGCTGTTCGTCTCGGATAAAACCTCTCCTTCAATCACGCATCCAGCGCCAGCGAGATCCAGCCAAATGTAGGGTGTAAATCCCGCGACAGTGCTCTCCTCCCACATATAAACACGAAATTCGATTGGCTCGGTCAGAGACTGCAGAGCCTCTACTTCGGTGAGATCGACTAAAAACGGAATATTATTCGCATCCACCCTTTCGTCCGGAAGGGAAGCGACCGCGCCAATGTCAGCGGCAAACCCGTCGAGACTCGATCGCAGTCTCATCTGAAGAGTGCTGAGAACAACTTCGCCATTCACCGTCTCCCTTTCAGTGCTGTAGGTGGTGATCGCGCAGAAAAATGAGTCGATCTGAATCTCTGATGCACGCGCAACTCCAAGAGCGTAACTCGTGTATTCCTGCAGCGAAAATTCGGGTAAATCGGTACGACCGGGCCAAACGGCCCCCGCGTTATTCCAGCCGAGCTGGGCGGATCGGCGGGCCGACGTCCAGAGAATTCCGGCCGAGGTCACATCCGCTCCGGGAGCATTGGCCGAAGCGCTATAGGCTGAACCGCGTGGCCCGTCATTGCTCGTTGGAAGCCAAGCCGCAATGGGTTCACTGCGGGCAGTCTGGGCAGCGAGCAGGCTCACTGCCAGTGCAAGTGGTATACTGGTTTTTTTCATAGGTTTTTAGAGGTGATTGGGAATGTTCATCGCAGCCGGACGCGGAAACGAATGAAAAGCTGTTCCTGGCGGGGCAGGATGAAGGTGGAAGTTTCGAAGCCGTCAGGCCCCACCACAACGACCGGAGTGGCTCCGATGAGAGTGGTCCATTCACGGACTTCGAGGGTGGTGGATGTTTGCAACTCGATCTCAGCGTCGTCAGCTCCGAGGCGACTGCGGTAGGAGAGGGCGACAAACTCGCGATCAAGGATCTCGACGGAGGCGCTCTCGATACCAAGGGCGTATTCAACGAGGTTCCTTACACCGTTGCTATTTTCATCCCCATCGGGCTCACCCGAAAAAAGAGAGCCATCGAAAGTCCCCGGCGAGCCCCCGAGTCCGATGCTGGCCCTCCAGGACGATGGCTCATCGGGAGAAAGCGTCGGGTTGATGAGAGTGAGAGAAGGTCCCTCGCCATCGGCGCCCTGTGGCCAGGGAGAGGCATCATTGTAAGTGAACGAGAGAAGGATACGGCGATCACAATCCTCGATCTCGAGAGTCTCGCCATCGTTATCGAGATTCCCGACAAATTCCCCTGCCACGACGACCCCCGAAAGGTCACCATACCGGAGAGCAAAAGCGTCTGCGTCTTTGACGAGAACAGCTCGCTCGCCAGCAAGAAGGGTGAATTCGCCAAAGGTGAATTCCAGACCTCGGACAAACTTCGTCCCGGAAAGAACGAGGGGCCGACTCCCGGGGTTGGCAATCTCCAGAAACTCAAAATCATTTCGCACAAACCCGGCTGCTTGTTCCTCGCTCGTGGTGGCGGCCGGGCGGTAGTGAATCTCTGAAACTACCAAGACGGGAAGGCTCCCAACCTGATAGCGGGCCGTCTCGAGCGCCCCCCAAGTCCCATTCGTCTCCCTGACGCGGGCCTTGACCCAGGTCGACGAGGTGATTGGGATCGGACCGAGGTAAATTGCGGCACCCGAGGGAGCGGAAAAGGGATCCGAGCCATCGAGAGTGAAGTGGATCTGTCCAGAGCCCGTGGCCGCGAGGCTGAGCTGCGACCCCGATGCGATCTCCCCTGCGGGCAGCGAAAATACCGGGGGTGGACCGAATTGGGTATCCATCCAAGCGAAGCGCTCGGTGAGGAAGGTCTTGAGAGCATCGACCTCAGATTGATAAGTGAGGCGATCTCGAAAACCCGGCGCGTTCGCGTAAGTATCTCTCCCAAGGGTCGGCCATCGCACAAACTCCCGAGCGGTGGCCTCAGCGCTCAAGTCGGCTGCGATGGCATCGATCTCCGCCATGAGGGTCGGGGTGTCCCACTGCGCTCGGCGAATCTGATAATACCGATCTTGGTAAGCGAGATCGAAAGCCGGATCGCGGAACATGTCGGAATACCATGGGTAGTTCGGAAGGAAGCGGGTCTGATCCATCTCTACGTAATGCCAACCCGTCGGACTCTGGGCGCCGTTAAAGCTGGCATTGCCCAAACCGAGATTAAAGTCCCAAGCAGGGCCTGCTCTCATGCGCCCATTGCGATCCTTATGGTAGTATGTGCTCAGGCGGAAGCCATCGGCATTGCGCAATCCCTCGGTGAGAAGGTGCTGATCAATCCATGAATCTTCATCGATATAAGCGCGAAAGCCGATCACCGGGTCCGCAAAGTTAGGCCCGTGAAGGGCCGACTCAAAGGCATTGAGATAGTTGCGAAGATAGCTGATCTGGGCCGCATTGGGGGAATCCGGCTCGTCAAAACGGAGAGGGACCCGTTCGATGCCGGTCGTGAGCGAAGCCTCGCCGGACCCGATCCGATCCTTCCTGACAATGTAGCCGCCTGAGACCTCGGGTTGCGCCGTATCATCCGGACCGAGCTTGGCAAGATCGAGGCGGTCTTTGGCAATCTTGACCTTCTCAACGAGAACGTAAATCCCCTGGTAGTCGTCCATCCCGACCGTGCCCCCTGAGGAGTTAAAAAACATCTCGAAGAAGTGGGTCCGGACGCTGTAGTCCCCCATCTTCTCTCCCTGCCGGTAGGCGATGTGATTCCTCATCATGGTCTTATCCGACCACGGAGCATAGAGGACAAAGTCAGAGTCGGCAGGCATTCCGAAAAGGGAAACATCCTGATCTCCCCCGCTTGGGTCACGCGTTTCGAAGCGGTATTGTTTCTTAGGAAAGAGCCAAGCTGAACTCGATCCACGAACCCGAATGCCGGAATTCCCAACGAAGTCTGGCGTCCCGAGAACCGAAGCACGCCCAGTCGCGTCATCGACACCAATAAAAGTGCTGAAGGCATCGAAAAAGAGGCTCGTGTTGCCCACTCCATCGACGTCTCTCCCGAAGGAATCAACCACCACGATAGGGAGATTGGAGGTGAAACCGCCCAGGTCCGGAGAGACCTTCACAAATTGGCGGGTGACCACCTCGGAGGAACGATAGAGCCCGGCCGGATCCAAGGCGACCGCCTTAATCCGCGTGGTGCTGAGCAGTCGCAGAGATCCGCTCCAAAGCTCGGAACCCGCATCGGGATTCGTGCCATCGGTGGTGTAGCGAATCACGACTCCGGCAGGCGCGCCCGGCGCGAGACTGATAACCAGACTGGGGCGTGAGGTCAGGAGCTGGCTTTCTTCTGAAAAAACGGGGGTCCGGAGGACGAGCCCAATCGGCGTGGTGTTTTCCGAGCCTGGAGTCGGCCTGGTGAAAAATCCCGCCCGTTGATCCTGACCTTGGAATCCGTAAGAAACATCGTCCGGTAAAGGGGGGAACTCCGGAGAGAATTCCATCGCGATGGTGAGGCCATCCGGCTGGACCAAGGCGAGGTATTCCCCGGAAGCGGAAAGAGAAAAATTGGTGTGCAAGGGGTCACCCGGAGTGATCCGATCCTTGTCAGACGCAAAGACGACGCGGTAGTCTTGGACCGCAAGAACGAATTCAGGAAAGGTCCACTTGGTGAGGTTTTCGGCATCGTCGGTGAGATGCCAACCTTCCAGATTGACTTCGCTCTCGCTCGCATTGAAAATCTCAAGCCAATCTGGCTTGTCGCCATCCTCATCTTGGATTCCAGAGTCGTTCCGGGCAACAAGTTCGGAGATTCGAGGCCCGCCAAGAAGGATCTCATCAGCGCTGAGCGGAGCGGGGAGTAACACTCCCAAAAGGAGAAGCGAGGGGATGAGTGATCGTGTCGGCATGTCGGGAATATCGCTTTCGTTTTCTTGGAACACCGTCAGCCGCTTTCTTCAGAAGCGCATCATTTCTAACGACCAAGGCAATTGAAATGCTACCACACGATCAGAGCCCCGCCCCGCTCGGTAAAAAAAATCACTCACTTCGCAAAAAATTATCAGAGCCGGGACCCAAAAAGAAAACCGTCTTGCACACGCAAAACTCTCTCTTTTCGTCCCCTAACTGGAGATCGGAATCGTGTTCAGGAACACACGACCCTGAACACGGAAAACTCCAAGACTAACCGCGACGGCGACGGAAGGTCAAAGCAAGACAGGCAAGCCCGGACAGAAGACCAGTAGAGAGTTCCGGGATGGGAGTGGCAACCACCGTGCCATCCGCAATCAAACCGACATCGGTGACCGAATCACTGCCTTGGAGGTCAAACCAGCGGGCTCCGGCGGGAGCATTCGGAGCCGAGGCATAAATGCGAAACTCGACGGGATCGATAATACCAGAGAGAGAGGAGGCATCAAAAAAAGCCGTCCCAGCGCCGCCAGTGCCCGGATCAATAGAGCCCGTCGCCAAGTTGTCAAAGAAACCATCGACGCTACTCCTCAAGTAGAGTAGGTATCCTTCTGGATCCTGGAAGGCATAGGTCTGATAGGAATAAGAAACAGAAGCGTAATTCACGGCAAACCCGGAAGTGGGAGTGATCGTGAATGTCGTGTAATCCGGCAGGCTAATTCCAGTGGCCCCGTTCGTCGAAGAACCGGACCAAACAGCCCCTGCGTTACCAGCGACCTCGGCAGCCCCGATGCGATCAAGAGTGGAAACGATCAGTCCGGCCGCGACTTCGTCCGCTGGAGGCGTATCAGAAGCATTGTCGTAGAAAGCCCCCACAACGGCATCACTCGCTACGGAAACCGGAGTCCATCTCGCAAGGACCGCCGCTTGAGCAAGGGAGACTGAAGAGGCAAAGAGAAGGAGAGATGACGTGGTTATTTTCATGATCAACAGACCTTGTAGCAGCCAACGAGCCATGAATCCAGCCTACCATTAATAAGCGGCATGAAAAAAAAGCGCTTGAATAATTGATTCTATAATTTTCAAAACAACTCTCGTTGGATTCAAGAAAACACCCCAAGAAAATGTCGAAAGCTCACTGAGAGCGCCTTTGAAGGAATCAGCTCTCCTCTCAAAAAAACCAATTCCCCAATCCCATTTTCACTTTTTTCGAGGTTGGCCCAATCGCCAAGTCCGTCATCATCACACCATGACGAATTTCGACACACCCATCGCCCGCCGCGGAACCGGATCGCTCAAATGGGACCGCCGCGCCGACCTCGATCCCTTCTGGGTCGCCGATATGGATTTCATCTCCCCGCCCGAGGTCCTCTCCGCGATCCGCAAGCGCGTAGACCACGGCGTCCTCGGATACGCCGTCCCGCACCCCTCCCTCCTCGAGACCCTCCAAGGCTACCTTCAAAACCGCCTCGGCTATTCCGCGCCCGAGGAAGAAATCGTCCACCTCGGCGGACTCGTCCCTGCTCTCTCCCTCGCGGTCCGTGCTTTCGGCAAACCCGGCGAATCCCTCCTCACCTGCACCCCGATTTATCCGCCCTTCCTCGGCATTCACAATGATGCCTCAATGGAACTCCAAACCGTCGATCACCTCGAAGTCGAGGGACGCTGGACCTTCAACTGGGACGCGCTCGAAGCCAAAGTCATCCCGCAGACCAAGCTCTTCGTCCTCAGCAATCCCCAAAACCCGATGGGCCGCGTCTTCACCAAAGAGGAAATCATGCAACTCGCGACCTTCTGCGAAAAGCACGACCTCATTCTTCTTTCCGATGAGATCCACTGCGACCTCATCCTCGACGAAGAAAAAACGCCCCATTTTTCCGCTCTCAACCTCCCGGACGCTCTCCGCGATCGCACCATCACCCTTCTCGCTCCCAGTAAAACCTACAACATCGCGGGCCTCGGCTACGCCTTCGCCGTCATTCCAAACGACTCCATCCGCCGCAGCTTCGCCGCCGCCCGCGGTCACACTCTCCCCGAGATCAACTGCCTCGCCTACTACGCTGCCGAAGCCGCCTACAAGCATGGCGAACCTTGGCGTCAAGACCTCCTCGCCTACCTCCGCACCAACCGCGACCTCCTCACTTCCACCCTCCGCGAAAAGCTCCCCGCCGCCGCTGTTCCGAAAATCGAAGCCACCTACCTCGCCTGGATTGACTGTACGACACTCTCGCACGAGACCCCCAATCAAGCTCTCGAAAAAGCGGGTCTCTTTCTCTCCGATGGCGCCTTTTTTGGCCACGACCGCTGCGTCCGATTGAACTTCGGCACGCAAACCGAGCGCTTAGAAAAGGCGCTTGAAACTCTGGTTACCACTCTGAATCGTTCTTGAAAAAGCTTGGAGGGCCCCCTCTAATCGAGCTTTCATCGTAGGCCACCTCCAGACCAAAGAACAATTGCCCTCTCCCGTCTCGAGCACCACTCGAGCGATCACGGTAGCGCCTGGTTGCGCGAAGGGAGGATCGAGAATAATCCGCGCCCTCGGAGCATCAGGATCAAAAGCAACAGTCACCGTCTTTGACCGCGGCCGTCGTGCCGCTCCGCCCGGTTGGGGGAGAATGCCCACCGCCGTCTAAAGAACCACGATGATGTCCCCAATATCCAAACTCCCGCTGCCATTGGCATCGTTGAGCGCTGAATCCCAAGGCCGAAAATTGGCGAGCCCCCCTAGAAGGCGCTGCAGACGCTGGGCATCTCCAACATCAAAACGGCCATAAGTATTCACGTCACCCATGATCCCCCTTGGCTGAAGCGCCACCAAAGCATCGCGAATACCACTCGTCTCCTCAATGGGTGAGCCATCCGCACCAGCCAAGTCAGTCTGCTGCAAAATAAAGGCATGCTCCATGGGCTGTGGCAAACTACGGACACGATAGAAGATGGTCCCAATGAGAGTCTTCCCGGCTGGGATCGTCTGACTCAATGATGCAAAGGTGAGATTCATGATACCATTCTCCTCGGACAATGTCTGAAAAGTCCGTGAAATTGCCTTTGCGGGCTTAAACGTCAGATAAGTGAGCAGAGCAGGATTCGAGGTCACCGAAATATTGGCACCCGCGACATCTCCCGGACTCCCCAGATAGATCTTTGTCGAAAGCACTTTTGCCTCACCAAGCGATTCCGGTCCTTCAACCGTCCAATAATGTCTTGGTTCCCACAAGATTACCTGATCGGAAACGGTCTCAAGACCTGAACGATCACGCACGATCAACTGAAGCGTGTTCTCCCCAAATTGAAGGGGCCAAGAAAGCGCAAATTGCGAATCGAGCACCGGGACGCTTGAGGAAGTCGTCTCGTTGAGTATCAACATCGGGGCCTCGGTATCCTTAAATCGAGCAGTCAATGACTTCGAATAATCCATTTCAATTGAGAGAGGATTCTCTAGGGAGTCAGAACTCCCCGACCACCCCTCAAAAATGAAACCAGCGGCCGGAGTCGCACTCACGATCACTGGCGCAAGGTGCTCGTAGAGCGGCTCCAAGGGCTCGACGGAGACCGATCCCAATCCAGTCGAATTCACCGTAAGTCGATGGCTCACCGTTACGGTCACTGGTTCACTCTCAACCGAACCGAGTTCGTTCTCAACGACCGCATGATAATCCCCTTCCTCATCATGCCCCAGTGTCCCAACCCTCAAAGTGCGGCCTCCCGCACCAGGAATGATCCCACCATCCAGATCCCACCGTACCGTTGGCAGCGGGCGCCCGGTCACCCCAACAGATAGAGTCGCAGGTGATCCCGAAACAACCGCCACGCTCTCAGGCTCGGATACGATTTGCGGAAGGACCTTTGTGACCCGGGAAGCGTTTTCGTAACCTCCATAATTCTTCGGCCAGTCGGAAGTTGAAAGACCCCCAGGAGCCTTGAAGGCATAAATTTTCCCATTGCGTGCTGCAGCGTAAAGCTCGCCTGACCGCGACAAGGCCAATCGAGCCAGAGGTTGGACAACATCATGCTCCTGAGGATACGAGGGCGCGGAAGCTCCGGAATCTGGCATTTCTCCCACAATTTCAAAAACCGTCTGACCGTTGGCATCGAGATTTCTGATCGTTGGATTTTTATAATCATTGCTGATCGCAAAGATCGTTCCGTCTTCGCAGAGAATAGGAAACTGATCGGCATACCCACTCAAGGACCACTGTAGGCATACTGGCTACCACCACAGGCCAAAAAAACCGTCCCATCCAAGCCAATCGTCGCGGCCTGGAAAGAAGAGGAGCGTCCCCCGCCAAACCTCTCATACGAAGGAAAGGCAAAAGTCTTTTTCCAGCGTTCGGTTCCATCCGGATTGATCGCATAGAATACACCTGAACTCGCGGAAACAGACGGAACATGCCCAACGTAAATCATGCCATCCTGGCCAATCGCAGGCTCGGTGAAGAAGTCCTGATTGGTTTTAGCAAACCCGGGATCAAATTCCCAAAGAAGCTCACCTGGTCGAATTTCTCCAAAAGCAGAAGCCATCAAGGACCAAGAAATAACCCCGAAATTCGCAAGACAAATCAAAAATTTCCCAAATACACTCATAAAAACTCGTTGAAAGATCGACAACCACCCGACAAGTTGAAAGCAAACCCCGCCAGTGGTATAATCGCAATAAATTTGACATAAATCAGTTACAAACATCGGCAATGTCATGTCAATCAAGCCCCTCGCCGCCAATAGGCACTTCCTCACCATGAACGCCCCATCCATAAAAACACTTCTCTCTTCCTGCTTCGTCATCTTCGCTGCAGCGCCTGCAGCAGGGGAGCCTCTCGCACTCAAACTCGTGGACACTGACTCAGCAAAGCTTCGCATCTTCCAGCTCCGCGACGACAAGGGCCATGGCCTTGATTGCCTCGATGTTTTTCAGCCCGCTCACGATTCCAGCAAGTCATACTACGGTGTCTCTCACAGCCTAAAGAAAGGAGCCTTTTCAGTTCACCTCTCACGTTCGAGCGATCTCAAGAAATGGATTCATATCCGGGAACTCGACCGGCATGGTTCCCAGGCGACCGTTCACAAGACAGAGAACGGAGCCTTCCTGATGGCCTACGAAAAAGACGCGCCCAACTCCTGCTGGCTTCGCTTGCGCCATTACCCTGATCTCACAGCATTGACCGCAGGGAAATTCGACCGCGAGTTCGATATCCCCCGTAGCTTGGCACCGACCGCAGAGGGAACACCCAGTTTTGAGAACGTGGAAATGAAAAATGGCGATCTTACCCAGTCCAAGATCACCCTGCGCTTCCACGCCTACGAGAACGCCCAAGTCGATCAGTTGGCAAAAGGGACCCTCACGAACTTCAAAAACTGGAAAGCGTCCCCCTCTCCTAAAATCAACACCGCTCTTAAAAAACTCGGCGGCAATGGCAACCTCGGCGACCGCAGCAAATTCGCATGGCACAATCAAACCTACTACCTGCAGGAAGTCCAAGGCACCCGCAGTGACTGGGGCAGTTGGGGCATCTTTCTGTGCGATAACGATGGTTTCCCCCTGAAACGAATTGCTCCGATCACCCCGGGGAAGTCCACGGCCTTCTCCAATCCCTCGGTCTCAGCGCTCAAGGATCAAAAAGGAAACGACTTGCTCGTCTTCACGGCCTTCCTTCACCGCAAAGGAAGCGCTCCGAACGAAGCCGGCCAAATGCTCCTCGCCTTCCCGGTCCGGTGATACCCCGACAAAAGACGACCGCTCAGAAAACGATTTCGCAACCGTAAATCAGAATCTCTCTTCCTCCAGCCTTGATGGACTCTCATTTTCTCGCCAAGATCTCCCTATGAAGCACTTGGTCTTCGTTGTTCTATTCACTCTCGGTCTCCCCCTTATTGCAAGAGAACACCTTATTCTCTGTGGCGGCCCCGCCTCCCGTAGGTGGGAAAACCTGCGGGTCGAGAGGGACCGGCACGATCATTGGTGGGCCAACTTCGTGCACGCCTCGACGATGCGCATCGACAAAATCCGGAAATCGAATGGTCCCAATGCTTCCATCACCTGGATCGTTTATAAGGAGGGCTATCTCACCCGGGGGAACGACGATCATAAGCCCTACACCACTTGGATTGCCGAACAGGCCTCCAAGCGCAAGGTAAGGCTCATTTGGATCAACTCAGGTGACCAAGCGATTTCGGCCATCAACGCGCGCCGTGATCTTGTCACTTTCGACTTTTTCGGCCACTCCAACCGCCACTGCTTTATGCTCGATTACGGCAGCGAGGTCATGGCCGTCAGTCAGGCCTGGATCCACGAGCGCGACCTCGGCAAGATTAGCAGTCGCGCTTTTAGTAAAAATGCCCACTGCCAAAGCTGGGGCTGCCACACCGGAGAAAGCATGTCCGCAGTCTGGAAACGCAAGATCGGCGTCACCCTCATCGGTGCCGAGGGCAAGACCGACTACGCCGCCCTCTCCTTAGGTAAAATGCCCACCGTCTCCGGCAAATGGGTCCGCTAATCACTTCCAATTAATTCTATGACGTTCCAGGAACTCAACTCCCTCTATCAGCTCCCCCTCTTCGACCTCATTCAGCGTTCCCGCCAGGTCCACGAGGAAAACTGGCCGGCCGCCGAAATCCAACTCTGCACCCTCCTCTCGATTAAGACCGGAGGCTGCTCCGAGGACTGCTCCTACTGCGCCCAATCAGCCCGCTACAAAAGCGGAGTTGATGCTGAGCGCCTTATGGCGAAGTGCGATATCATGGAGCGGGCCAAAGCAGCCCGCGAAAGTGGCTCCACCCGCTTCTGCATGGGAGCCGCCTGGCGCGGCGTTCGCGAGGGCACCCAACGCTTTAACCAGGTCCTCGACATCGTCCGCGACGTCTCCGAACTCGGCATGGAAGTCTGCGTCACCCTCGGCGAACTCGGCCCTTCAGAAGCCCAAAAGCTCAAGGAAGCAGGGGTCACCGCCTACAATCACAACATCGATACCTCGCCCGAGCACTATCCCAATATCGTCACCACCCACACCTTCCAGGACCGCCTCAACACCATCCGCCACGCCCAGGACGCCGGCATGTCAATCTGCTGCGGCGGCATCCTCGGCCTCGGTGAAGACACCGAGGATCGACTCAAAATGCTCGAAGTCATCTCAAGCTTCAATCCGCAACCCGAGTCCGTTCCCATCAATTCACTCATGCCCATGCCCGGCACCCCGCTGGCCGACAAGCAGGGAGTCGATGTCTTCGAACTCGTGCGCATTATCGCCCTCGCCCGCATCGCCGTGCCCAAGGCCAAAGTCCGCCTCTCCGCAGGCCGGACCCAGCTCTCCCAAGAAGGCCAAGCCCTCTGCTTCTTCGCCGGGGCCAATTCGATCTTCTATGGCGACAAGCTCCTCACCGCCAAGAACCCTGCGATCGAAAAGGACCTCGCCCTCATTGACCGCCTCGGGATGAAGCCCCAGCAGCCCAATCGTAATCTTGAGGCTCCGGACTCAGACGAATCCCGCCCCGCCGAGCCACAGCTTGCCTAAACTCACCTTCTCCTTCATGAAATGGCCGGAATCCCCGATCGTCATCAAAGTCTCGATGGAGGATCAGAGCCTCAACGTTAGCTCTCAGGGCAAATCGATCTTCTCGGCCCCGGTCTCCACCTCTGCCAATGGTCCCGGATTCGAGGAAGGATCTCACCGGACCCCCACCGGCCCCTTCATCATCCGGGAAAAAATTGGCGAAGGCGCGCCCCTTTTTACCAGCTTCAAGGGCCGCCTGCCTCGCCGCGTTTGGCAAGGCGAGGAAAGCGATGACGCGATTCTAACCCGCATCCTGTGGCTCGAGGGCCTCGACGAGCAGAACGCAAATACCTACTGCCGCTTCATCTACTTCCACGGGACCCATGCCGAGGATCGGATCGGCAAGCCCGCTTCCCACGGATGTATCCGCCTGAGAAACGATGACATGCTCACGCTTTTCGACCTCACAACCGTTGGCTCCCACGTCCTAATCCAGTAACTTTTTATGAAAAAAATCATCGCTTTTGACTGCGACTCTACCCTCTCCTCAATCGAGGGAGTTGATGAATTAGCAAGACTTTCCGACTCTAATATCTTTCAAGAAGTCGAGAGATTAACCCATCAGGCCATGAATGGGGAAGTCCCTGTCGAAGAGGTTTTTGGTCGGAGACTCGCCCTGATCCAACCAACGAAAGACCAGTGCACAGAGATCGGAGAGAGATATCTCGAGACCATAGAGCCTACCGCAAAAGCAACAATCGCGGCCCTTCAAACCATGGGCTGGGAATGCCTTATCATCTCAGGTGGGTTCCTGCCCTGCATTAGACCACTCGCACAAAGCATTGGTATAGAGCGAGTAGAGGCAGTTCCGATTTTTTTTGATGAAAAAGGAGATTATCTCGGATTCGACGAAAATTATCCGACCACCCGTTCCGGCGGAAAACCAGAAATCATCAAATTAATCCGCAAGGAATCATCTCCTGACATCATGGTGATGGTCGGTGATGGCGTTAGCGATTTGGAGACGAAACCCCACGTCGACCATTTTGTGGGATTCTCAAGGTATGTTGAGAGAAATAGCGTCGCAACAAATTGCATGCACAATGTCTTTTCAATGGCTGAATTACTTGGATTCATAAAGAATCTATAATTTTTTATAGAAATAAAATCTTCCACTTGCGCAAATATCAAGACCGGAAAAAGGCAACTGATGGCCAACTGGATGCGCCAGGGGCGAGCGGTAATTTTAATGCTGAGCACCTTATGAAGAAGTGCGACATCGTGGAACGAGCCAAGTCCGCCTGTGGAAATAGCTCCACCCACCCCTTTTAGGGCCGCCGTCACGACCATGAGGTTGCCATCTCAGCCTGTTACGGCCGCATCCTAGCCCTCGGCCGAAACGCCCAAGACCGACTCAAAATGCTCGGAGCCATCGCAACCTGAGTCCGTCCCTCTCAATCCCCTCATCGATTGCCTCGAAATGAAGTTCCGGTCGCCCAATCGTAATCTTGAGGCTCCGGACTCAGGCCAATCCCGCCCGGTCGAGCGCCAGCCTCTCCCTCTCTCCTTCATGAAAGAGCCGGAATCCCCGATCGTCATCAAAGCCTCGGTGGAGGAGCAGTGCTGAATCGTTGCAACCTCACAACCGTTGGCTCCCACCTCCCGACCCAATGATATTTTATAAAAAAAATCATCGATTCCGACGGTGATTCCACCCACTTCGCCATTGAAAAAGTCGGCGGATCAGTGCTGCCCCTCTGGGAATGATGTCTTTCCTAAAATCGAAAGACTAACTAATAAGGCCATTAATGACGAAATCCTTCTCGAAGGAGGTTTTGGTGAGCGCCTCGCGCTGATTTTGCTCACGAAAGATTGACGCACTGTGATCGGGGAGAGATCCTCGCGACCGTCGCCTTCATCGTAAAAGCCACAATCGCCACCTCCTAATCCATGAGATGGGAATGACTCATCACCTCAGACGGGCTTCGGCTCTCCATGAGCTCACTTTTTCAACAAATTGATAAAGAACGGATTAAGGCCATCTCTTTCCTCTTGAACAGGAAGGTCGCCAATATCCTGACATCATAAGGATAATTTAAGGGATGGCGTCAGCGATTGAGAAAAAAGAGCACCGTCGACCATTTTGTGGGATCTTTAAGGTATGTTTAAGGAAATAACGTTGCAGCAAATTGCTTATAACCACCGGAAATCTGTAAAATTCTGTAAATATAGCATCTTTCGCTTGAATAGATATCAAGGTTGAATAAAGGTAGCCCATGGCTAGCAAGAAAGGTAAACGATACACCGCAGTTGAAAAAGCTGAGGTTCTTAATTGGGTGAACGACTACAATGTCACGCACGGACGAGGTGGGGTAGCTAATGCCTCCAAGCAGTTCGGCATCACTCAGCTAACGATCCATAATTGGGTTCGCCAAGGCGGAGGCGCAATGAGGAACGGAAGCGCCCTCAGGGTTGCCCCGAACCACTCCGGCATCCTACGTGACCTCGCTGATCTCCTTGATCAGATTTCAGAACGCGAAAGCGAACTTAGTAAGCTTCGTGGTGAATACGATGCTCTGCGCAAGAAGCTCTAACCCCTCCTTCAGGAAACAAGGCGGCTCGAAAGAGCCTCTCAACCGCACTCAAACCTCGGCCACTTCGGTGTCCGGGGTTTTTTCGCGGTCGAGCGCCCCCCCCTCTACCCACGCAGCCCGAGACGGACGATCTCCGCACTTCCAGCTCCTGGATTCTCTTTCAAAACACGATCGACAGCTTTACGCGCCTCAGCCTGCTTAAAGCCCAGTGCCATCAACCCCATCTCGGCATCCCGAGCAGAGTCAGTGCGGCCAGGTCCGGAATCCCACGTTTTCACCACGCCAACCTTATCCTTAAGCTCCAGGATGATGCGCTCCGCAGTCTTCTTACCGATCCCCTTCACTCCCGAGAGACCGGCGGCATCGCCTTGAATGACGGCCTGCTTGAAACCCTCGACCGGCAGTCCACCCAACACCGCCAGCGCTGTCGCCGGCCCTATCCCGCTCACCCGGTCGATCAGAAGCAAAAAAACATCCTTTTCATCATCTCTCGCGAACCCATAAAGCGTGAGCGAATTCTCACGGACATGCTGGTAAATACGCAAATCAACCGTATCGCCCTCGAGTGGGTTCAGCTGATCATAGGTCGAAAGCGGAAGGAAGACCAGATACCCCACTCCCCCTGCCCCGACGACGATCCGGCCCGGTAAAGTCTCCCATACTTCTCCTTTGAGGCGAGCAATCATGCGCGGAAGGATACCCCCACATCTCAGATTTCAAAAGGACAATCCCAACAGCGCCAATGGCATTAGGACATTTTATTAGGAACACTAAACTTAATTGTTTACTAAGTTTTTAGATTTTGCATCATTTTAAGGTTTTTCGGTCGCTTTTGCTGTAAATCCCTGCTAACTTCATGGCGTTATGGCAACTACAAAACGGACGCGTTTCTCCCGTCGACTTCCCGATCATGTCACCGATGAACTGGTGAATGTTCTGAGCTCAGACCCGAAGCTTTTCGGCTTCAATGATCTTTTCGAGGACGTCTATGCACGGTTGAAAGAGCGTAATGCAGTGAGTGGTGGAGAAGAAATGCTTCGACTCCGCGCTTATGAAAAACTGCAAAATCTGGTAACCCGCGGCCTTGTCGAAAAAGACGGCAAGGAGTATCGCGGACTCGAGCGTATTCAGGAGGCGCACAGCGACAACATTGCCCAACAAGAGGCATAGTTCTTCGAACAAAACAAAATCGCAAAAATTGATGCTGGTTTTCCCAGCAACCAATCCTTTAATGATCCGCGTCAGCAATGGCGCGGGTCATTGTTTTTGTAGAGATCACGATTACCATCCCCCGCGTCCACCAATTCCATCGCTCTTATCTCCGTTTGCCATGCTCAACGACTACTTTCCCGTCATCCTACAAGCCCTCGCCGCCATTGGTTTTGCGGGTGCAGCCCTCGGACTCAGCGTTCTCCTCGGCAAAAAAGGCACCCATAACGACACTAAGGAAACACCTTACGAGTGCGGCATGCTCCCCATCGGAAAAGGGGCCCCTCGCTTCAGCGTCAAGTTCTACCTCGTCGCCATGCTCTTCGTCATCTTCGATATCGAGGTCGTCTTCATGTATCCTTGGGCGATGAGCTTCAAGGATCTCGTCACTGAAGGCACAATGGTTCTTTGGAGCATGGCCGGTTTCGCAGGACTCCTCACCGTCGCCTACGTCTATGCGCTCAAGAAAGGCGCTTTGAACTGGAAGGGCTAATTGCCTCCCACTCCCGAACGGACCCCGCAAAGCGCCCCCGAATTTTTCGGACACGCGCTCTATACAACCCGGGGTTTTCGCACTAAGAAGCACCCATGTTCGCTGGCACCTTTACCGCTCTCATCACCCCCTTTCGTGATGGCTCTCTCGACCATGAGGCCTTTAGAGCCCTGATCGACCGCCAAGTCGCCGCCGGCATCACCGGGATCGTGCCAGCCGGCACCACCGGTGAGTCCCCCACTCTCGACTCGGATGAGCACCTCGAAGTCATCCGCGCCGCCGTCGAATACGCCGATAAGCGTACCCTCGTTATTGCCGGAAGTGGCGCCAACTCCACCCTCGAAGCCATCCATCTCACCCAGGCTGCCGAAGAAGCGGGGGCCGATGCCACGCTCCAAGTCTGTCCCTATTACAACAAGCCCTCTCAAGAAGGAATCTACCAGCACTATAAAGCCATCGCAGACAACACCGGCCTCCCGGTCATGCTTTATTCCGTTCCCGGCCGCTCAGTCGTCGAAATTGGTGTCGAAACCGTCGCCCGCCTCGCGACCGACTGCGCGAACATCATCGCCAACAAAGAAGCCGGAGGCTCCGTCGATCGCGTCAATCAACTCCTTCAGGCTGTCCCCGAAGACTTCCAAATCCTTTCGGGAGACGACCCCCTC
>JBLIDI010000042.1:0-19680 GCA_047634075.1 Akkermansiaceae bacterium
TCGCATTGGTCGAAGGCGAAGTCTCCGATGGTTTCGAGGTTTTCGGGGAGGTGGATTTTGGTGAGGCCGAGGCAATTGCTGAAGGCGCGCTCGCCAAGTTCGGTGACGGACGAAGGCACCTCGAAAGTAGGTTGATGGTAGCCCGCGGGAACCATGAAGAGGATGGTCATCTCTTTGGAATAGAAGGCGTGGTCTACGATGCTGAAGTTTGGGTTCTCAGGGGCGATGGTGAAGGTGTTCAGCCTGGGGCAGTTGAGAAACGACCTGGGGCTGAAGATCGTAAAGCCGGCCCCGAAGTTTACCGTCGTCAAAGACTGGCAGTCGGTGAAGGCCCAGTCGCCGATACTAGTAATCTCATCGGGAAGGGTGATCTGTGGAAGGTTTCGGCAATCGCGGAAGGCCGACTCCCCGATGGTCCGTAATTCGGGACTGAACTCGAACGATTGGAGTGACGTGCAGTTCGAGAAGGCGAGCTCTGGGATGATCTCGATTGAGTCCGGAAGATCGAAGTGGGTCAGGTTACGACAGTTGGCAAAGGCACCGGTTCCGAGTGTCGTGACACTTTCGGGAAGTGAGACTGATTGGAGGCTCGAGCAAGAGTGGAAGGCCTCTGCCCCGATGGTGGTGAGGTTAGGGCCGAGAACGATACTTTCGAGAGAGGTGCTGGAGAGAAAAGCCTCTGCCTCAAGAGTGACAAGGGAGTCGGGTAAGGTGACGGTGGTCATGCGGGTGTAAGCGAAGGCCTTAGGTCCAATTGAGGTCAGGTTGGCGCTGAAGGTGATTTGGAGAAGCCCCAGATTAGCTTCGAAGGCCCCTCCGCCAATGTGGGTCACGCTTTCGGGGATGGTGAAATTGGTGGCTGTGGAGCGGACTGGATAGGCGACCAAGGTGGTGAAGTCTTGGGTGTAGATGATTCCGTTTTGGCTCTGGAAGTGAGGATTGCCAGGGGAGACCGTGAGTTCGGCGAGATGCCGCGTGCCGGCGAGCGCGCTGGCTTGGATTTCTGATACCGAGTCGGGCAGAGTGAGGCTGTTCAGGGCTGTTCAGGGCTGTTCAGGGCTGTTCAGGGCTGTTCAGGGCTGTTCAGGGCTGTTCAGGGCTGTTCAGGGCTGTTCCCCAGAAGGCCTCGCTCCCGATGGATTCCACCCCTGACATGAGGGTGAAGGAGGTGAGGGCGAGGCATCCTTGAAAGGCGCAGTCACCGATTAAGATGATACTGGAAGGAAGCTGAATCGCTTCAAGCCTGCGACATCCTTGGAAGGCTTGATCGGCAATGATCGTGACTGCTTTCCCCTCGATTTGGGCTGGAATGATGAGGACCCCGTTGGCGAAGGTATCGCAATCCGTGATGACGATATGATCGGTCCTTGAATGGTAGGTAAGATCGTTGAGAGATGCCGCTTTTCCGAAAGTGAGAGAGGCCAACAGGAGGAGAACGGTGAAACGGCGAAGGTCATGAGCCTTCATGGACGGGGTCAGGATAGGGCGGTGATGAAAGGGGTCGATGGTAAAGTGTTGGAGCCGGTTGGCTGGATTTGCGTAAACTGGGCCTTTGCTCAAAGGAGGTTTTTATCAAGAGTTTCCAGAGGCAAAGTGGCAGAATTCGGTAGAATGGTGACTTCGCTTCGGGAATCACCGCTCATTCGCTTGGATCGATCTGTGACCTTGAATTTTTCCCGAAGAATTGATATGCGAATCTCTGTGAGATTCTTGCTTTGTATTTTGATGCTGATCACCGCTTGGGGACAGGCTGATGATGGCGGCTGGTGGTCCATGAAGGATCTCAAGAGGCCGGCTCTTCCTGAGGGCTCCGAAGAGGAGAGCCCGGTTGATCGCTTGATCCGGGCCAAGCAGCGTGAGTTGGGCTTGCAGGCGAATGGTAGGGCCGATCGCAGAACCTTGGCAAGGCGTCTGGCTTTCAATCTTTGGGGGATGCCGATGGCCCTCGAGCGGGTCGAAGCATTTGTGCGTGATGAACGCCCGGAGGCTCATCGCGAGTTGGTCGACGAGCTTTTGGCCTCGCCCAGATATGGCGAGCGATGGGCGCGGTATTGGATGGACATCGTTCATTTTGGAGAGACCCATGGTTACGATAAGGATCAGCCGAGAGAGAATGCTTGGCGTTACCGTGACTACCTTATTCGAGCTTTCAACGAAGATAAGCGATACGACCGTTTTGTGAAAGAGCAGCTCGCGGGAGATGTCCTTTGGCCGGGGACTGAAGATGGCTGGGTGGCACCTGGGTTTTTGTCCTCTGGGCCATGGGATTTGATCGGACACATGGAGGTCCCGGAGAGCAAGAGCGATGGAAAAGTGGCTCGGCACTTGGACCGGGATGATATGGTGATGGTGACGATGAATGCCTTTTGTTCACTGACGGTGCAATGCGCCCAGTGCCACGATCACAAGATCGACCCGGTCTCAATGGAGAATTACTATTCCCTGCAGGCCGTCTTTGCGGCCCTCGATCGCGCGGATCGTGAGTATGATCTCGATCCGGTCGTGGCGGAGAAGAGAAAGACCCTCGCGAGGCAGAAGCAGGACTTGGAGGCGCAGATCAAAGGCTTGTCCGGCCTAGTGGATGGCGCGAAGACGGAAGAGATCCGCGGGCTCGAAGCCAAGCTCGCCAGTGAAGATAAGGGACGTTCAGGTCGCTACGGATATCACAGCGAGGTTGCGGGCTCGCAGGATGCCGTGAAGTGGGTGCAGCTCGATCTGGGGAAAGTGGTTGGGATCGATGAGGTCAGGCTCTTTGGGGCCGATGAGTATGGCTTTCCGGATTTTGGTTTTCCGCATCGTTTCCGCGTGGAGGTTTCAGAGGTCGCAGACTTTGTTCGGAAGGAGGTCATTGGCGACTTCACTCGGGAGGACTTTGCACGTCCGGGAGCCGAGCCGGTTGTCGTGAATGGACGGGGCCTGTCCGGTCGTTTTGTGAGAGTGGTGGCGACAAAGCTTTGGAGCCGCAGGGAGGCTGGGCAGGAGGCAAGTTCTGATTGGATTTTTGCGCTCTCGGAGCTGGAAGTCATTTCAGGTGATCGAGGGATGACGGGCGTGGTAGTGACGGCGCTCGACTCAATCGAGTCGTTGCCTCGTTGGGGGAAAGCGAATCTTATGGATGGATTGAGGGGGACGGGAGTGAGGCCTGTCGAAGCGGGAGAGAGAGCGCGTGTCGAAAAATTACTGATGGTAGTTGCCGGGGATTCGTTGATGGCGATGAGAGCTTGTGAAGAGCAGTTGATAGAAATCAGAAAGGAGCTCCAGAGTTTGCCGAAACCGCGAAAAGCCTATGTCGGAATGGTGCACCACGGGAGCGGGAATTTCAAAGGTCGTGGTGCAGAGGGGGGGGCTCCCCGTGAGATCCGAGTCCTAAATCGAGGGGAGGTGACCCAACCGGGAGAAGTGGTTAAACCGGGGACAGTTCCGGGAATCGCGCCCGGAGATACGACTTTTCGATTGAAGGAGAATCACCCGGAAGGAGATCGGCGTGTTGCGCTGGCGCAATGGATTGTCCACCCAGAGAATAAACTGACTTGGCGCAGCATTGTGAATCGGGTTTGGCAGTCTCACTTTGGACAAGGGCTGGTGGAAACCGTTAATGATTTTGGACGAATAGGGGGGCAGCCTTCTCACCCGGAATTACTCGACTGGCTGGCGGTTGAGTTCCGTGATGGCGGCGGCTCGCTGAAGGATCTGCATCGCCTGATTCTTAATAGCGAAACTTATCAACAGAGCGCCGATGATACGACGGCGAACAGAGAGATCGACGCTTCAAATCGATTCCTTTGGCGGCAAAACCGGAGACGCTTGGAGGCCGAGGCCATCAGAGATACGGTGCTCTGGGTTTCAGGTAAGATGAATTTTAGGATGGGCGGTCCCTCGTTCCGGGATTTCGTAATCGAGAAGCCGCAGCACTCACCGCATTATCAATATCATAAGGCCGATCCGGATGATCCCGAGACCCACCGCCGCTCGGTCTATCGTTTTCTGGTTCGGTCGCAACCGCAGCCTTTGATGGAGGGATTGGACTGTGCCGATCCTTCTCTTTTGGTGGGTCGACGAGGTGAAACAACGACCTCTCTGCAGGCTCTCGCTCTCTTAAATAACCCGCTCATGGTTCGGATGGCGGAGCACTTTGCGAAACGGATCGGGGACGAAGAAGATGTGGTGGGAAGCGGTATTCGGCTGGCGCTTGGGAGAGAGCCGACGGAAGAAGAGCGCAAACTTTTAGGGAAGTATTCCCGCGATCACGGGGTGGCGGCGATGTCTCGGGTGATCTTTAACCTCAGCGAGTTTAGTTATGTCGAATGAGTTCAAATCGCGCCGGGATTTCCTGAACCAATCCGGTGGCGGGCTTGGTGGCATCGCCTTGGCCTCGATGCTGGGAGAGAATCTTCAGGCCGGGGGGATGCTCGGTGAAGCCCATCATCGACCGCGTGCCAAGCGGGTCATACAGCTTTTTATGGCGGGAGCGGCCAGTCATCTCGATCTCTTCGATTTTAAACCCGAGTTGGTGAAGAGGCATGGTGAAAAGTCGGACTTTGGTGAACACGTCGAGGCCTTCCAAAATGGCCTGGGTCCGTGGAAGAAGCCGGTGTGGGAGTTTGCGCGTCACGGTGGTTGCGGGAAGCTTCTGGGGGAAACGGTTTCGCCCTTGGGTGAAGTGGTCGATGAAATGGCCTTTGTGCACAATATGATCGGGAAGACTGGAGTGCACAGCCAGGCCACTTACCTTCAAGCGACAGGGTTTGATCGGCCGGGTTTTCCGGGCATGGGGTCATGGGTGAGCTACGGGCTTGGGAGTATGAATCAAAACCTCCCGACCTTCGTGGTGCTTCCGGATCATCGGGGCTTTGCTTCAAATGGGCCGAAGAACTGGGGGTCGGCTTTCCTGCCCGCCGTTCATCAAGGGACGATCATTCGACCTGGAACCCCCGAGCCGGTGACTCATTTGTATCCCCCCAAGAGTGCTCGGTTTCTCACTCCGGCGGCCGAGGAAGCGGCGGGAGATTTGTTAGAAAAACTCAACGGGAAATATGCCTTGGAGCGGGGGGGCGATTCACGATTAGAGGCCAGGATTCGAAGCTATGAATTGGCGGCCCGAATGCAGATGGCGGCCCCTGAGGCTTTGGATATTTCGAAGGAACCCGCCTACATCCGCGCGATGTATGGACTGGCTCCTGAGGGCACTCAATGGCCCAAGAAGATCAACTGGAAGGAAGAGGCAGACACCTTCGGGAGGAAGTGCTTGTCGGCCCGTCGTCTCTTGGAAAGAGGGGTGAAGTTCGTGCAAATCTGGTCGGGTAATGACAACGGCTTCCCCAGGAGGAATTGGGATAGTCACGAAGATATTGAGAGAGACCACGGTCCCTTATCGAGGGGGATGGCCATTGGGGCGGCCGCCTTGATTAAGGATCTCAAGCAACGGGGAATGTTGGAGGACACCCTTATTTTATGGACGACGGAATTTGGGCGCATGCCCTCGACCCAGGGGAGCAAGGGGAGGGATCACAATCCCTTTGTCTTCACGAACTGGCTGGCAGGAGGCGGAATCAAGGGCGGGGTGACTTGCGGTGAAAGCGATGAATTTGGATACAAGCCGGCGGATCGAAAAAATCCCACGGAAGTCTATGATATCCACGCGACCATTTTACACCTTTTGGGAATTGACCATGAATCGCTGACTTTTCGAAAAGACAGTATCGACCGCAGGCTCACCGATGTGCATGGCCGGGTCATCAAGGGGATTATCGGGTAGGCCCGGAAAATCAGGGGCTGAGGCGATCGAGGGTCCAGGTATCGCCTTCAGCGAGGTAGCGGAGTCGGTCGTGAAGGCGGCCTTGGCGACCTTGCCAGAATTCGAGGTAGCTGGGAGTGAGTTCATAGCCGCCCCAAAAATCCGGGCAGGGCACATCCGACCCTTCTGGGAACTTTGCCATCAGAACGGCTTCGCGTTCGGCGAGAGTGGCACGGTGCTCGATGACATCCGACTGCTGCTCTGAGACCCAGGCTCCGATGCGGGAACGGTAGGGACGGATTTTAAAATAGTCTTCGGAAATTTCACGGGAGGTTTTTTTGACGGTGCCTCGCACGCAGATTTGGCGCTCTAATTCCTTCCAGAGGATGGTGATGGCAGCGTTGGGATTTTCAGCGAGATCGCGGGCTTTCTGTGAGCGGTAGTTCGTGAAGAACTGGAGCTTCCCTTCGACGAGGCCTTTGAGGAGGAGGGTTCGGGAAGTGACAAGGCCGTCTCGGTTGGCGGTCGCCACCGTCATGGCGTTGGCATCGGCGATCTTCTGCGCGTGGGCTACTTTGAGCCATTCTTCAAATTGCTCGAATGGGTCAGGCTTCATGGAGGCGTGCTCGATTCCACCTTGGGTGTAGTCTTCGCGAAGATTGGCGAGGTTCATGGTTTTTGGTCGTCTTCAATTTCAAGTGAAACGTATTCGTCGCCCTGACGCTGGAGTCTCATGGTGTTGATCCAGAAAACGGCGAGGAGTCCGAGGAAGGCAAAAGTGAGCTCTAGGAACACCGGAGTGAACATGAAGCCGGTGATCTTGCGGAGGACCTCACCGGGGAAGCCAGGGAGTCGGCCACCCAGCCCAATGCCGAGAATGACAGCGGAAACTCCGAAGATTGGAATAATTCCGGTCAGGATCACTCGGGTGCGATTGTTCATGCGGTTAACTTGGCAGAAATAGCCAAAGACGCAATGTTGGGAAATTCGATTGCCCGAGCGCGCTGGGGTGGTAATGCTACGCGCGTGAGGTTGTTTGACACACTGACGCGCGAGGTCGTATCTTTGGAGCCGGTTGATGGGAAATCGTTTCGGTTCTATTGCTGTGGTCCGACAGTTTACGGTCCGGCCCATATTGGTAATTTTCGGACCTTCGTGATGCAGGATGTCTTGCGTCGGGTGCTTGAACTCGGCGGGATGAAGACGAAGCACGTGCGGAATATCACAGACGTCGATGATAAGACGATTCGTGATTCAGTGGCTGCCGGGAGGACCTTGAAGGAATTCACGGCGCAGTGGCGGGATAAGTTTCACGATGACTGTGTTTCTCTGAATTGCTTAAAACCACATCTCGAGCCCAGTGCGGTGGAGCACGTGCCGGAGCAGATTGCTATGATCGCGGAGTTGGTCGAAAAGGGGCATGGTTATGCCTCTGAGGACGGCTCGGTTTACTTCAAAATTTCTTCCTACCCAGAGTATGGAAAATTATCGCGCTTGGATACCCGCGAGTTGGACCTTGGCAAGACGCAGAATGCGCGTGCCAGTTCCGACGAGTATGAGAAGGACAACGTCGCGGATTTTGTCCTATGGAAGAGGCGCCGAGAGGAAGATGGCGATAATTTTTGGGAAAGCCCGTGGGGGCAGGGGCGTCCGGGGTGGCACCTCGAGTGTTCGGCGATGATCTTGAAGTATCTGGGGAATTCGTTTGACCTTCATAGTGGCGGAGAGGATCTCGTTTTCCCTCATCACGAAAACGAACTGGCGCAGTCCAAGTGTTCATGTGGGGGCGATTTCGCACGGCATTGGTTTCACTCCACGCACCTGTTGGTGAATGGCAAGAAGATGGCAAAATCAAGTGGGACACTCTATACATTGGGCGATTTGGCCAAGGAGGGTTGGAGCGCGATGGAAGTGCGATATGTCCTCGTTGGGGCAAACTATCGCAAACAATTGAACTTTACGATCGAGTCACTGCATGCGGCGCGTGAGGCGATGGGCAAATTGGCTCGAGCTGCTGACGGGCGGGTCGCCCCGGGGTACCGGGAGCTGGCCAAAAGCGGCGATCTTGGGGTTTTTGCGGGGGCGGTTGAAAAGTTGAACGAGGACCTAAATACTGCGGCGGCTTTGGGCGAACTTTTTGGCAATCTCAAGAAGGCTGAGAGCGAGGCTGACTGGCGGGGATTCTTCACCGTCCTAACTTCGCTTGGACTGGTCTTGTCGGAAGTGGTAGGGGTCGAGGTTCCCGAGGGAATTTCCGCCTTGGCGGGTCTCCGTTGGGAGGCTCGTCAATCGAAGGACTGGGAAGCCTCTGATCGATATCGTGATGAACTGGCAGCGCTGGGCTGGGTGGTGAAGGACGGACGTGATGGCTATGAGGTGGTGCCAGTATGAAGGTCTGCGTCGCCTCTCCTTATCCACTGACAGAGTTGAAGGGGAATACGGTCACGACGTCACGGATTGTTAATATCTTGCGAGGACAGGGGATTGAGGCCCGAGGATCATACCACTTCGATGGTCGGGAGGCCGATGTCTTGATCTCACTTCATGCCGTCAAAGGCGTGGAGGGCGTCCGTGATTTTCGCGAAAAGATGCCGAAGGGTCGGGTCATTGTCTTGCTGACGGGCACAGACCTCTATCAAAGTTTGCCGCAAGGATCGGAAGCCGGACTTCAAAATCTCGTCGACGCTAATCGCATCGTGGTTGTGCAAGAAGCTGCCATCAGGCGCTTGCCGGTGGAGGTTCGTGAAAAGGTGGTCGTGATCCCGGCGAGTTTGGATCCGATCTCGATCGAGGCCTCACCGCTGGCTTCGCCCTTCGCGATTTCGGTGGTGGGGCATCCCCGGCCGGTTAAAAGACCCTTTTTGACAATCGAGACGGTGGCGCGACATCCCGAGTGGCAGGATGTTGAGGTTTGGCAGATTGGCGAAGGGTTGGACGAGGAGTCGCGGAAGACGGGAGAAGAGTGGTCGCAAAAAGAGCCGAGATATCGGTGGTTTGGGGGCTTGCCGAGGGAGGAATCTTTGAAGCTCTGCGCGAAGAGTTCCCTCACGATCAATAGTTCGATTCTGGAGGGTGGAGCTAATGCCGTCTTGGAGGCCATGAGCATGGGCGTGCCGGTCTTGGCAAGCCGCATTGAGGGGAATGAGGGGATTCTCGGGGAAAAATATCCCGGTTATTTTGGTGAAGGTGAATTAGATGGGATGCTCCAAGCAATTATTGACAAGAGAGTTGAGTTGCGTGACTGGGTTGATCTCGCGCGCGCGCGCCTTCCTCTTTTCTCGCCCGAGAGCGAGGCGGCTTGCTGGCTTGAGTTGTTAACCGATCTAGATTATCGACAAGGACAACTATGACTGAGCTTGCTAGGAATATTGCTGAAATCGGTGCTAAATTTGCGATTGATGGAACATTTTCAGGAGGTGAAGAGGTCCAAAGTGGCCATATTAATACCACCTATTTGGCGTCCTACGAGGACGATGATGGGGATATCTCGCGATACATTCTGCAGCGGATCAATGAGAAGGTGTTCCCGCAACCGCTCGTAGTGATGAAGAACATCGAGCGTGTCACCCACCACATCAATCGTAAGGTCTTTCGTCAAAAACGCGACTTTGGCGGCCAGACTTTGAACCTCTATCCGGGCCGCGACGGTAAGAATTGCGTAGAGGGGCCTTTAGGCGGAATTTGGCGCTGTTACAATTTTATTGAGGGGTGTCGCACCTATGATGTCGTTGAAAATACCCGGCAGGCTTATCAGGCCGCGAAGGCTTTCGGGGCCTTTCAGGATCTCGTCAGCGATCTCCCCATCGAGAAGGTGGCGGTCACCATTCCGGGTTTTCATGATACCCCAGCCCGCTATGCTCGATTAATGGAGGCGATTGACCGCGATGTTCATGGCCGGGCAAGCGGGGTGAAGGAAGAGATTGCATTCATCAAGGCCCGTGAATCGATCACCGGGGTGCTGTTGGAGCATCTGAAGGCCGGGCGCTTAACTGAGCGGGTGACCCATAATGACACCAAGCTAAACAATGTCATGATCGACGAGCAAACTGATGAGGCAGTTTGCGTCATCGATCTGGACACGGTGATGCCGGGGCTTGCTCTCTACGATTTTGGGGATCTCATTCGTGGTGCGACAAGTCCGGTGGCGGAGGATGAAAAGGACTTTACCAAAGTGGAGATGCGCCTTTCGATGTTTGAGGCGATTGTGGAGGGATATCTTGAGACCGCTAGAAACTTCCTTAGCCCCCTCGAACTCGATCTGCTTCCCTTCTCGGCAAAATTGATCTCATTGGAGGTCGGAATGCGCTTCCTGACCGACCATCTCGAGGGGGACAAATACTTTAAGGTCCGCCGCGAAGGGCACAATCTCGATCGTTGTCGGACTCAACTTGCCCTCGTGCGGTCGATCGAGGCTCAGGAGGAAAAAATGCTGGCGTTTGTGAAGAAGTGGCATCGCTTGTGAATTCAGTCTTGGGTTTCCCGCTCTCTCCCTTTAGATCTGAGCCATGTTTAGCGTGAGTGATTTGAGCAAAGAGCAGATTGAAACCATCAAAAACTGGGTGGCCGACGGGGCCCAAATGGCTGATGTGCAAAAGCGGCTCAAGGATGACTTAGGCTTCAGTGTGACTTACATTGACACTCGCTTTCTTTCGCTTGACCTAGAACTCGCATTTGAGGTTGAGGAGGAAGAGGTTCCGGAAGTCTTGGAAGGAGTGGTCGAGGAATCAGTCGATGCCAGGGTTGATGCGACCGTGATGCCCGATGAAGCGTCCATGACGCCTATGACACCCTCGGCTACAGAGGGTGGCGTCCATGCCACGGTAGACCAAGTTGCCCGACCTGGTGCCATGGTCAGCGGAACAGTGACTTTCAGCGACGGGATGAAAGCGATCTGGCTCATTGATGAAATGGGCCGCCCATCAATCGATCCCGATCAAGCTGGGTATCAGCCAACCGAAGCTGATCTCGTCAGCTTCCAGAGTCAGCTTCAGACCATGCTGGACGGCCACGTCTAAGCGAAGGTTACACCAGCGATTTGGCAAGTTTGGGAAGGGTAATCGCTTCCTTTCTCTTCAAGGCCTTCTTCATTTTGTTAAGAGCGACATTTTGGATCTGTCGGATCCTCTCGCGGCTGACCCCAAAATTACGGCCAATTTCTTCCAGTGTCAGGATCCGCTTGCCATTGAGTCCAAATCGAGCCCCGATGATTTCGGTCTCCCGTTCATTCAAGGTATCGAGGACAACATCGAGTTCATCCAAGTGGCCCTTTTGCGCCAGGGCCTCGAGAGGATCAGTCGCTCGGTCATCAGCCAGTTGCTCACCGTAATTAGAGGCATTATCATCGTGAGTCGGTTCATCCAGTGAGCGAGTCTGCTTCGAGGCCTGACGAAGGAGTGCCAGTTTTGCGCGGGGAATGCCAAGCTCAGCGGACAATTCGGTATCGGTCGGTTCACGTCCCAATTCCTCTGCCATCAGGGCTGAGATACGGCGGACCCTCGCAAGTTTATCGACAAGGTGGACCGGAAGACGAACCGTTTTCCCCTGGTTTGCCAAGGCTCGCTTGATCGATTGTTTGATCCACCAAGCGGCATAAGTACTGAGTTTGCCACCCTTCTTGGGATCGAATTTTTCGACCGCCCGAATCAGCCCCATGTTTCCCTCGGAAATAAGGTCCACGAGCGGAACTCCGTAGTTGGTGTAGTCTTTTGCAATCTTAACGACGAGTCGGAGGTTTGACTCGATCATGCGAGCCCGTGCTTTTTCGTCGCCCTTCTGGATGCGTGCAGCCAGTTCGATCTCATCTTGGGGAGTCAGAAGCGTGGTCTTCGCGATTTCCCGCATATAGACCCGGATGCTGCTATCTTTATCAGAATCTGCCATAATAAGAAGAGGTTCTGCTAGAAGCATGCCAATCTTCGCTAATTGGAGGGACATCTCTGCTAAATTTAAGCAGGATTAAGCTTTTTGCGGACTCTGAGGCTGTATCCCGAGCAAAAGAAAGCCCCTGTGGTCATGCTCGGGATGCCCGTCGGCCAAAATTCCAAGGTTCCTGCGACATAATGTCACCCTAAAACGAGCACATAGATGACAAGATAGCTCGCTAACGCGCCAAAAAAGACCGCTGAGACGGTTCCTTGGCGTTTCTCAACCCAAGCCATGATGCTTTCGGCGGGAAAATAGGTTGAGATAAGACTGATCATTCCTTGGTCTGATGCGATCTAAATGCGTGCCGCCCAACAATCGCGGTAGTTTGCATAGGGTCCCCAAAGGAGGAATCTTGATGCCGTGAAAAACGCTAATCAGCCATGAGTCGGAGAGGCGCTCGCCGGAGGCCACGGTGGAAAAGGTCGTGATCTGTCCACGGTGGACAATCCCCATCTCAATGGACACCCTCCCGAAAAGAGGAAGCCGCCCGTGACTAAGTCACGGGCGGCTTGCGATAAGATGAAACAAGTGATTTCTACTTCATCGGCTCGATGACGACCGGTTGAGCGGGAGCGACGGGATCGGGGGCCGAGCCGCAGCAGCTGGTCATTGCGCCAACCGCAGCAAGAAGGGCGGCCTTGAGAGTTTTCGTTTTAATATTCACCGGATCACCGTTACACCTTGATTAGAACAATTATTCAACAAAATCGTAGAATTGTTGGTTGAGGTATCATTCCTTAAGGTGCGGGGAAATTACTGCCGGAATTTCGCTTGAGCACCTGCGCCGGAACGCCACCGATCACGACTCCGTCGCCAAACGACTTGGTGACGACCGCGCCGCTGGCGACGACGACGTTGTCTCCTAAGGTCACGCCGGGGTTGATGACGGCATGGCCTCCGATCCAGCAATCATTACCAATTGTGATGGGGGAACCAAATTCAACCCCGGATCGGCGCAGCTCCGCATCAAGAGGATGGGTGGCGGTGTAGATCCCAACCTTCGGACCGATCAGGCAGGAGTCGCCAATCGTGACCTTGCAGACATCCAGGATGGTCAGGTCAAAGTTGGCATAGAATTTTTCACCCAAATGGATGTTCTCCCCATAGTCGCATTTGAAGTGTGCCTCGATCGTGACTTCGTCCGGACAGGTGCCGAGGAGCTCCAGGAGGAGGGCACGATCTGGCTGCGTGTTGTAGCGCTGACAAATCTCCTGCGCCCGGCGCCTTCCTTCTGCCAACTCGGTGTCGCGGGCATCGTAAAGATCTCCTCTGATCATTTTTTCCTTCTCGGTCATGCCTTGAACGTGTCCTTCTTCAAGCACCCATGAAATGGAAAAATGAAGATGACAAAAAAGCGGAATTTCCGAGCAAATCTTTGGCGGGAACTTTCCGCTCCTGTTGGGCGATACCGTTAGCGATGAACTTTCGGGATACCTAGATTCACTGGCAGCCAGACAGGATGCCATGACGAGAAACTGGAACGACCTTCCCCCTCCGCGTCTCATGCCGGGGAACCCAATTTCGTGAGAGTGTTTAGCGTTCGGCAAAGGTGTTTTCACGTTCGAGCAGCAACGCGCAGTCGATCAGAGCTAGGTGACTGTAGGCTTGTGGAAAATTACCCAGATGACGCAGAGTCTCGAAGTCCAGATCCTCTCCGTAAAGCCCGACTGGATTTGAGAGGGAAACCAAGCGATCAAACATTTCCCGTGCGTCATCGCGCCGCCCGGATTGAGCCAGTGCCTTGACCATCCAAAACGAACACACCGTGAAAGCGCTTGAAGGGGCCCCGAAGTCGTCGGTATTCTTGTAGCGATACATCAGTCCATTCCGGCAAAGCGTTTCCTCGGAAAGGCGGATCGTTGACTGGAAGCGGGGATCGGTGCCGTCAATGAAGCCTAAGTCGGCCATGAGGAGATTGGCCGAGTCGAGATGGTTTTCCTCATACGACTGCGTGAAGGCTCCAATTTCTTCGTTCCATCCCCGCTCGCAAACTGTCTGATGGATCTGATCGCGGAGTTGAATATGCTTGGCAGCCCACGAGGTCTTGCCAAGATCGGTCGCGATTTTAATGGCGCGATCAAGAGCAACCCAGCAGAGAACCTTCGAGAAAACGAAGTGTTTTTTATCACCCCGGATCTCCCAAATCCCCCGATCGGGAAGCTCCCAGTTCTCGGATACCGTCTTGACCACCGAGCGGACGGTGGTCCAAATGCGGTCCATGGCTTCCGGCGTGCGCGGGCGCTTGCAAAGATCCTGCCAGATGACATCGAGCAGAATTCCGTAGATGTCATGTTGATCCTGATGATAGGCCGCGTTTCCAATTCGAACCGGTTTTGTCCCGTGATAACCACTGAGATGATCGAGCGTTTCCTCAGTGAGCGTCTTCTCCCCGCGCAGCCCATACATGATCTGTAAAGTATCATCCTTGGTTCGGACGGTCTTCATGACCCAGTCAACAAAGCGGCGAGCCATCCAAGGGTGTCCGATTCGGTGGAGTGTCGAGACCGTCATGGAGGCATCCCGAATCCAGCAGAAGCGGTAGTCCCAATTACGTTCTTCACCGATCGTCTCCGGGAGGGACGTGGTCGCCGCCGCGACAAAAGCACCACTTGGGCTGAACTGCAGCATTTTCAGGGTGATGGCGCTGCGCAAAATTGCCTCGGAGTAGGTCTTGGTTCGTTCGGTCTTGGCCGACCAAAGCATCCAGTAGGCCCGTGTCCGCTGGAGCATGAGGGCAACAAGGTCGTCCGTCGGTGGCTCAACCTTATCGTGGTAACTCACCAAGAGATAGCGGTCACCCTTGAGGGGGAATTCCTTCGACTCCAGGATAAGATTGTTCCCGAGATTTGAGTAGAGATAAAGCGACTCATAGACGGATTTCCCGTCAGCGAGAGTCCCTCTCGTAGTGCTCTTAACCCGGTCGGGTCCGTCAGCCTGGGTTTCTGTCGGGAAGCGCGCGTATTCGAGTTGCGGATCGTAAGCAATCTTGATGAGGGGTTCTCCGTCGATGGGCTTTAAAAATCGAACGACATCGGGCGCGACATCTTCGTGTGTTGTCGTTTCTCCAATGGGATAGCGGGGCATAAAGTCGATCAATTCGAAGCTTCCATCAGGACCACGAAAGGTCGTGATGAAAATGGCAGTTTGGTGGTCGTAGCGACGATCGACAACCTCACCGCCAATCATCTTGATTCCAAAACTTCCGCCCTTCTCTTCATCGAGAATCTTGGCGAAGGAAGTCCCTGAATCGAAGTCGGGGAGGCAGCAGAAGGAGATTGTGGCATCGGGTTCGATGAGCGCTGCTGTTCGCCCGTTTCCGATGATCGCTTGGTGGTAGTCGTCTTTCATGCTTCGAGGGAATCGGCAAGGGTCTCAAGAAAATTGCGGAAGTGGGGAATGTCCGAGAGATGCAAGGCACGGGTGTCCGAGCCTCCGATGTGAATAGTGTGATAGTTCGGAGTTTTAGTTTCGATGGAAAACATCGTTTCGTCGGTTTGATCGTCTCCAACGGCAAGCGCCGTTTGGCAATCCCAGTCGTGAAGGAGGGCCTCAACTGCGGCCCCCTTGCTCACTTGCTGGCTCGCCACTTCCACGATTTTTTTACCATGGTGCACCGCAACCGGAAGACTGGCCGTGCTCTCGGTGAGCTCGGAAAGAAGACGGTGCGCCTGCCACAGTCCAAACTCCGGGTCAGCAGAGCGATAGTGCCAGACTAAGGCCGAAGGTTTGGTCTCAATATGGGTGCCAGGAGTAAGCTGGGTCGCCTGCTCAAGGTGAGGGAGAACATCTTCCTTCCATGAAATATCGACCAAGGGATTCACGAGGTCCCATTCGGGACTATGGGCGCGCGACCACCGGTATCCATGCTCCGCAACGAGGGTGAAATTATGGCCGGAGAAGTGCTCTTCGAGAAACTCTTTGGGACGTCCACTGACAATGACAATCCGAAGATGTTTCCCGAGTCTTTTCAGGAGAGGAAGAAGTCCGGGGTCCGGGATGGCATCTTCCGGCTTATTCTCAAATCCTCTTAGCGTTCCGTCGTAGTCCAAAAAGAGAGCCTTCGCGCCATCAACTTTGAATGAGTCCAAGAGGGTCGAGAGATCGCTGACGCCTTTTTCTTCATTAAGATCGCATGTTTGATTTTCGAGGTGCGAGAGAAACCGGTTGGCCCATGCTCCGGCATCGTTCTTGACAATGTGATCCTGCATGGCGCGGGTGCGGCCCCACATTTCAGCTTCGGGCATGGTGAGCGCTTGATCGATAGCGGAGGCCACCTCAGAGACCGAGTAGGGGTTAACCCGGAGAGCGTGTGGCATTTCCGGGGCCGCCCCCGCAAATTCGCTAAGGATAAGCACCCCGGGTCGGGCCTTGAATTTCTTTCGCTTACAATCGACGTATTCCTTGGCGACGAGATTCATGCCGTCGATCAAGGGCGTGACGAGGCAGGAGTCAGCCAACGAATAAAAGGCTGCGAGTTCATGAGGTGGGAAGCCGCGGTGGAGGAAGTTGATCGGGGCAAGATCCATCGTCCCGAACTCTCCATTGATCGCTCCCACTTCCCGCTGAACGGTCTCGGTGAGGTCCGCATATTCATCAACTGATTCGCGCGAAGGCACCGCGATGATGGCAAAGACAACCTTGCCCCGGTGTTGTGGATAGTTGGTGAGGAAGTGGCGAATCGCTTCCAGTTTTTGAGGGACTCCCTTGGTGTAGTCAAGACGCTCGACCGAAAGGATGAGCTTGCGACCGTTGAGCGACTCCGCCATTTCTTGGTGTGTCTCCCGGTAGCCGGGATGAGCCATGGCATCGTGGAATCCCTTATGGTTATGCCCGATGGGAAAGACGCCGAAGGTGGGGCGACGGCCTTCAAGGTAAAGGTGATCGATGTCGGATTCCAGGCCGAGGAGATGAAGGAGCGAAGAGCGGAAGTGGCGGAGGTAGTTATAGGTGTGAAAGCCGAGGAGATCTGCCCCCAGAAGACCCTTCAAGATCTCTTCCCGCTCGGGAAGCACGCGGAAGATTTCCGAGCTTGGAAAAGGGGTGTGGAGGAAAAATCCGATTTTTAGATTTGGTTTGCGTTCTCGCAGAATACCGGGGAGGAGAAAAAGATGGTAGTCGTGCACCCAGACGGTGTCGCCATCCTCGGCGATTTCAAGAATGGCGTCAGCAAACTTCTCATTTGCGCGACGGTAGTGATCAGCCCAGTCATTTTTAAAGTGGGCTTTCTGTGTCATGTAGTGAAGGAGAGGCCAGAGAGTTCCGTTGGAATAACCTTCGTAGAAACCATCGATCTCGTCCGCGGTGAGGAAAACCGGAACAATCTTAAGTTCGGACATGGTCTTGCGTAGGGAGTCCGGATCGGGCGTGTTCTCAAGTGGGGTTCCGGACCATCCTACCCAGTATTGCGGGGCATCCGTTTCGACAGCAGCGAGCGCGGAAGCAAGGCCGCCGGTGGTGCGTTGCGGGGTGCCGTCGCTCTTCACGCGAACGGGCAGGCGGTTGGAGACTAGGATGAGTTTGGACATGAATAAACGAATGGGTTGGTGAGAGGACAGTTGCGAAGAACCGCCTGGAATCGGGTTGTGATGGCTTGGCGATTGAACGCGTTGAGCATCGTCGGAAGAGTATTTTAGAAGGTGAGGCTGAATGCCAGAGCTTCCTTGTCGTGCCACAAGCGTCATCATGAACAAAATGCTGGCGAAAGCGACTCCGGCGATTGCAAGCGTTGAAGGTGCGATCGTTCCGACAAGAACCCGAGCTTCGGCAACAGAGGCGATCTCAAGGAAGTTATACGCTTCAAAAATACAAACGCGATAATAGCGATTCAACCACTGGCTGAAGTTTAGGTTAAATTGGGGGCGGTGGGTTTTCGCTGGGAGGCGTTCTCTGATGCCGACCCAGCTTGATGTCCCGTCCCGTCCTTGAAGGGGATGATCCAGTCGTCGGTATTGCAAGCCTCGACACACGTCGCCTGGACGAGATCGCAGAAAGCATTCATTCGTCGAGTGAGTGCACCACCGAAGTCGGCCGCGATTCGATAGTCCGGAGAAGAGGCGGCCGCCGAGGTGAAAAAGACCTTTAGGCTGAAGAGTTGTGCGGTGGTGATTTTCTCAAGGAGAGCCCGTTTGATTGAAGTTTCCAAGATCGCAGGGACCCGCCTGACCGCGATGTCTTGATGCTTGTAATCAATCCTGAAAGTGACCGTGATGCGGAGTTTTTTAAAATATTCTCAGGCCCACCGTGGCCGCTCGAGACCTGCGCCAAAAGGAGGACAGGTGGGAGGCCGTTGTTGATGACTCGCTGGCCCGGGTCGCGGTCCAAGGCCACGACGGAGCGGAGGCTCGTAAAACGACGAATATCTTGAGCGATCTAGTATGAGTCATATTTTTGGGAAGCATGATGCGTGCCTCCGTAAAGTTCCCAGGGAATTGCTGGAGATCTCTTTCATTTTCGCTGCCTCGGTTTTCTCTCAGGAGTCCGGGTTAGCCGTCTCCGATGTTAAACCCGAAATCCCGCCTAAGGAGTCCGATCAACCTCTTGCGCCGTGTTTCTTACGGAAATGATTGCGTAACCGCACACTTTTTGTTAGGTCATGAAATATGACGAATATTATTAAACCCAAGCCAAATGAGACGTTACGGAGTGCCGAGTCGCTCCTCGATTGTCCAATTTCATGTGTCGATGGTGAGGTTGGGGAAGTGAAAGATCTCCTTTTCGATGATCATAAATGGGGGATGAGATATATGGTGGCCGGTGCTGGCGGATGGTTTTCAGAAAAGAAGGTTCTTATCAGCCCGGCCCACCTGACCTGTCCTGATGGGGCTTTGGACGATCCAAAGTTTCCAATCAAGATGACGATCGAGGAGCTTAAAAAAAGCCCTCTCCTCGAGTCAGATGCCCCGGTGTCCCAGCAGTATGAAGTCGAATATCATCGTTATCACTTCGTGCCTGCGTATTGGGTTGGCGCTTCGCTCTGGGGCGTCGCTCCGCTTCCCCAAGCCTATACCCCGGGAGACATCTCGGAGCATGACTTAAATCTGACCCGGATCAAGGAGAGTCATCTCCGCTCGTGTTCGGAGATTATGGGATACAAGGTTTCGGCGACCGATGGCGAGATTGGTAAGGTGAAGGATGTTATTCTCGATATCAACCTCTGGAAGGTGCGATATCTTGTTCTCGATATTGGGGGCTGGTTGCGCAACCGCATGGTCATTGTGGACACCGATTGGATCGAAGATTTTCGCTATGAGGACCGCTCGGTTTTAATCTCCCTGGCGATGGATCAGATCAAAGAGGCTCCAGTCTACGATCCTGATGAACCGGTCAACCGATCCTACGAGGAAACTCTCTACAACTTTTACGGGAAGCCGAATTATTGGCTGTAGAGCGTGCCGAAAGAGCGGAGATGGACCTTCTGGTAAATCAACGGTCCGCCCGCTTCTTCAGATGCGGTCGATCACCACGGTGGCCAGATTGAGGACGAGGAAGAAGCCGCACATGTCGGTGCAGGTCGTGAGAATCGGGCCGGAAGCAAGAGCAGGGTCAGCCTTGAAACGCTTCAGGACCAGAGGGATGAGGCCCCCGAGCATTACCGAAAGAATGGTGTTCAAGGCGAGGGCCCCTCCCACAACGAGACCAAGGAAAATACTCCCTTTCCATAAGGTCGCGATGGTTCCCAGGACGATACCCAGAACGATGCCATTCGTGATTCCCAAAAGTCCTTCCTTGATGATGACACGAAGGTAGTCCCTCGGTTGAATGACGCCAAGGGTAAGCTCGCGGATACTCACAGCCACCGCTTGATTGCCCGAGCACCCGCTCATGTCAGAGACCATGGGGAGAAAAACGGCGAGGGCAATAACGGCCTGGAGCGTGTCCTCGTAAGACGCAATGACACTTGCGGCGAGGAGGTTTAGGAGGATGTTTGGCCCCAGCCACGCGAGTCGGCGGGTGCAGCGATGCTTGAGAGGCATGGACCGCAATTCCTCACCACCGACAATACCGGCAGCCTTCAGGTAGTC
>JBLIDI010000043.1:0-19628 GCA_047634075.1 Akkermansiaceae bacterium
CTCCTCCCCCTCTTAGGCCCGCTTCCTAAAAACCTCCAAAACCCACCCGCCGCCCACAGCATCCTCCTCGACCGTCACGGCCGAGAACTGACCCACTTCCCCCGCGAGGACTACTTTCGCCACCAACCCGCTTCTCTCGACGAAATCCCCGATCACCTCGTCAAAGCCACTCTTGCGGCCGAAGACAGACGTTTCTTCGACCACCCCGGCATCGACTACACCGCGACCGCCCGCGCTTTCTACGATAACCTGCGTAGCAATCGCGTCGTCTCCGGAGCCTCCACCATCACCCAGCAACTCGTCAAAATCTCGACCGCGCGCGCGGACCGCACCTTCTCGAAAAAACTCTCCGAAATCATCGCCGCCCGCCGCCTCGAAACCCGCTGGAGCAAAAACGAAATCCTCACGGCCTACCTCAACCGCCTCGACTACGGGTCCCACCGGCAAGGCTGCGCCGAAGCCGCCCGCTTCTTCTTTGATAAACCACTCGCCGACCTTTCCCTCGCCGAGTCCGCCCTCCTCGCAGCTCTCCCCCAGGCGCCCTCGCGCCTCAGTCCCCACCGCAACCCCGAGGCAGCCTTAGATCGCCGCAACTGGATCCTCGACCGCCTCCAAAGTGAGTTCGACTACTCCCGCGATCAAATTCAACTCGCCAAGTCAGAACCCCTCACCTTGGCCAACCGCGATCATAAAAACCCCATCCCCCACCTCGCCCAAACCTTCTCCGACGGCGCCCGCCTCAGCATCGACTCCGATCTCCAGAAAAAGACCCACCTTATCTTGGTCGAAGAGATCGCCAAACTCAGCGAAAAAAACGTCCGACACGGAGCCCTCGTCGTCATCGAGAATGCCACCGGCGAAGTTCTCGCCTTCCACGGTTCCTCGGATTTCACCAGCAGCAAGGGCGGACAAATCAATGGCGCCCTCACCCCCCGCTCCGCCGGCTCCACCCTCAAACCCTTCACCTACGCCCTCGCCTTTCAAAACCAAGGACTCTACCCCGGCACCATCATCGCCGACATTCCCACGGATTACCAAACTGAAGAAGGACTCGACGCCCCCAAAAACTACGACCGTCGCCACCACGGCCCCGTCTCCATCCGGCGCGCCCTCGCCAGTTCGCTCAATGTCTCCGCGATGCGAATGCTCAATCAAATCGGCGGCCCGGAACCCCTCCACGCCCTGCTCACCGAACTCGGCCTGACCCTCCCCCGCGAAGCCTCCGCATACGGACTCGGCCTCACCATCGGAAACGCCGAAGTCGCCCTCCTCTCCCTGAGCAACGCCTACGCCACCCTGGCCCGCCTCGGCGAACATCTCCCGGCAACTTTCTTCCACGGCGAAAACAACCCGTCATCCTACCCGCTCTCCCGCGAATCCTGCTACCTCATCGCCGATATCCTCTCCGACAACCAAGCCCGCTTCGAGGCCTTCGGCACCAACTCCGTCCTCCGTCTCCCCTTCCCCTGTGCCGTCAAAACCGGCACCTCTTCCGACTTCCGCGACAACTGGTGCCTCGGCTTTACCGCCGAAGTCACCGTCGGGATCTGGGTCGGCAACTTCGACAACACCCCCATGGCGGGCCTCTCTGGACTGAGCGGGGCCGGCCCCATCTTCCATCGTACGATGCTTGCCATACACGAAGACCTCTCACCCCGCTTTCCCACCCAACCCATCTCCCTCACCCACATCTCTATCGACGAACGAACCGGCCACCACTTCCCCATCCCCCCCGCCTCCTCGACCCCCTATCATCAAAAGGAGATTTGCCCTCGCGAGCACCTCCCCCTTCCCGTCTCCTCATTAGATTACAACCCACAGAAAAAAGCCCTCCTCTCCCTTCAATTCGCCGAGTGGTTCAACTCCCCCGATAACGTCAAAACCCACGCCTTTGCTCTCTCGGACTCAAAGCCCATCAACCGCCAAACTCTTCAAATCCTGACGCCACTCGCCGGCGCCACCTACTACCTCGACCCTGAAATCCCCGGCACCACCAATAAGCTCAAACTCATCTCAAATCTCCCCTCGGCCCAGTGGTCCAGCGAGACCCTCAGAGTCGAAGACCAATCCGTCACCCTCACCCCCGGCCCACACACCATCCGTCTCAAGCACCCCGAAACCGGCCAAGAAGTCGAAGCCAACTTCACCGTCGAATCCCTCTAATCTTCAACCAAGGGTGGCACGGGCGTCCCGCCTGATCCCCCCAACCAAGCGCCCAAGGAAGGGCTCTCTCCAGAGGGCCCTTTCAAAACCGGAGAGTTCACGACAGATTTAAGAAGATTGTGAAGTGATGAGCACCGCTTTCTTCCGAATTCATACTGAGCATTTATCTGCTTAAAATAGCTCATTTTCTAATATTTTGGGCATTTATATGCGCACAAAAACCACCCAACCTTGACTCCGGCTTATTTTCTGCTCATATTGACCCTAGCAGAGCTATTTTGCGCATATTATGACTCAACTAGAAACTCTCACCGAGACCCAGCTTGAGGGAATCATCGGCAAGCGCCTCAAACAGCACCGCCTCCGTCGCAACATCAACCAAACCGAGCTCGCCGAGCGCGCCGGCTTGGCCCGCCGCACCATCACCTCCGTCGAAAACGGTCACGGCTGCACCCTCGGCACCCTCATCCGTATCGTTCGCGCCCTCAACATCGAGCACACTCTTGAGGAACTCCTTAAACCCCTCCCGCTCAGCCCCAACGCGATCCGCCAGGCTCAGATTCTCGCCGAAGCCACTCGGAAATACGCCTCAAAGCCCCGCAAGAAACCACCCGAAACCAACGAATGGATTTGGGGAGATGAGAAGCCATGACCGCGGCCACCGTCACCCTTTTCGGCACCGAAATTGGCTCAGTCGCTTGGGACGATGAACAGCAACTCGGCCTCTTCGAATATGCCCCCGCCTTCCTCCGCAGTGGCATCGAAGTCGCTCCCATCCAGATGCCCCTTGCCGAGGGCCTCTATCAATTCCCCGCGCTTCCACGAGACACCTTTAAAGGCCTCCCCGGCCTCCTCGCCGATTGCCTTCCCGATAAATTCGGTAACCTCCTCATCGACCAATGGCTCACCCGCGAAGGCCGCACCGCCGCCTCCTTCAATCCGGTCGAGCGTCTTTGCTACCTCGGGAGCCGCTCCATGGGCGCCCTCGAATTTCTCCCGGCCCACCACACCGAGAAACCCGACCGCGAGCTCCAAATCGACGCCCTCATCCATCTCGCCAACGCCGTCCTCGCCGACCAAACGAAACTGCAAACCACTCTCGTTTCCGAGCACGAAGACGAAGCCCTCGCCGACATCCTCCGCGTGGGCACTTCGGCTGGTGGCGCCCGCGCCAAAGCCGTTGTCGCCTGGAATTCCAAAACCGGCGAGATCCGTTCCGGCCAAGTCCCCCTTCCGCCCGACTTCGAACCCTGGCTCATTAAGTTCGATGGGGTCGATGGCAACGCCGACAAAGAACTGGCCGATCCCCTCGGTTACGGCCGCATCGAATACGCCTACCACCTCATGGCCCGCGCTGCCGGCATCACGATGAGCCGCTGCCGCCTCCTTGAGGAAAACGGGCGCGCCCACTTCATGACACGCCGCTTTAACCGCACCCCTGAGGGTGATAAACTCCACCAACAAACCCTCTGCGCCCTCGGCCACTACGATTTCAACACCGCCGGGGGATACTCCTACGAGCAAGCCTTCCAACTCGCCCGCGGCCTTGGCCTCCCCCAGCCCGACCTCACCGAACTCTACCGCCGCGCGGTCTTCAATATCCTCTCCCGCAACCAAGACGATCACACCAAAAACATCTCCTTCCTCATGGACCGCCGCGGCACTTGGCACCTCGCCCCCGCCTACGATATCACTTACTCCTACAATCCCGACGGAGCCTGGACGAGCCGCCACCAAATGACCCTCAACGGCAAACGCGACCACTTCAGCACCGCCGATCTCCTCACCGCCGCGACCTCTGCCGACCTAAAACCCCGCCAAGCCAAAACCATCATCACCACCCTTCACCAAACCCTCAAAAAGTGGCCCACCTTCGCCCAAGAGGCCAAAGTCCCGAAGAAAGTCGTGCCGACGATTGCCCGCAATTTTCGAAATCTACTCGTAACGAACTGACCGCAACCCGCAGCATTCCCGCTCCTGTTGAAAGAAACCGATATTCGAAGGTGCCACGGTATTCTGATAAGCGCTGATTCCCACCATCATGAGCAAGTCGGCGGACCTGAAATGAAGAGCCCCGCCATGAAGTCATCGTCCCGCTCTCCCTCCTCCTCTTTGGTGGGATTTGGCTCGCCCGCCAGAGGGCCTAAATTTCCAAACTTGAAACCACCATCGCCGATCTTAACCCGCAAATCGAAACCTTCCCCAAGACAAGGTCAACCTCATCGTTCGTAACGGTTCGTAAGACCTCTCTGAATAGGACAGTCGTCGATTGGTCCCTTGTCGCGGAGGAGCTTCAAAGCGGCTCCAGCCAATACGGCATTCTGAAAACCTCTCTCAAACTCGAAGACCAACTCAGTCAGCTCTCCGCGAGATAGGCATGACGGAATCTAAGCTCTTAGCGGCGGGAGACACTCCAGGTTGGGGATTAGAACCAAATGCTCCTATCTTTAGAGATGACCTCGTGTTTGCTCACTGAGAGATGCCCCCCGTTTTATAAACTCGGAGTTTTAGGCACGATTCGGGGTGCTAAAGGGACAGAGCGCCGGACTTCCGTCCGGGGAATCGTGATTCTTCACGAAAGCATCCTGAAGGGATGCCGGGAAATGCAGACTTCACCTGTGTTTCGTGAGTGTGGACGTGCAGTCCTGGATGCAAGTTCCCCAGGATTTTCCAGTGTTTTTTCAGGACACAGCTCTTTTCCCAGCCGTCCCCCCCAGACTGAAGTCTGGGGCTCTGCACCTTTGTCCCTTCAGGACCCTGCCTCTCGACCCAAATCTAGTAAGAAGATGATCAAAATTGAACCCAGCCCGGTCGAGCTGGACCTCTGTATTGACACCGTGATTGCGCGAGGCCGCTACGTCCTCCCGGACCAACCAGAGCGTGAGCCGGAAGAGCTCAGGATCTGGCTGCAATCCGAATTAAAATCACCAATATGCCGCGTTCATCGCGAAAGATCGCCCGCTCGAAACCTTTGAGCTCTTTTCCGAATTTCACGACGATTCCCATCGCTTCTATCCCAGTATCCTCCGAAAAGCCCATAAGCTCACCGTCGCGGATCGCGCTGCTGCCCTGACCCGGATTCGGAAAATGTCCCAGGTTCTCGACGACCCCGCCGCCCGGGAAGAATACCTTGCCAAAAACCTGCAAGCCCTCGTCATCGGCCAAGAAAGGAACCAAGGCGACTTTCAAACCGCCATCGACACCATCACGGCCGCCAATCTTCAACTCAAGGATCTCGAGGTCATCTGGAATCCCATCGTGAACGAACTTATTGAGGTGGGCGACCTCAGCACCAAAGGCGACGGAAGGCGACGGAAGGCGACGGAAGGCGCTTGGTCATTCTCAACAAAAGCAAAAAAAATCGAACACGTCATCATCAGAGGACGCGCCATTCTCAATGGCCGGATACGTCCGCAGCACCAAGAATCTCGATTTCCTCCGGACTCGTGGACGAAGATTCTTAACGTCGCTTAAAATGGCTTTCCTCTCACTCCGCGGATTTCCCGCCGAAGGGATCTCTCCAGAGAGCCCTCCCTGCACTGGACATCTCGGCAAAGTCCGGCTACCGACTCCGGCGCGTCGATCTCCGATCTTCGATCTCCGCCCACCGACTCCAGACTTTCGCTAAAATGACCCTTCTTTCCGCCAACGAACTCCGCCTCGCCTACGGCCACCAAACTCTCCTCGATGGCGTCACCCTTGCCGTCGCCGCTGGCGAAAAAGTCGGCCTCGTTGGGCGCAACGGCTGTGGAAAAACTTCCCTTCTCAAAATCATCGCCGATGAAAACAAGGCTGACTCCGGCGACATCTCGAAACGCCGCGGCCTTCGCATCGGCTACCTTCCTCAGGAATTCGAGATTGATCCAGCCCTCTCAGTCTACGACAACATTGCCGCCGGAGCAGCCGACGTGGTGGAGGCCATCACCCGCTATGAAAATGGCGACGGCACCGAAACCGAACTCGACGAACTACTCACCCTCATCGAGCAAGCCAATGGCTGGGATCTCGACGCCCGCATCGACGCTCTTTCCAACGCCCTGGGAACTCCACCACTTGAAGCCGAAACTGGCCCCCTCTCCGGCGGAGAAAAACGCCGCGTGGCCCTCTGTCGGGCACTCGCATCACAACCCGATCTCCTCCTCCTCGACGAGCCCACCAACCACCTCGACTCCGAGTCCATCCGTTGGTTGGAAGATTTCTTAAAGACCTACACAGGCGCCGTGATCTTCGTCACCCACGACCGCTACTTCCTCAACGTCATCGCCACGCGCATCATCGAAATTTCTGATGGCAAGGCCTACTCCCATCCTGGTAACTACACCGCCTTCCTCGAGTCTAAGGCCATCCGTCAAGGCATTGCCGAAAACTCCGAGAAGAAACGCCAAAAATTCCTCAAAGATGAACTCGAGTGGGTTCGCGCCGGAGTCAAAGCCCGCACCACCAAATCCCGCTCGCGGGTCGATGCCTTCTACAAAATCAAAGACAAGGACGCTCCCGTCCGCGAAGGCGAAATGGACCTCCTCATCCCACCGCCCCCACGGCTCGGAAATACCATCGTCGACCTCGATGACGTCTCCTTCACCTACGATACCGAGAAAGACTCAACGGGCCAAGTTTCATCCGCCCGCACCCTTTTCCGCCACCTCAACCTCTCCCTCGAGGAAGGCCAATGCACCGGCATCGTCGGAAAAAACGGCGTCGGAAAAACGACCCTCCTCAAGATCTGTCTCGATCAACTCGCGCCCACCTCCGGCACCGCGGTCCTCGGCAAGCAGGTCAAGATCAACTACATCGACCAATCCCGCATGCAGCTCGATGGCACCGGCTCCCTCCTCGATGAAATCTCCGAGGGCAGCGAAAAGATTTCCTTCGGCAACGAAACCATCGGGGCCCGCGCTTATCTCAAGCGCTTCCTCTTCTCCGACGAACGGATCAACGAACGTGTCGACCTCCTCTCCGGTGGCGAACGCGCCCGCCTCATGCTCGCCAAAGTTCTCAAAACCGGCGGCAACCTCATCGTTCTCGATGAGCCCACCAACGACCTCGACCTACAATCCCTCCGCATGCTTGAGGAAGCCCTCGCCGCTTTCCCCGGCACCATCATTTGCGTCTCGCACGACCGCTACTTCCTCGACCGTATCTGCGACCAGATCGTGGCCTTCGAAGACGACGGAGTCAAAGTCAGCCCCGGCAACTTTTCCTACTACCTCGAAAAACGCCAGGCCCGCGAAAACGCCGCCCGTGCCCAAGCGACCACCGCCAACCGGCAAGCCAAAAAACGCACCGCTGAGAAAAAAGAAAAGCCCCGTAAGCTCACCCTCGCCGAAGCCAAGGAACTCGAAACCCTCGAAGACGAAGTGATGGCCGCCGACGAAGCCGTCACCGACCTTCAGAAAAAACTCTCCTCCCCCGAAGTCCAAACCGACTTCGAACAAATCCCAAAGGTCATGGCCGAACTCGAAGCCGCCAAGAGAACCTCCGATACCCTTCTCCTCCGCTGGGAACTTCTCGAGGCCGTGAAAGCAAACTCACCGGGTTAGAGCCCATGAAGAATTGGACCAAACTCCTTCGAGACCATTACGATTTGGCTCATGCAGAAAGTGACTATGAACTTCATCGAGGCGCGCCAGCTTCAGGCAAAGACTGATTGCCCTCACGGAAGAAAGACTCGGCCTTCAATTCCCAAAAGAATTCCGTAACCTTTACCTCACCCACGATGGCTTCGGCTTCACTGACCGTGATCAGGACCAAACCCAAGCATCGGCAAGGGCCCCGAAAGACTCCTGAGAGTCTTGCTGAGGATTTACAGACACTTGATTCCTTTCTCGGACGATTGTCGTCAGTGACACCGCCATCCTTTCTGCCCTCGCAGAAATCAACCAGCCCCCCCTTCTCCCCACGCTTTTCATCGAAGTTGCAATCACACGGGAGATCTACGATCGTTGCTGCCATCGCTTGGGGTCTCGATCACTCCAATAATTCCCTTTACCATGTCCGACATCCCAAACTGCCCCGAGTGCCAGTCCGAGTATGCCTACGAAAGCGGCCCGCTTTTTGCCTGCCCTGATTGCGGTCACGAATGGTCCGCTGCAGAGGCCGCAGCCGCGGCCGAGGCGGCCATCCTTCGCGATGCCCACGGCCACGAACTGAGCTCAGGCGACTCGGTGCAACTCACCAAAGACCTCAAGGTTAAGGGGACCTCGACCACCCTCAAGATCGGCACCAAGGTGAAGAACATCCGCATCTCTCCCGGAGCCGATCACGACATCGACTGCAAGGTCGAGGGCATCGGCCCCATGAAACTGAAGTCGCAGTTTGTGAAGAAGATCTAGGGCTTGAGGGCTTCTCACAACGCAAACCTTGGTTTCAAAGGCTCGCGCTGATCAGTGATTGGATCAGAAGAATTACGGTGCTAGTTTCGGACTCCGCCACCTATGAAGTTCCCCATCATCACTTTCCTTCTTTCGTCCCTGCTGCCCTATTTTCTCGCTGCGGCAGAGCCCGACCCGAAGTCGCTGGAGTTCACCAAATGGACTCCTGACTTCCAGGTTCCCGATCCCGTTGCGATTTCTTTCGATGAAAAAGGCCGCGCCTACGTCACGCAAACGCAACGACGCAAGGCCAACGACCTCGACATCAGAAACAACCGCGACTGGATCGCCAACGACCTCTCCTTCACTTCACCCGACGACAAACGGGCCTTTTACCAAAAGATCTTCACTGCCGAGAATAGCAACCAAAACAAAAGACGGGTCAAAGACTACAACAAGGACGGCGTTCACGACATCCGCGACCTCCAGGCGCTGAGTGAACGCATTCACCTCATCGAAGATACCGATGGCGACGGCTTCGCCGACAAGACCTCGGTCTACGCCGAGAACTTCCAAGATGAGATCGCCGGGATCGCGGCCGGAGTCCTCCATCACGATGGCGACGTCTACACCACGATCGTCCCGGATGTCTGGAAGCTCCGCGACACCGACAATGATGGCAAAGCAGACACCCGCGAGTCGATCGCCTACGGATTCGGGGCCCACCTGGCCTATGCTGGACACGACATGCACGGTCTGACTGTTGGCCCTGACGGTCGCATCTATTGGACGATTGGCGACAAGGGGGTGGGCCTGAAATCAGAGGCAGGACGTCATTTCAAATACCCCAACCAAGGTGCCGTGCTCCGTTGCGATCCTGATGGGAGTAACTTCGAAGTCTATGCCCGCGGACTCCGTAACGTCCAAGAGATCGCCTTCGACCAATACGGTAATATGTTCGGCGTCGATAACGACTCGGACCGTCCCGGCGAAAAGGAACGTTTCATTTACATTGTCCAACACATGGACGCCGGGTGGCGCTCCAACTGGCAATATCGCAAAGGTGAATTCAATCCCTGGATGGATGAGAATCTCAGCATTCCCTATCAGGAAAACCAACCCGCTTACATCCTCCCACCCATCAGTCTCTACAACAACGGCCCCGCCGGCATGGCCTTCAACCCCGGGACCGCCCTCGGAGAAGAATGGCAGGATTACTTTTTCCACACGAGCGCGCCCAACGGCCAGCAATGGGCCTTCCAGGTCGAAGAGAACGGCGCCTCTTACAAGATGGTCAACGACATGCAAATCGGGAACGGCGTTCCCATCGTCGGTATCAACTTCGGCCCCGACGGAGCCCTCTACGGAGTCGACTGGGGCGGCGGCTATCCCCTCAATCAAAAAGGAGCGGTTTGGAAATGGGATGTGAAAGAGAAACATCCCCTTCGCGCACAAACCGCCCAATTTTTAAGAGCCGATTTTTCAATCACCAGCACCATCGATCTCATCACCACCTTAAATCATCCCGACCAGCGGGTAAGATTGAAAGCCCAGTTCGAATTAGTGAAGCGTAAGGCTAGGGCCGAACTTGAGGAGGCCTCAAAAAAAGGACCACAACTATCACGTATTCACGCCATCTGGGGCCTTTGCCAAATGAATCGAAACTCCATGTTTCAGCCGCATTTCTTCTTCGCTCTCGCCTCTGATCCAGACCCTGAAATCCGTGCTCAGCTGGTCAAATCCTTTGGTGATATTTTTCGCACCGACCTTGCCCTTAATCAAGCACCTTGGCCCAACAGCCCTTTGCCATACGGCGATTTTGTAGGCCTGCTCGCCGATGATTCTGACAGAGTCAAATTCCATACCGCCATCGCACTCGGAAATCTTGGCTCTTCGAACAGCGCGAATGCTATTCTCAAAATGGCTCGCTCGATCAAAACTGAAAGCAACACCTACCTCCGCCACGCCGCCATCGTCGGACTCACCGGATGCGCTTCCACTGAATTTCTCACTAACCTCGTCAACGACAAATCCGAACTCATTCAAAAAATTGCGGTCGTCGCCTTGAGACGCCGGGCCGATCCCGCCGTCACAGCATTCCTTGACTCCAAATTCGAACACGTCGCGGCCGAAGCCTCCCGTGCCATTCACGACGACTGGACTATTCCTGAAGCGATGCCCGCTTTAGCGGAAGCTCTCGAATCAACTCCGTGGATCAAAAACGAATCGTTCATTCGCCGGGTCATCAACGCCAACTTTCACCTCGGAACCTTGGAAGCGGCCAAACGTGTGGCCGCATTTACGCTCCGCTCCGGCGTGCCTGGGATCCTGCAACTCGATGCCCTCGATGCCCTCTCGAAGTGGACTTCCCCCGCGGAACTTGACCGCGTCGTCGGTCGCTATCGCCCCCTTGAAAAACGAGACCCTGCGATCGTCAAAGAAGCACTCAGCACCCACCTCACGGCCCTTCTCACCCACCCCAGTCAAAAGATCCAAAGTGAAACGATGAGCCTCGCGCGCTTCTTAAAAACTGAGATCCCGGCATTAGCTCTTGTCACGCTATCCCGCCACAAAGCGTCTTCTGCAGAGCTTAGAATCGAGGCTCTTCGCTCTCTCGCCTCACAGAACCATCCTCAAATCGAGGAGGTCTTGACCGCAGCGCGAACAGCCAAAGACGAAGATGTTCGGATTGCTTCTCTCCAGCTTCTCGTGAAAGCCAACCCGGAATTCGCGCTCGATTCCGTGAAAAAACTGCTTGATCAAAACACAGGCTCTACCCGCGAAAAACAGGCCGCGATTCACATTCTCACAAAGGGACTTGCCTCCGAGAACGGGGATAAAATCCTCGCGAGTTTACTCACGCAATTTGACAAGGTTCCGGCCGCTCTCCAGCTCGATCTCGCGGAAGCGGCAGCCTCCCAAAAACTCCAAGCCCCGGCCCCTGATTTTTCACAGACCCTCGTAGGAGGCGATGCGGTCAAAGGAAAAGACCTTTTCATGAACCACCTCGCGGCCCAATGCATCCGCTGCCACAAGGTTGCCAAAGGGAAAGGGAGCGACATCGGGCCGAACCTCCAGTCGGTTGGCTTGAAGGAACGAACGCTTCTCCTCGAATCTCTCGTCGACCCACAAAAGATCATCACCGAAGGCTACGGCACCATCTCGCTCACTCTCAAAAACGGGAAGTCAGTCGCCGGACTCTTCCATCGAGAAAAGAACAACGTTCTCGAAATCCGCGATGCTGAGGGAAAAACCACCCAAGTTAAATCGAGTGAAGTGAAGGAGCGGAGCCCCGTCATCTCAACGATGCCCCCTATGGGCTTGATCCTAAAAAAACGCGAGATCCGCGACATCATCGAATACCTCACCACTCTCAAAACCTTCTCTCAAAAATGAGCCGTTCCTTCTCCCTTCTTTTCCTACTGGCCAGCCCTTGTCTCGCGGCGGAAAAACTCAACGTCCTCTTCATCGCGGTCGATGACCTCCGGCCCGAACTCCGTTGCTATGGCAACACGGACATCCACTCACCAAACATCGACGCCCTCGCCGCACGCGGAACGCTCTTCGAAAGAACCTACTGCCAGGTCGCGGTTTGTGGGGCTTCACGAGCGAGCCTCATGACCGGTCTGCGTCCGCAAACAACCCGCTGTTGGAATTTCAGAACGCCCATGCGAGAAATGAACCCCGAGGCCCTCTCGATGCCGCAGCATTTTAAGGGACACGGCTACGAGACCATCTCCATCGGCAAAATCTACCACGCCTACATCGACGACTTCCCGCAAGGTTGGTCGCAAAAACCACAACGCGGACTGGGCCCACAATACGCTTCACCCGCCGGAGTCGCGGCTCACAGAAACGCAAACCGCATTCAAAAATCGACCGGAGTTCGCTCCAATGGTCCCGCCAGTGAAAATGGCGGTGAGGTCAGCGATGATGCTTACAACGACGGCATAGTTGCCAAAACTGCCGTTGCGCGATTAGAAAAACTGGCCGCCGCCGACAAACCCTTCTTCCTCGCGGTGGGATTCAGCAAGCCGCATCTCCCTTTTAATGCTCCCGGCAAATACTGGGATCTCTATGAGAGATCCAAAATCAAAGTTCCCTCCCGTGACAAAGTGATTGAGGGCCTCCGATACGACGGATCATCGTGGGGCGAGCTCAAGAACTACTCGGACATCTCCAAGAAAACCAAGGTCCTCAACGACGCGCAAACCCGCGAGTTGATCCACGGCTACCGTGCTTCAGTCAGCTACATGGACGCGCAGGTCGGCCGCCTCATCAACACCCTCGAAACGACCGGCCTTGTTCAAAATACCATCATCGTTCTCTGGGGTGATCACGGATACTCCCTCGGAGATTACGGTGAATGGTGCAAGCACACCACCTATGAGATCGCCGCCAAAGTCCCCCTGATCGTGGCCGCACCCACCATAAAAGGAGGACAAGTCACCAAAGCACTGACCGAACTGGTCGATCTTTTCCCGACCTTGTGCGATCTCAGCGGCATTCCTATCCCGACCGGACTTCATGGCGTCTCACTCAAGCCGCTTCTTAATCATCCAACTCTCTCATGGAGAGAAGCAGCCTTCAGCCAATACTTCAAAAACAAACCAGGAGCCGGCAGGGTCCTTGGCACGAGCATCCGCACCGATCGCTATCGCTACACCGAGTGGCGCCAGAAAGACCAGAACGGGCCTCTCGAAGATGTCACTTTGATTGATCTCCAGAAGGATCCCGGAGCGACAAAAAACATCGCCGCCGATCCGACTCATAAGCAACTTCTGAAAAGACTGGGCAAGCTCGCCGGACAATCCGGCAGAGGTCTCAAACCCTCTGACCAAAAGAAGTAAAAGCGCATTTATTCGGGTATCCTAAAAGAGAATCGATCGTATCTTCTTCCTCCCGTATTCGCGACCTGGGGGTTCAGCCGGTCGACGACTAGATCACCGGAATTGACGCACTCGCTGCCGGTAAAGACCGCGTCAGCGACCGTGGTACTGCTTGCAAGGTCGTCTCAGCGTGATTGTGCATGTGCCCGGTCGATCCAGTTGCCCGGAGCCGGAGAACATGACCGCCACTGCTGGGATCAGGAACAATCTCGGCATCACGATGGCTTCCCAAAAATCGCCCCCCACTCAGATTTCCACTCTCAAAGCTGCCCTCGATGAGGAATGGCGTCGCCGCCCCATCAGGATCTTCAATCACCGCAAGATCATCGATCAGGATTTCTCCTTCCTCCAGAAGACCAAAGACAAACTCACGCCATTGGTTATCGGGGCCTACCCGACTTGCTCCGGCAGTTCCTCGATAGCGATAGTTTTGCCATGAAGTGCGGGCCAATTCATCACTGCCGGCCCAAGCACCTGGGAGGGAATTATCGGCACGTGGCTCGAGGAGTTCGAGAGTTGAGTTGCCCCCATCAGGGAGTCCCGGCCATCTCCCGCCATCGAAATATCGTAGCGAGTCCGCAGGGTTGCGATCAGCATCACGCAGACTAAGGGGCTCGCCACCGCGACTCAACGAACCGAAAAAAGGCCCCCGTATTCTTGCCGCGAGATACTTTGCGCCCAGTGAAAGCGGATCTTTCGCCACCGCGAGATACTCTCCGGCGGCCAGAGTCGTTCCGAAGGGAAAGTCATACCCGATTCTCTCCCCAAAATTCCAAGCCGATAAATCGATCTCACTGGCACCCCGGTTGTAGCGCTCGAGCCACTGCTCATCTGAGGATCGGGCAGGCTCCGCAGGGCGGCCTGGCTCGACAACAATCCCGACGGAAACTTCGAGACCGAAGAAGACATCACTGCTTTCAAGAGTATTTTGGTGAACTTCCACCGCGAACCGATTGCGACCAGCCACCGCCGTCCCTTTGGGAACGCTCACCGTTACCGGTCCTCCGAAAGTGGCATTGCCGACCCCGTTATTTACGAAAGTGGCTGAAGTCGCGGGACCGGAGTCCATATTAAAGCGCTCCACTTTCACCCCTTTAAGAGAGAAGATAGCACCATCATGGCAGCGCAATTTTTTTTGTATAAAAGTTCGGATCTCATGAGGTTGAGCGTTTGAGTTTTGGTATGGTTTTTTTAGGAAAGGTGTGTCGCATTGAGGTAGGCGTGGCCGTTTTCCCATTCGTCGGATTGTTCCATCAGGACCGAGGCGATGAGTGAGCCATTGAATCGCTGGGTTTCACCGTTCTGACGGAACAAAATGCCCGAGTCATCATTGGTCAAGTATCCGGTGTCGGTGTTGTCCGTTCCCACCTGAAAAGAGATCCCGCGATTCTCGGTGACGATAGCAGGAGTCCAATCAAAACTGACGGTAAAGCCACCACTCGCGAGAATATCCAAGCCGCTTTGTCCGGCGGCCCAATCAACGCGATTGTCTCCTCCCGGAGTCCCGTTCGCATTTCAGGGTGAATCCCCCTCAGAATTCACGGGGATCACCTGAAAGCGAGTGACTCAAAGAAATGGCGCCAGCGGGAGGAGAATTCCCCAAGCCGGCCCCAAGTCTATTCCCACCCCGTCAGCGTCCCCTCGGGGAAACGGCAGATCTCGACTGCACGATTTAGGCCTTCCGAGAAAACCCGGTTTTTTCCAGAATCAAGTTAGTGAACCCGACTCCGGTCGCGACCAAGGTCACATAGTAAAAGTAGTAGACCGTTGAGGCTCCTTCGGTAAATCCGTAGGAATGTAAGCCCACTCCCAACATGTTGACTCCCCACCATGAGAAGACGACCACCGAGCCTCCGAGGATGCTCATCACGTGGAGACCGATCCCCTTCATCCAACCGGCAAGGCGGGCGTGGAGGATAATGAGACTCCACAGCACAATCAGGAGGGCTCCATTTTCCTTAGGGTCCCATCCCCAAAAACGTCCCCAGGAATCATTGGCCCAAATCCCACCCAAGATCGTGCCGACAAGCGCGAAAAGAAGGGTAAAGCAGGTGATTCCGTAGACCGCGCGGGTCATGAAGCGATGGAAGGACTTAGGATCGTTCATGACACCGGCAAGCGCCAAGTGGACATACACGATGGAAAGGAAACAGGCCACGAGGCCACCACAGTAGCCGATCGTCACTGTCACCACGTGAGTCGCGAGCCAGTAATTTGAGTCAAGGACCGCGCGGAGCGGGTCCATATTGTCCTTGGCATCACCCAACTCGAAGCTGAAGGCAAAGAACAAGCCGGCGGCCCCAAGAGCGGCCCCAAGAGAAAGGAGAACCTTGCGACGGGTCAGCAACTCGGCGATCGCCAAGATAATCACCGCTCCTGCCGTGATAAAGGGAATCGTGTCGTAGAGATTCGAAACCGGAGGGCGACCCGTGATGATATAGCGGTGGATAATCCCGCCCACCACATAAACGACCCCGATACCATAAACTGCGGCCGTGAGCCAAGTCATGACCCGCCCGGATCTGCCGTCTCGGACCAACCAGCCCACCGCAGAAACTAAAAAGGCCAACACAAAGAAAACAAGCCCATACATGAAGTAATTCCGCTTATAATAGGAGACCTCGCTGTCGATCTTTTCCCCCTCACCCCGGCCTTCCGCCCGAGCGTTCAAGTCATCTCTCCAGTCGGTAAGCTTGGTGAGAAATTCCTCTCCATTGGGTCGCTTCGCCGCCTCGTTGAGAGACTCTAGCACCTGCATATCTTGAAGGATCTCGACCGAATTTGTGAGCTCGCCTTTCAAAAACTTTTCAACTTTTGTTCCGATCGACTGCCATTCCGCATCCTCACCTTCCTGTGGAGGAATCCAAGCGGGACCAAAGCGGGCAAAAGTAAGTTGGCGATTGAGCTCGAATTCATACTCGCGGGCCTCGTCGGTATCGAGTCTCTGGGTTGAGTTGTAGGTGTCCGTAAGAATCGGTAACCAGAAGCTGAACAGCGCGGGATCCAGCCGCGAATCCAGGAGCTCGTAGATTTCCTGATCGACGTAGGCCAACTGGGTGGGATCAAGAGGCGGAAGCCCGCCCCTTAAAATGTCCAGCGAATCCCGGATGGCCGTGTAATTCAGCACAAGCTGTGCGAAATCGACGATTTTTTTCTCCTTCTTGGTGAGAGCATCTTCGCCGGCGGACTTTTGCTTCTCAAGGAGTTCGGCACCCCCATTTCGCAACAGGGCAAAACCATCCTTCTCGCCATCACCTCCGGCCATGATGTCGTTAAAGCTTAAACGAGCCCGACGTTTTTCGGTTTCGATCCCAAAGGGCCGCAAAATCTCGGCGTCATCAACCCGGAAGATGGGAAGATCGTCTGCGAGTTCGGGGCGAAAGAGGCAGTCCAGATACCACTCGACCGGTCCGATCTTATGGACGGTACCACCCGACTTCACCTTCATCGTTAACGAGCCATGGAAGGTCATCATTTTGAAGCGCGCATAGGTCAGAAGCGGCTTAATCCGGCCACCATCTTGCACTGGAATATTGGCAGCGACTTCAATAACCCCCTTACTCCAAGGAGAATAAGCGTCGACCTCACGGATATCACTGTTAGGAATCGCGCCGCGAATCCCAAGTCCGATGAGGATGAATTCGCCGAGAAGAAAGAAAATCACGAGCCCCCAACGAAGCACTTTTGAAGCACTGGAAGGGGTGGGATTGAAAGGAGGTGGGGTCTCACTCACGAGGTAGGAATTTTTTGGGGTTGGGTTGTTTCGATCGAAACTGTTTTTTTAGGACGACGGCTTCCTCCGGCAAAGCGGACGAGCATGACCAGGAAATGGAATAAAAGCCCGAGAGCAGAAGCCCAGAGGGCATACTCAGGCCACTTGTCCGAGGGATTATTGACGATTGCAAAGGTCGATGACGGGACTTCTCCTTCGGCAGCTCTGGTGAAGCCCGCTTGGTAAAGGGTAAATCCTCCATGCCTCGCAGGCTCATTCATGACGATTTCATAATCCTCGCGTTGAGAGCCATCGATCTTGGTGATGTTACTCTGAAACCAACTTGGGATTTCCGTGCCCGGATGATTATCCCCAAAGGTCTTGTGGAGTTCGACCATGAAAGGCATCGGCCACACCTCCATGAGATAAGTCACGCCGTAGCGCTTCCCTTCGTAGGTGAAACTGACGGGATAGGGATTCCCTCCCCAGAGAACGAGCCTCTGGATGGTCGCGCCCTCCTTATCCTTCACCGTAACGTAACAACCCGGCGTGTTCCGTTCTTCGACTTGGACGTTCTTCTCGACTTCGGTCAAAAAGAACCCGTCGATCACTTCCTCATCTTTCGGCGGGGAACTCGTCGGGGAGTCGAGCGCGAGCTCGGAATAAGGGAGGTATTTGTCAATCTGCAGCGTAAAGCCGAATTTCTCGAAGGAAGCCTCCAGACTCCCCTTCGCCCCCAAGGGCTTGATTTGATCGGAGCGGATGATGGCAGGGACCTCGCGGTCCCCGTCCTCGTCGTAAGAAAACACCTCGATGTCATACTTGAAGAGCTTCTGTGCGTAATCTGATTTTTCACCTTGGAGAATCCGCATTTGACCCTCTTCTTTGAAGACGCTCGAAACGGCGCTTCCCACGAGCAGGAAGAGGATCGCAAAGTGACTGACCAGCGTGCCGGCCTTCTTCCAACCCTTACGAGCGCGGATAATGCCTCCGAGGAACATGTTCACCGAAAGGACCACGATGACCCAGTAAGCACCGGGAAGCGGAAGGAAAATCGCTTTCCCATCACCCCGGGTTGGAATCACAAAGACGGATTCATAGTCAAAATACTTGTGAATGGTCGTCCACAAGCCAAACCACGGTTGCTCGATCGTTCCGAAGAAAGTAAGCAAAAACAGCAGGCTCAGGCAGACCACGGCGAGCTCAAATCCGGATAGGACTCGGAAAATACGCTTCCCCAATGAAATCTTTTTTTTGGATTCGCTCATAGTCTATTCGCTTGTTTTTTCTTCTCCGCCCGCTTTCTCGATCTTGCCAACTTCCACGGGGATAAAACTTTGCATATATTTAAAAAGAGCCTCTCGCTGGGCTTCGACTTCCGCCGCCGGACCGGTCATCTTAAGCGTGATTAAGTTGCTGGGATGATCGCGAATGATGCCGATCATCGCGTAATCTTCTTTGGGAGGACGACCCATCCCGGGGCGGTAGGTTCCGCTGCCCTCCACGATAGAAGCGGGACGACCCAGCAAAGCTGTCTTCCCAAGATAGTCCACGGTTTGAATTGGAGTGAGTCCAAACTGCCCCAGCCAACGATTGGCATTGCCGAGAACCTTTCCCTGGGTCTCCCCCATCACGATCTCAACTGCGCCGTCTCTCCCTGCAACATAGTTCACGAGACGGAATTGCGTGCCCGGAAGACGACGCCAATCCAAGGGAGGGCGATCCTTGAAATCACCCGGATAGATTTGGTCGTGTAAAGTGAGACGGCGGGTCTCCGTCACCTTAATGGATGTCTCGGGCTGACGGCAACCCGTCAGAAGGGTCGCAGTGGTCGCGAGGAGGACGAGGATTCTCATGGCGATGTAGACGTAATGGCTGAGGGTAAAATTTCAAATTTCAAATTTCTGAATCGTCGCCATAATGACGAAGTGGAACCAATTAAGTATCTCAATCGCGAAACCGGAGCAATGGAAACCGAGCAGGTTTACGGCGAGGGCTTCCTTCGCTGGGCCTATGGTAACCCTTTCGGCAAGATCGCCTTGCATAGTTTTGTGAAACGCCCTTTTTTTTCAAAATGGTACGGCCACCGCATGGATGCGCCCAAAACGACCGAAAAAATCGCGCCCTTTCTCGAAACCTACGGTCTGGACGCGGCAGACTTCGAAAAAGCGCCCCATGAGTTCACCTCTTTCAACGACTTCTTTTACCGCAAACTTAAGCCAAACGCCCGCCCCATCGCCGATTCCCCCATCGTCCTCCCCGCCGACGGCCGTCATCTGGGATTTGCGAAAGCCAGTGAAATCGAGTCCGTCTTCGTGAAAGGACAGAAATTTGACGTCGCGGGCCTCCTTGGATCGACCGAGCTCGCCAAGAAATACGAGAACGGACCTCTCATTCTCTCCCGCCTGTGCCCGGTCGATTACCATCGCTTCCATTTCCCCTGCACTGGCACACCAGGTGAGACAAAAACCGTCAACGGCCCGCTCTTTTCCGTTTCGCCGCTCGCCCTGCGCCAAAAGCTCGCTTATCTCTGGGAAAACAAACGCACCATCA
>JBLIDI010000044.1:0-19458 GCA_047634075.1 Akkermansiaceae bacterium
AGAGTCTGACAGAATTTGAGAACTTCGTGTTTCATGATCTGACCGATGGAGGAGAAACGAGATTTCGTCGTGGTTTGTCTAAAATTAAGCTCTCTGCGGCTGGTCTTGTTGTCGAGGACGTCAGGATGGTCGGAGATGATGATGCCGTATTGATGAATGGCTTTGCGACGACTGGGGGCGCGATGGCGGCGACGGTGAGGATCGTATCGAGCCCGGAGAGAGCTGATTCCCATGAGAAAAGGGTGAAGGGAAGCGGGGCCACCTTTACGCTGGATTTTCAAAGCCTGGTCACTCCGGATCGTGAATTTCGGGATATTCGGATTGAAGGGCGGAGCGGGGTATTGATGATGGATCTCGGGGAGGAGCGGTCGTGGGTTCCTTTTATCCCTGCCGCGAAGGCCATCCTGGGCCGTGAAAATACCGAACGACCAAACTTGCCATGAGAATTATAGCTGGATCGGCCAAGGGGCATCATTTGAAGGTCCCCCGTGATGTGTCGCGGCCTACCACTGACCGCGTCAGGGAGTCCGTTTTCGGGATCCTGTCTGCGGTGATTGATCAGGCAAAGGTGCTGGATTTGTTCGCAGGATCGGGAGGTCTTGGCATCGAGGCCCTGAGCCGAGGGGCCTCATCGTGTACTTTTGTGGAGCAGAATCGGGGTGCGTGTCGGGTGATTGAGGGAAATTTGAAGAAGACGAATCTCGCGAATGGCCGGGTCATCAATCGTGAGGTCGCAAAATTTCTTGAAGGCGAAACCGGCGACTATGATTTGATCTTTGCTGATCCCCCGTATGCGGATGGTCTGACTGATCCAGCTCGTGATTTGGTGGCGCTTGCAGGCTGGGAGAAGTGGTTGGCCAAGGATGGCTTTTTAATTCTGGAACGTGAAGCGGTCGGAGAATTGCCCGAACCCCGGGGGCTTTCGTTACTCCAAAAGCGCGATTACGGACGGAGCCGCATCGCCATTTATCAATGTGATTCCTAAACGATGACTCGGGGATTACTTCTTATACTTTGGAACCTGCTCTACCCGGGGGTGGTTGTCTTGGCGGCGCCGTTTTGGATCTTCAAGATGTTTCGGAGGGATGGCTGGGGAAGCGGGCTCTTGGAAAGGATCGGATGCTATCGCCGGGATGCCGAGTTTGAAAGAACGGGAGGAGTTTATATTCATGCCGTTAGTGTGGGAGAGGTGCTGCTGGCCTTGAAATTGATCGCGAAGTGGAAGCTGGAATGCGACGACCATTTTGTCTTGGTTCCGACGACCGCGACGGGGATGGCGGTGGCATGTGAGAAGGCTCCAACAGAGGTTCGGGTGGTTTATGCGCCCCTTGATTTTGGTTTTTTGATTCGTCGGATCATGACGCGTTTTGAGCCAAGGGTTGTCGTGATGGTGGAGTCCGAACTTTGGCCAAATTTGATACACCATACTCATGGGATGGGGATACCTCTGGGTTTGATGAATGCGCGCTTGTCGCCTCGATCAGGGCGGCGCTTACGGAAGTTTCGGCGTTTCGTTTCTCCCTTCCTTGCGCTACTTGATCGGGTCGGAGTTCCGGAGAAGGAGGATCTGAAACGTTGGCAGGATATTGGGGTGAGGGCAGAGGCCACCGTGCTGACCGGGAATGTCAAATTTGACCCCGAAGGTGCTACCTTGCCGATGAAGCGGGATGAGTTCTCGGAAATGCTGAACCAGTTTCCAGCCAATCGGGTGGCGATGGCGATCTCGACTTTCGCGGGCGAGGAGGAATATTTGGATGGTGCGTTTCGTGAGGCGGGATTGCAGTCGGTGATCGTGCCGCGTCATGCCGAGAGGCGGGCTGAGGTGTCGGCGGCCTTGGGTGACCGGGTGGTCTTGCGGAGTCAATTTCGAGCCCCGCAAGGGGGGGAGACTTTTGTCATCGATAGCACGGGTGAGTTACGTGACTGGACCGCTCACGCCGCGGTTGTCGTGATTGGAAAGAGTTTCTTCGAGAAGGGTGGTCAGAATCCCTCCGAGGCAATCCTGGCCGGAGTGCCGGTGATTTGTGGTCCTCACATGGCAAATTTTGAACCGCTCGTGAGTGAGTTGAAGGCCGCGGGGGGGATTCTCATCGTTTCCACCCGTGAGGACTTGGTCGCTGCGCTGACTGCGATTCCGGAAGGACAGATTGAGGCTGCCCGAATGGTTCTCGAAAAACACAAGGGTGCGATGGTGCGAACGATCGCACTTTTCAGTGATCGTCTTGAGGTGACTACTTGAGGAGGCGTTCGTAAAGCGCCTGGTAGTCCGCGACGACCCGTTCGTCGGAGAAGTTCTCCTTCGATTCCTCCATGATGCGCTTGATTTGCGGATTTTTGTGGTCCGGGGGAAGTTGGTAAAACTCCATGGCTTGGTCGATGGCCCAGCGGAACCCGGCAGTATTGAAGTCCTCGAAGAGAAATCCGTTTCCGACATTTTCGTGAATATTCAGATGAGTCACGGTGTCCTTCAGGCCTCCGGTGGCGTGTGCGATGGGGAGGGAGCCGTAGCGGGCGCCGATCATCTGGGGAAGACCGCAGGGCTCGAATGAGGAGGGCATCAGAACAAAGTCGGACCCGCCATACCCGAGGTGGGACAGTGATTCCGAGAAGGGATGAACGGCGACACGGTCGGCGAGTCCGTGATAGGCCACGATTCCTTGGAAGTGCTGTTGGTAGGGGCCGTCAGCAATCATGACGATCTGGAGACCGAGATGGCGGTAGTCCTCAATGAGGTCAAAGAGGATGTCGGCGAGAAGGTCGCAGCCTTTTTGAATGGGGTCGAGTCGTGAGGGCCAGAAGATGACAGGAGCGAAAGCGTCTTCCTTCAGGAGGAGGCGGCGTTGGAGATCACACTTGAGTCTGGGTTTGACGGTATGGTGGCGACGGGGACCGTATTCCTCGGGGAGGTAGGAATCGACCTGGGGATTAAAGGAGCGATCCGGCGCATTGACAATGCCAGAGGCGGCTCCGGCCTCGCGTTTGTGATAGAGGAGATGACTCAGGTGGGGTGGGATGGCAGAGTGGTGACCCATGGCCACTTCCTCGAGGAAAGTAGGACTGACGACATTGACGTGATCTGCGGCCATGATGCCACTTGCGAGCAGGTCGATGGGATTGGTCCAGTAGGACTCGTCGAAACTCTCAGGGTAGTTGCCGAAGTAGAGTTCATCCCAGAAGTCGCCAGCGGGGATGCCGGTGTTTTCTAATTGGGCCAGAGTCGCTTCCTGGGTGTGGATATTGTGAATGGTGAAAAGGGTGGGGATGCCGAGTTTTTTGGCTTCGGCGGGAATCAGCCCGGTCATCCAGTCGTTGCAGTGAATGATGTCCGGTTTGACCCGGGGAATGATGTGGTTGATGAGGTCCCGCTGGAAGGCGAGCGCAGACATGAGGAGATCATCCTTGCAGGCCTGGTAGACGCCGCCGCGCCGATAGAATTTACAATCCTCGGCGAGGTGAATGCGGTCGCCAACCGAGATGCGGGTGCGTTTGCCGGGGTGGGTGGCTTGTTCGCCCCCTTGGAAAAGATTGCGGTAATGGGGGATCGCGAGATGAATGTCTTTTTCGGCCGAGCTGAGTCCGTGGACGAGAAGCGCAGAGACATCGGCGAGGCCTCCAGCCTTGGCGCGCAACCTTTCGGCATCGTCGGAAAGCTTCTTGGAGACGTAGGATATTTCAGGGGTGATAAAGAGAATGCGAGGTCCGGGATCCGGGGCGCTCTTCTTGCTCGTTTTCTTGGCCATGGCGGGAATGAGGGTCTTTTGGGGAGTTGGGGTCTACTTCTGAAGTGACCGGCGTTGGGTCGGTCAGTGATATCCTCTTAAAAACTTATCAACTTTTTTTTGAAGACTTACCTATTTTTGATCTTTCTGTGGAGGCGGTCCGAGTGGCGTAATGCGCTTTACAAAATCCAATAGCAGGGGGTGTGCCGGATCTGTCATTTGGTGGCCATAACCATCGAGTTCCATCAGTGCGACGTTTTGATGACCGGCGACTTTGAGCATGCGGTAGAAGTAGGCATTTTCCTCATAGCGCCCCAGGAGTTCCTTTTCACGGTCTCCTGTGATGAGGAGGATAGGCGGGGCGTCAGCACGCACGTGGTAAAGAGGGGCGAGTTCATCGACGACGGGACGATTGGCTTCCAAGCCTCTTTCCTTCCTGGCGGTGAAGTGAGTGATGGTATGACCGCTGTATGGAATAAGACCGGCAAGCTGTGCCGGATCGGCTTGGTGCCTTTTCAGCCACTTTGAATCCAGACCCACCATACTGGTGAGATATCCTCCCGCGGAGTGGCCGCTGATGAAAATTTGCTTTGGGTCTCCTCCGTATTTTTCGATGTTTTTTAAAACCCAAGCGATGGAGGCGGCGGCATCGTCGAGGCAATCGATGACCTTAACCTTGGGGCTGAGCCGATAGTTCACGGCGACGATCGCGTGTCCTTTGTTGAGAAGTCCTTTCGGGAAGTTTTTGTTTCCCGAGGTGAGTCCGCCGCCGTGGAACCAGACGATCGTGGCGAAATTTGAAGAGTCGCCGGGGTAGGAGAGATCCAAGCGGCATCGCTCACGTTGGTATTCGGAGAGGGCGGAATCGTCGTCGCGATAAAGGAGGTCCTTCTTCACCACAGTGGCTTCGTTCGCGAATAAAAGAGGAAGGCTCCCAAGAAAAAGACACATCATAAGTCGCATTCCAAGATGGTGGCAGGCAATCGAGTGGGGTGCGAGAGTCATTTCACGACGGCTTGCCACGGGGGGGCTCCCACGGAAAGCGACAGGAATATTCCGCCGCTCTTGCGGCCGCTTCAAAGTTCACAAAGGGGAATGAGTTTCTTGGAGTCGCGGTTGTCTTTACGGACCGGTAACCCGGATACGATAGAAATCTGATGCTTCCGAAGTGGTATCGACCACGCGACTGACGGGACCGCTCGCGACGACGGAATCGTGGAGATTCCAAATTCCATCCAAAGTCGAGGAGGACTCAACGAGATAGGTTTTTCCAGCGACAGAAGACCAAGTGATTTCGATCTCTTGTGGGTTTTGAGTGTGGTCTACGCTGAGGATGCGGAAGAAGTCATCCGCATCGAGTGGATTCGTTCCGGCAACGAGTTCGGCGGCGTCCGAGGGACCATCGCCATCGGTATCGAAGAGGTTGGGATCGGTGCCAAGGGCGTCTTCGCGAATCGAGCTGAGCCCGTCACCATCTTCGTCGGTGGCAAAGGCGAGACCGGGGCTGCCATCGGCGAAGGCGGAAGCACGCCAATTGAGGGGGTCATTGTAGTCCCCCTGGGGATCGATGACCTCCAAAGAGGGGCCCTTCCCGTCTGCGGCGAGCGGCCACGGAGCGTCATCGTCGTAGGTGAAGTCGTGGATATTATTGAGGGTAGGATCCCGGAGTTCGATCTTCTCCCCTCCATTCGAGAGGACTCCTGAAGCCCATCTGCCCACGATGACGGGGGTGTTTCCGAAGCGTGCGCGGAAGGCGGATTCATTGGCGACAAGAACGGCGTATTGTCCTGGGGCGAGAGTGACATTGGCAAAGGTGAAGGCCGCAAAGGGCTGGGTCTCGTTGAATGACACGCCGCTGAGATTCAGGGGAATGGAGCCGGTGTTTTGAATCTCGATGAACTCGGTTTCGCTTCCGCCGAGAGGATGATACATGATCTCGGTGATGCGGAGGAAATTGAGGGTCGGGCTTGAGATGCTCGGGTCAACTAGGAGCGTGTCATCAAATTCCACGCGGAATCCTTGTGGGGAATCGGTGGAGGCAAAGAGCCCGACGCGGGAAGTGGTCGCAGTTCCGGTTCCAGTTCCAAGGTTGGTCCAGACACCCGGTTCGGTTTGGTATTGAAAGCGGATGCCGGAGTCGCTTTTGAAAATACGAACGACGGCCACCTTCGCGGTCCAGGCGATGGAGGTTAGGGTGGTGACTCCGGAGCGATTGATTTGTTTGAGGCGTAAGAAATCTCCGTCAGCCATTCCCACCGTGTACTGCACAGAGGCGGAGCTTTGGACGGCCTCAACGATAATCCCCGTGTAGAAATCACCTTGTTGAACAGAGGTGAGGGTGAGTTCCGCGGCGAAGGACCAATCGCCCGGCGGGGTGGCACGCCAGAGGGCCGGATAGCTGGGCGAATTGAAGGTGAGGGGTTTGGCTGGTTCGGTCTCCAGTTTTAGGGCGAGACGATTCGGGGTCTCGTCGAAGCTATACGAGGCTGAGGGGGTCGTGCCGTCACGGAGTACGAGATTTTCCGGAGTCCAGTTGGGGCGGAGGATGCCCTCGTTGAAGGGATCCCATCCTGTGTTGGCGTAGGCGACGATTTCGCGGGTCACTTCGGTGGCCTCCCCGTCGCTATCGGTAACGGTGAGAGTGAGCGGGTAGTGGCCCGGTCCGGTAAATGAAACGGCTGCGCTTCCGGGAGTGGGGAGGGTCAGGCCGGTGGCTCCGGGGAGTTCCCAGAGGTAAGAAAGGGCGGTGCCTTCCGGGTCGTAGCTCCCGCTCGCGGCGATCTCGAAGGTCGAGTTGATTGGAATGTAAAAGGACCCAGGATTGGCATCAAGGATGACGACTGGAGAGGCGTTACCGATTTTGGTGACGGTGTAGGTTTCGGTGCCGACGACGAGGCCGGTCCGGTCGAGAGCCTGGACTTTGATGCTATTCGTGCCTTGTCGAAGCTGGAGGCCTTCGAGGGTCCAAGCGGTGGTGCTGTTGAATTGGTAACGGGCTCCTGGGTGGCCGATCGCGTGGATGGAGAAGGCATCGGCTCCGCTGGTGCCTTGCAGAGAGATGGTATTCGCCGAGGTGGTCAGGGAGGAACCATTACCGGAAGTGACATTGAAGGGGGTGTTCAAGGCGCTGCCCATCGTCGCGTTGGCGGTGGCGAGGCGGTTGGCATTCCAGGAATCGTAGGTCGACTGGTTACTCGTGTAGGAGTTTGAAGCGTCTTCCTCGCACTGGAACCAGGCCTCGAGGCGGGGAGAGCCCGCGGTGTATTTATCGACCATCTCCCGGAGGTAGTGGTTCACGCGCTGCTGGACATAAGGCTTATTGAAGAAGTTTTGGACTCCGGTCAAGTTGCCAATGAAAGGAGCACTGGCATTGCCGAAGGTGAGATCGGAATCCCACTGAACAAGCATCCATTTTCCGTCAGTGACCCGGCGAAGGAAGTAGCCGTTTTTACCACGGTTCCGGGTGAGGGTGTCCCAGTCATCGCACCATCCCCGGACGACGGCGTTTGCGGCCATGAGGTCGATGTCCGCGGTCCGTTCGATTTCCTCCCGGGTGAAGGAATTGGTCCCGACCATCTTGGTCCAGCTGATGAAAGAGGAGTAATCGTGCTCGGCTTCACGGGTGCGCTTGATCCACTCGGAGGAGTAGCGTTCGGGCTCATTGCTGTTTTTATATTCCCAGGTGGCGTTCCGGTTGGAACGGCCCCAATTATCATCGAACCACCATTCGTCATCGATGCGGTAAAGCTCACCCTTGTTTCCGTCTTCCCAGTTTCTTCTCAGGAAGTCGTTGGCGTTGGGCTCAACATCTTCACGGAGTGAGGCACTGCCACCATTGATGATGACGCGGACAAATTCGTTTTCATTGGCGGCGTGTCCGAAGAGGTAGAGCCAGTAACGGATGATGCGGTTGTGGTAGGCGCGGCCGCCTCCGGCATCGTTATCGACAGCCCGTTTGGTAAAGCCACGGAAGTTGCGGTCGCCCGGGGATTTCCACTTCATGCGTGAGAAGTCATCGCTACCTGAGCGGGTCCAAGGGCTGCCACTTTTGCGCATTTCGCAGTTGTAGATGATCTCGCGATCATCACTGATGAAGGTGGTGTTGAAATATTGATTGGAGAGGCGGGGGAAGTTGTAGTCGAAGGTTGCTGATTCTCCGGTGCCCGAGGAGGCTGATTGGTCACGCGCGGAGATGATAAAGCGCTGGCTCCGAAGATCGCTGGCATGGTTGGTGTTGTCGACGACCCACATCGCGGGTTTCCCGGGGGCAAGCCTGGGCTGAGTGGAGGTGCCCCCCGCGGAGGTGGCTTCGACGTAAAACTGCACGATGGCATTGTCGCTTTGGTAATTGCTGACGGTGGCCGAGTAGACTCCGTCGTTTGCGACTTCATCTCCTCCGGTAATCCCGTCATCGAACATAGGGGAGCTGATCCAGGTGCCATTGGCTGCGAGGGTATCGCGGCGATGGCGCAAGCTCACAGTATCTGCGTCGGTCGCCTGCGCGGTGACTCGTACGGGATCACTCGTAGTGGGAACAGCCGGACTGTGAATCAGGCCGGATACGGTGGGGACAACCGAGTTGAGGGCTGCGGAATTCGAAGCTCCGGGCGTCCCGAGGTTTTTTGGAATGGGGAGAGAGACGGTGCCGCCAAAGGAGCGGTCCCAGGTCATGGCATTGAGGGTGGCCTTTCCGGAGATCCAGCGGGCCTGAAAAGTGAAGGTAAGGGTATCGTTGTCTTGAATGTCGATGACGTCGATCTCGCAGCGGTTCGCTTTGACGTCGCCATGGCCGCTGGAGATGAGGTGGAATTCACCGTTCGTGATGGTGCTGGCGTGGTGGGTGCCTTGGCAAAGCCAGCCATCGTTGGCGCTCCCTCCGGTGGCGAGGGTGACGCCGCTCCCGGGGAGGATATTGCCTCCACCATTACGTGAGAGGGCAAGATTCCTCATCGCAAGGTGGGCATCTCCGACGGCCTGGAGATGGAGCTCCTTGTAGTCTGAGGCCGATCCACGGGAGTTGTTCTGGAGGTAGGCTTCGGAGATTGTGAAAGTTTGGAAGGAGGACTTGGTCGCTTCATCCGAAGCGGCCCAGGCGCTTGCCTTGGAGTTGTCCATGTCGGGGTGGCGGAGTTCAAGGCTGCTGCCGAGGCCGCCGGCAAGTTCGGGCCAGTTTCCGCCGGTGTGGTAATGGACCTCGTCGGCGATGTTTCCCCAGGAATCGACGAGCTGAAGAAGTTCGCCGCGGTTGGAAAGTTGGCCGGTATATTGGCCGATGAGGTTGGGATAGGTGGTGAAGTTTTCATTGGCCGCGATGACGAGATATTGGCCGGCCCCTAGGATCGTTCCGCTGGCAAAGGTGAAATCAACCCCGCTGGAAAATTTCCAATTCGACAAGTCAACGGGAGATTGTGACGCGTTAAAGAGCTCGATAAACTCGCCGTCGCGATGCTCGCTGGGAGGGTCAATCATGAGTTCGCTTAAGACAATGGCGGTCTCGCGGTCGGGTGCGTTGGCAAGCCCTTGGGAGCCGGTGCTGGTCACGTAGAAGTGGCCAGAGCCATCCGGGAAGGCCGCGCAAAAATTCCGGGGGGCTTGCCGGGGAATCGCGACGGCATCGAGGATCGTGTGGGACCCGTTGATGAGGAAGAGCGTGAGTTCATCACCTGCGGGAAAGGAGTGGGCGAGGCTTAGGAAACCAGTCGGAGCGACGCTGCCGCTGAGAGCGACTTTGTCGGAGAAATCCGGGGAGCTGGCGAGAAAGAGGTCGGTGGTGTCGAGCGCTGCGGGGGAGGGGTTGAAGAGCTCGATCCAGATCGAGTTGCCGTTTTGGTCGAAAGCGGCCTCGTTTATTTTGAGACTGAAGTCGGCCGAGCTGCTGGCATTGGGTGCGTTTGGGCTGGGCTGGGAAAAGAGGAACCATGAGGACGAGCCGTCTCCTTTGCGGCCGAGGGAGCGACCGTCGAGCGGGACGAGGGCATCGATGGCATTGGCGATGGTCGTGCCATCGGGCTCGGTGAGATAGACCACGGTGTTTCCACCCGTGGCGAGACCGGCGAGGCCGTAGTCGATCGCGACAAATCCGGAGGCGGGGACAGAGAAGCCGGAGGGGATTTGGTATTGGGTGAGGCTCCCCGGCGAGTCGCTGAGGAACCACCCGGTGAGATCGAGGGCGCTGCCACCGGGGTTGAAAATCTCGATGAAGCCGTCTGCGGCGGGGAGAACTTCATTGATGAGGAGGCTGGGGTTGGTCAGGGCTGCGATACTGAGGCGGGCGCCGAAGACACAGTCGGAGCTGCTGTCGTTGGTCTGGTGAACTTCGGCGCAAATGACGTTGAGGCCGTTGACGAGTGCGGAGCCGTTGTTAGTGGCCACCGCCAATTCCTCGGTGGCGTCACCCACGGTGCGGGAGGCGGTCGTTTTCCAACCGGCATTGGCGGAAGTGCCCAGTCCGCCAATCGGGGTGCCATTGAGGTAGAAATAGACGCCATCGTCGGTGATGCTATCGAGAGTGACATCCGCGCCGGCACCGGGACCATTGTAGGTGAACTCTTTGCGGAAGTAGTAGGTGATGTGGTTGGCCGCGGTGGCGCTATCGAGGAGTGGGGTTTGAAGCCCGGGCGAGGGAAGTGCGGAGTTCTCAAATCCGTAGAGGCCGCCGTCGTTGCCGGCATCGCCTTCCCGGGTCCAGCCCGCGTCGCCGAAGGTGTAACCGGTCTCTTTCCAAGTGGTTCCGAGGTCGCGGTTTTGGTCATTGAAGTCCCAGGCGTCGCCGTAGTTCACGAAGGGGAGTCCAGTCGAGAGGTTGACCTCGGGATTGGAGAAGGGTTCTTCGACGCTGAGGGGAGTCGAGAATCCGGGCGTGGGTGGGGCGGAGGTCCAGACGCGGTAGTCATCGATGGCAAAGCTAGTGTCGCTGAGAATGAGGCTGTGACCTGCGCCATCGGCATGAAGGGGCCAGGGTTTCCGGTCATCGTATGCGAGGGTGCAACGAATGGTGCCATTTTTGTCCTTCAGGGTGATGCGCTCGCCGCTGTTGGCAAGCTGGCCGGTCCAGGGCCCAAAGACCCGGATGGTAGTGGGGATGGTGTAGGTCGCCCGGAAGGTGGTGGGATCGGTGTCACAAAAAATGATACGCTCAAAAGCCTTGAGGTAGGTGTTGAGTGGATCGGCGGCGTTGAAATCGGCGAGGGTCAAGGAGACTCCATTGGTCAATTCCCAGAGAGCGATGTCGAAGGGAGTGGCGGTGAGGTTCTGCACCTCGATGAATTCGTGTCCGCCGGCAGCGGGGTGATACATGACTTCACTAAAGACGATTTGCTCGGCTTGAGAGGAGCCAATGAGAGTGACGAGGATTAAGAGGGAGTGCCTTAGGAACTTCATGGATATCGAGGGTGTTTCCAGATCGTTTCGCAACGTGAGGGTCTGGTGATTGTTCATAACCACAGGTTTATTCAAGGGCGAAAGGGATATTTGACTCAAAATGTAAATACTTCCTTGAACCTTGCCCGATTTCGGGCAAGATTCGTGGGCCTTAATATTAAAGATGATGCGAGTAATTAAATTTCTGATCCTTGGCCTTACGATTTCCGCCCTCAGCAGCTGCCAGACCTTCCAAGGCCTTGGTCGTGACGTTCAGCGGGCCGGTAACGGTCTTGAAAACGCGGCGACGCGCTAGGCCGCTACGTGCGCGAAAGCGTTTCCTGATAGAAGTCGACCAAAGCGGCGGCTTCGCGTTGAATCGTATAGTGTTCTTCCACCTCCTGTCGGCCTGCGATCCCCATTCCGGCGAGGTCGGTTGAACAAAGGAGTCTCTCGAGGGCTCTTTGCGTTGCGGGAAGATCGCCGCACGGGACGGCGAGTCCGTGTAAGTCTTCCGTGATAATATCCTGCCAGGCTCCGGCGTGAGAGGCCAGGACGGCGCAACCGCTGGCCATCGCTTCGAGGACGGTGAGGCCGAAGCCTTCGTTACGAGAGAGGGCAGCCACGAGTGACATCCCTTGGAAAAGTCCCGGGAGTTCAGATTGAGGTCTTTTTCCGTGGAAGATGATTCGCTTCGAGAGTCCCGCGACCTCAATCTTGGCTTGAAGCTGTTTTTGGTAGTCCCGGAATTTCGGGGTCGTTTCCCCAACGATGATGATGCTAGGAGCCGGATCTTTCTTGAGGAGGGGAATGGCGGCCTCGACAAGGAGATCGATGCCTTTGGAGGGGCGGACCCGGCCAAAGATGCCGATGCCGTAGTCTCCTGGAAATCCGAGGGCCTGCCAGGCCCTTTTCTTGTCGGAAGGGGGCTGGTAGCGCGCCAGATCGATGCCGTGAGGGATGATGATGTCGGCGGGTCTTCTGAGGTAGGAATTCGCGGCCGAGCAGGTCGTGACGATGCCGTCCATCTGACTCATGAGCCAACGGGTGAAGTGGGAGTGATGCCGCTGGGCGGTCGAGGTGAAGATGATCTTGAGTCTTGCGCCGAGTTTACGAGCGGTGAGAGCTTGCATCATTTCGTCATTTCGACGCGCGTGGAAGATGCGGGTTTGATCGCGGAGGGCAATGACCTCCCGGAAGGTGATGACGGGGGTGTCTTCGTCGAGGTGGTGCTTGCCCAAGACGACGAGAGGCATGCGTTTTTGCACCGCGGGGAGAGTTTGCCGCATGGTCGAAGTCACGCCGGAAAAGCGCTTGTTCGAGTTGCCAAGGATGAGTCGGGGTACGTCCATCTAGTCGATTTCGGTGGGGTCGTTGGCACGCGGGGCGAGGCAGAGACCGATGGTTCCGATCAGGAGGAGGTAGCAGGCGAGAAGTTCGAGGTAAGCCTCTACGGTGAGTGGGACGTCCGGGTGGTAATTCGCGCCGAGGGAGGCCTTCCAGAGAAGCGAAGTTCCCAGGAAGCGGGCTAGGACGAAGATGAGCATGAAGGCCGAGGCGAAGAATCCGGCGGAGGGCCGCGAGACGAATTCGCCAATGAACTGGCCAAGATGGCGGCGGTTCGTGGTGAACTTGAGGAAGGCGTAGATGCCCAATGGGATGAAGAACCACTCCACCGCGAAATGAGTGGTGCGCTCGATCAAGGTGTCACTTTCGCCCAAGGCGGAGGCGAGGGTGAGAGCACCCATGATTTGGTAGAAGGGGCCCACCTCGCCGGCGGGGCGCGCGGCTCCAAACCAAAAAGCCGACGTGGTGAGAAGAAGGATGAATTGCAGGGCCTCGACGATCCCTTCCTCGGTGGGGAGGGTGGGATTGTCAGGAAGCCAGGCAGGGAAGAAGATCGCGAAAGAGCCTGCGAGGACGAGGGCCGCCGAGACGAGCGGTTGCTTCCAGGGCTTTTCAGAGGGCTCGTTCACGCTGGAGAATCTCGCTGATGGGGATGGGTGGTGCAAGGGATTCGTGTCTTTCAATAGCAGACGTTGAGGAGGGTCAGGCCATCGGGTGGGGCGGCCAGGGGGGATTTTTTGCCGTTTTTGGTGGGAGAGTTGACGAGGTCGTAGAGGTCGTCTTGGCGGAGGTAGCCTTGGGCTGCTTGGACGGCGGCACCGGTGAGGAGGCGCACCATTTTATAGAGGAATCCGTTGCCGGTAAAGGTGATAAGGTAACCGTCGGTGATTTGTTCGAAGTCGGCGCGGGAGATTTGGCGGAGGTAGTCGGTGTCTTCGGTTTCGTTGCCCCGGTTGGCGGCGAAGGCGCGGAAGTCGTGTGAGCCTTGGTAAAATGAGAGGGCTTCCTTAAGATCGACGGGGTTGAGTTGGCGGGGGAGATGCCAAGCGCGTTTTGCGAAGAAAGGGGGAAGGATGGGCGCGAGGGAGAGATGGTAGGTGTAGGTTTTCTCGAGCGCGGAGAAGCGGGCGTGGAAATCATCGGGGGCTTCCTCGCATGCCATGATGCGGATGGCGGATGGAAGCTTACGATTCAGCGCGGGAACCCAGTTGAAGGGGTTCATCGTGAGGGTGTCAGGGGAATCGAAGTGGGCCACTTGTCCAAGAGCGTGGACGCCGGCATCGGTGCGGCCGGAGCCGTGGAGGCGGATGGGTTCCTTGACGGTGTCCGCATTGGCTTGGATTTGCCAGCCGCCGAAGTCGGCTCCGTCATAGGCGATGGTGAGTTTGAGGCGCATGGGGGGATCGGTTACCAAAATATTCCGAAACTTTGCGAGAGGAATCTTTTGATCTTTGCGTGATCGCAGCATGCGAGAGTGTCCATGGGGAGGCAGTCGGTGAACGTGAGTTCTGCGACTTTCAATCCTTTAGAGGGTAGGCGATCTTCGCGCAAATCCTTCATGAGTTTGAACTCATTGATGAAGTCGCGCTCGATGACGGGGATCGTTCCGAAGTGTTTGGCGCGGGCGATGATTCGCTCGGTGTTTCCCATGCCACAAAGGCCTTGGAGAAGCTCCAGCTTGAGTGGTGGATCGTCAGCGGTGGTGAAGACACCGAGGACCGGAGTACGGAGATCGCGGTAGGTTTGCAGGGTTCCTTTGAGCAGTTTTGCGATGTGGTAGAGTTCGTCCCGGGTGCCGATCAGATCGGCGTCTTTTGAGGTGAAGGGGCGGAAGGTTTCCGCATGAGCGATGCGGTTGTAGTAGACTTGAGCCCAAACATTGACGGCGTGGCCGCCAACGAGGACGAAGCTTACTCCATCAGTTACCAGTGCTTCAAGTAGCGGTTGGTATCCTGAGATATCGACGGGCTCATGAGACTCCGACATTACAAAAGTAGTCAGCGATTTTGACGGACCGGAGCCATTCCTCGGTGAACATCGAATTTTCGCGCTGAAGCTCCTCCGGGGTGACTTCTCCGTTTGTGAGGCGTTCGCCATCGCGTCGGCGGCTGTCCGCTTTCTCGCGTATGCGGCGATCCACGGCGGCGTCATCGATGACACTATTTCCCTTGGAACTCATACTTCGAGAGTAAGGTAAGAGAAGGAATGCGTCAAGAAGGCTGACGTGAGGGTATTTCGTTACCAGCCGAGGTATTCGGTGAGGATTTCGAGGGCGGCGGCTTGGTCGATGATGGCCTTTTGCTTCTTGGCGTTTTTGCCGGCTTGGTGGAGTTTCTCGGAGGCGGTCACGGTGGTGAAGCTTTCGTCGAAGTAGGTGAGGGGGATAGGGCCGAGTTTGGTACGGAGTTGTTTGCCGAATTTGCGGACTTTGGCCGCGGAGGTGCCTTCGGAACGATCCATGCGGAGGGGGAGGCCGAGGACGACGGTTTTAATTTTTCGTTCCGCGATGACTTCGAGAATGCGCGCGATGATCTCGGTCTTGCGACAGTCGATGGTCTCGACGGGATGGGCACCGATACCGAATTCATCAGTGGCAGCGAGGCCAATGCGGGCTTCACCATGGTCGATGGCGAGGATAGGGTGGTTCGCAAGTTCGGACATTGTAGAATTCGTCGTTCTGATAGTTGCCCCTGGTGGCGCAAATGGTGACATAATCTGGGGAAACGTCGTAGATTACATCGTAGGAAAATACCTTAAAATTTGTGGATCGAAAGACGGTTTTCACTAAATCCTCGTCATGGAGAGAGCGTTCAATTTCTCCGAGTTCATTGAGGAAGCGATTCTCTAGAGCGGGGGAGATTTTGCGGTGGTTGCTCGACGCAACCTGAACCTCTTGCCGCGCCGTAGGATGATACTTAATCTTCACTGCGCTTTACTCGGTTCTTGTGAAATCGCTCCCAAAATTCTTGGGAATTGAGCATTTTGCCATTCCCTCGTTTGACGCTTTCACTCCGGCTGCGGGCGATTTCGTTGTCTTTATCGCTTTCGTTTATTTCGCTCATTGAATCGGGGGCACACAGGCTAAGGGCACACAGGCGGGACGCCTATGCTACGTTTTAGAGCAGATTCTTAGGCAGCTTGGCGCTGAGTTTTTTGATGTCGTCGGCTTGGTGGCGGTTGGCGATGAGGAGGGCGTCGTCGGTTTGGACGATGATGAGGTCATTGACGCCGAGGAGGGTAATGCGGGTCTCTTTGCGGGCGTTGAAGACGATGTTGTTCTCGGCTCCGATCTCGGTGATTTCGTGGTTGCTTTGGTTTCCGTCACCTTGGGTCGGGAGATACTTCGCGATGGAGATCCAGGAGCCGATATCATCCCAGTCGAAGGTGGCCTCGATGTTGAGGACGCGGGAGGCTTTTTCCATGAGGGCGTAGTCGATGGAGATGGGGGTGAGGGTGGGGAATTTTTCGGCAATGGTGGCGGAGAGGTCCGAGGAATCTCTGAGTTCATCGATGAAGCCAGCGAGTTCGGGGGTGTGCTTTTGGAGTTCGGCGGTCACGGTTTTGAGGGACCAGATGAACATGCCGGCATTCCAGGCAAAGTTGCCTTGGCGGAGGAATTGCTCGGCGAGCTCGGGGTTGGGCTTTTCACGGAAGCGGGTGACCTCAAAGGGTTTGTGGGTCGAATCGAATCCCAGATCGGCGGAGGGGCCGCGCTCGATGTATCCATAGGAGGGGCAGGCCCAGGTGGGCTTGATACCGATGGTGACGAGGGCCTCGGTTTTTGAGGCAATATCGAGGGTGTTGCCGAGGACGGACTGGAAGGCCTCGGTGTCGTTGATGAGTTGGTCGGAGGGGAGGACGGCCATGGTGGCGTCGGGGTCCCGGGAGGCGATGATACCGATGCCGAGGGCGACGGCGGGCGCGGTATCGCGTTTTGCCGGTTCGGCGAAGATATTCCCGGCGGGGAGCATGTGGGCGACTTTGCGGACTTCTTCCTCTTGGAGGGCGTTGGTGAGGATGAGAATGTTTTCGACCGGGATGAGTCCTAGGAGTCGGGTAATGGTCTGGTCGAGGAGCGTGGTGTCGTCGAAGAGATTGAGGAGTTGCTTTGGTTTGGCGTCGCGGCTGAGAGGCCAGAAGCGGGTTCCGCTGCCTCCAGCGAGAATTAGGGCATAGTGTTTACTCATCTGGCATGATTCAATAAGGCGGGGGAGCGAATGTCAAAACGTGTCCGAGTTCCTTTTTGATTTGGGCTGATCGGCTCTCTACGGTAGGTTTCCTCCATGAACAACATTTACGAGGAGCGCGACTGGGTGGATACGACAGCGGCTTTTGCTCCGGCGGTGCTGGGCGCGGCGGCGGGGATTTTGATTTCTGAAGCGATGAGTGCTAAGGTTCGGCGCCCGATTGGCTTGTCACTGGCTTGCTTGGGGCTTGCCGCTCTGACGCCCATGTTGGTCGAGACGGCGCTCAAGAAGGTCAAAGGGCCGGGAACCCGCCGTGGTTCATTGCGAACGCTCCGAGGCATTCGTGATCACGGCCTGCAGGCGCGTGAGATTAACTATGTCGAAGACGAACTCGGTGAGGAATTGGGGGTTGGTTAAGCGGGCCGGAGGGTGTTTGCGAGCTCACGGACGACTTTCTCGAACCCGGAGCGGAATGGGATTCGGGCCCGCCAGTCCAGTTCAATCAGTGCGAGGCGGGGATTGAGGGCATAACGATCGTCATGTCCGAGGCGGTCTTCGACGTGGGAGATGAGAGACTCCGGTTTGTGGAGGAATTTCAAGATCTCCCGAGCGATGCCAAGGTTGGTGCGCTCGAATTTGGCACCAATGTTGTAGGTGCGGTTGGAAAAGCCTTTCTCAAAGGTCGCGATCAGTCCTTTGGCGCAATCCTCGACGTGGATCCAATCACGGATTTGTCGTCCGGAACCATAGATCGGGAGAGGTTGATCCCGAAGGGCGTGGTGGATGAGAGTGGGGATGAGTTTCTCGAGGTGCTGGCGTGGCCCGTAGTTGTTGGTGCATCTGGCGATGATGACATCCTGTCCGTAGGTGGTGTGCGCGGCCTGGACGAGGAGGTCGGCGCCGGCCTTGCTGGCGGAGTAGGGCGAAGAGGGTTTGAGGCGGGAAAACTCGTCCGCCTGCCCCGGGAATGCCACCGGCCCGTAGACTTCATCGGTGGAGCATTGCAGGAAAGGCGTCCCGAATGAGCGGGCGACTTCCAGGAGGGAGGAAGTTCCCACGATATTAGTGTCGATAAAGCAGGCGGGCTTGGTGATGGAGCGATCCACGTGAGTTTCTGCGGCGAGATGCATGATGCCGGTGCCCTTGAATTGCTCCAAGAGTCGGGCCACGAGTTCCTGGTTCGAGATGTCACCTTCGACAAAGTGAAAGCGGGCGTCTTGGTCGGGGCCGACAAGGTTTCCCCGGTCTCCGGCATAAGTCAGCTTGTCGAGGACGATCAGTTTTTCGAGGTCGTTTCGCTCCAAAAGCAGGCGGGCGAGACTCGAGCCAATAAAACCAGCGCCTCCGGTAAGTAGGATCGATCGCAGAGAACGCACCTCAAAGTGGTATCGGATAATCTCGTTTGTGAAAATGAAACATTCGCAGAGATGTCGGAATGGAATTGACCCGGCGTCCAGTCTGTGATCGATTTGTCATGTCATGAAAACCCCTCAAATTTTGACCCTCGGAAGCCTAGCGATCGCTTTGGCCTCTTGTGGATCTTTCGAAAACCTGCAACAGCCCCTTAGTGGGGGTGGTGACTTTGACCCCCTCAGCTCTCCGGGATCAGCTCGCCAGAACGGCTCAGCGGTCGTGGCGCCCTCATCTCCGAGTTACACCCGCGGCCAGTGGGTCGAGACCTCGATGTCGAATGCGACCTTCTTCCGTATCATCCCGAAGGGGAGCGCGAGCGCGGACCGAGTTCTCGATGTTGCGACCCCAATGAAGGTGGTTTCGAGCAAAGGGACCTACGTGAAAGTGGAGCTTGATTCCGGCGAAGTTGGATATGTGCCGGAAATCATGGTGATCGAGCGCATGACTCTCAGCACTCCGGTTCCTGGTGTTCCTGATTACGGTCCGGTGCCACCTCCGGTTGAGCCCGGGATTCCTGGTCTGGGGGTTCCTCCCCCCCCTGAAATTCCAGGCAACCCGCCGCCAGTTCCGGAAGTGCCATCACTTCCAAGTGCTCCCAACCTGCCGACCGTTCCAAGCGCCCCGGCTCCTTCAATTCCTGAAAGCGTGCCCACTGTTCCGGATATCGCTCCGCCACCCACGGTGCCAGGAATCACGGATTAATCACGCTCTCGAGAGTTTCTCTCCCAAACCGGCTGCGCATTTTTTGCTCGGCCGGTTTTTTCGCTTTCTCGTTTCACTTTCTCGCTAAACATTGTCCTCAAATGCCTGACCTCCTGAATTCTCTCATCACGCTCGGGCTCCTTGTTCTTCTGCAAGCGGTCCTCGGTTTCGACAACCTCCTCTATATTTCGCTGGAATCACAGCGAGCCCCGCAAAGTGACCAAAGCAGGGTGCGCAAGCTGGGAATCGGAATCGCGGTGGGCTTACGGATCGTCCTGCTTTTCGTCTTGATCACCTTGGTCGATTTGTTGCAGAATCCCTTCTATACGACAGGAGAAGGGGGCTGGGTCGAAGGTTCGTTCAACTTCCACAGCGTCATCGTTTTGTTTGGAGGGGCTTTCATCCTCTACACTGCGACCAAGGAGATTTCCCATATGATGTCGCTCGAAGAGGAGGGCCACGCGGTGGACCGGAAGCCTTCCTCGTCTAAAAAAGTCATCGGCTTGATCGTTTTTATGAATGTCATCTTTTCCTTTGATTCCATCCTCAGTGCTATGGCTCTGGCTAGTAATCCTCCGAATCCCGATGGCAGCCACGGAGGTTACCAAGTCATTATCATGACCATCGCTATTTTAATTGGTGGACTCATCATGATCCTGCTTGCTGATAAAGTGACTGACTTCCTCCAACGCAATCGTATGTATGAAGTTCTTGGACTCTTTGTCCTCTTC
>JBLIDI010000045.1:0-19415 GCA_047634075.1 Akkermansiaceae bacterium
TGACGGAGCGCGCGCGCATGAAAGTGCAGGCTGAGGGTGGAGTTTTGAGCAGAGGGGTGGTTTTGCGAAAACGGATTTCGTCGTTTACGAACGGAGTGGTTTACGGGCGGGAGAAATTTGTGAGGGAGGTGGCGGAGAGGTATCGGGAAATGATGGGGCAAGAGAAGGTAAGGAAGTCGAAGAAGCTGGGTGAGGGCCGAGGGCGCTTTGTGGTGCAGGAATAGAAAAACGGCCAAGCTGGCTATCGAGTGTTCTCCACTCGATCCAATGCCCGTCACCTTCATTCAAGTTTTGACTGGGTAACCCGTCACACAAGCAGAACTTGGTCTCAGTGAGAGACCTCGGCTTTTCGCGTTTTCAATAACTTATGCCATGACAAACCCTTAGGCTAGGAAGCGCTTGATCGCGCCGGTCTGCGCTAATTTTTTACGGGTCATATCGGTATCGAGATCGCCGTAATGTGCGACAGGGTTTCCGTAGGCGTTCAGGAGGGTGGTGTACCAATTGCCGAGGGTTTTGTGGCCTTCGGTGGCGTGGGGGGCGAGGCGGAGGTAGCGACCGGCGATGTCGAGTTTGGAGTTCTGACCCGACATCACGATGGTGGGGGCCTCGGTGTCGGGGCCGTGGTGACCGGCACCGGTTTCGGGCATGTAGATGATGGTGGTGTTGTCAAACATGCTGCCGTTTCCTTCGGGGACGGACTTGAGTTTGGTGACCATCTTTTCGATCTGGGCCATGTGGCTCGCTTTGACGATGTTACGCAGTTTTAAGTCCAAGCTGTGACCGAGGCGGTGCAGATCAACTTTGCCGGTGTTGCCGGGCAGGGTGTCGATGGGGGTGTTGAGATCATCGATGGTGTAGGTCACGACGTTGGTGAGTCCTGAAATGAGGGCGGCCAGCATGACGTCGGTGAAGGAGCCCTGCTTCTCGACGAGGGTGGCATCTTTACCACCGTTGGCGTGGATTTGGTCAATCGCGGGGAGGTTCTTGGCAATGACCTTGGAGAGCGAAAGGACCTTGGAATTGCGGGTCCGGATGGAGGCGAGTGATTCGACGTGACTGCTGATTTTGCCATGCTCGGAACCGTTGAGCTTGGAGAGTTGCCGGCTCTCCTTTTCGCGGAGGTAGTCGAGGAGGTTGTTCTGGGTATTGACGGCCTTGGAATTGGTGACTGATTTGAAGAGTTCGTCGTAAGCGGTCTGCGGATCGGCGTAGCAATAGTTGCGTTGGTGGGCCGCGGGTGCGGAGAAGCCGGAAACGATGCCGGTCCGGTAGCCCACGGTGCCGCCGCCGGCCGCGAGCGAGAGTTCGACATGGCCGAAGGGGGAGGGAAACATTTCGGCGAGTTCGAAGTCGATGGTGCGGCGTTTGATGCCGCTGATGACATTACGACCTGCGCTGTAGGCGCCCATGCATCCGGAGAAGGAGTAGTGGCCGCCACCGGCCATCTTCATCGAGAGCCCTTGCAGGATGGTCATGTTTTCCTTGTGGGCCTCGAGGCATTTCAACCAATCGGGCAGCTCGTGTTTATCGAGGTCGGCTTCAAAGGCTTCCTTCTCTTTGTCCTTGCGCTTGTCTTCTTCGGAAAAAGTGGGGAGGGAAAAAGTGCCGGGAACGTTTCCGTTCGACTTCCGGATAAAAATGAAGCGGTGAGGGTGCCCCGTTTCGGTGCTTTGACCGAAGAGGTGGCTGAAGGAAGGAGAGAGGGCAAGTCCACCTGCGCCGAGGCCGGTGGCTTTGAGAAAGTGTCGTCTATTGATCATGGGATTCAAGAGGGGCGGGTTTACGATAGATGAAGGAATCGGAAGTGAGAAGCGAGATGATGACGGCGTCGAAGCTGCCCTTATTTTTAAGGTAAGCGTGTTCGGCCTCGATGAGGGTTTTGGAGTCCGAGAGTTTTTCGTTGCGACCCATGAAGTAGCGGAAGGTGTAGCGGATGATGGATTGGCGGACCTTGGATGATTTGGCGAGGCGTTGGGCGAGGTCGAGGGCGTCGGTGATGTCGCCATCGAGGGCGGGGTCGTCGGTGCCGCGGAGGTGTCCTTTGGCGTTGACGGGAAGAGTTTTGTAAGTCGGTCGACCGTCGATGTGGAGGCCGCGTTCTTTGGGGGCGGGTGCCATGATGTTGTCGGGGTGTTCGAGCCTTTCCTGGAGACGGAAGCGGCCGAAGTCGTCGTAGATTTCGAAAGCAATCCCGAGTGGGTTCATGCGCTCGTGGCATTTCCAGCAGTAGTTGTCGCCGGTCTTTTCCTCGAGTCGCATGCGGAGGGTGCGGTGATGGTCTTCGGGGACGACCGCATCGACGGTGATGGGGACGTCGGGGATGGTGCCGGCGAGCAACTTTTCGCGAACCCATTTTCCGCGGCGGACGGGGTCGGTTTCGAGGTTGAGCGAGTGGGCGATGAGCCAAGCCGGGTGGGTGAGCATGCCCCGGCGATGGGCTACCTTGGAGGGTTGAGTGACGGGGTAATCCCAGTGGGTGTGATCGAGGTTGAAGAATTTCGCAACGTCGACGCCGCGCATTTGTTGGCCGGTGCGGGTGGAGGCGTTTCCTTTGTGCGAGTAGTGCATGGGAAAGGAGTTGTAGGGCGCGGCTGCGGTTTGTCCCTTGCCAAGCCGGAAGGCGAAGCTGGTCATTTGGCTTTTAAATGAGCGGACCCAGCCTTTGCGTCGTTTTTCATCCTTCATGAAATTCCGGAAGACGGTGCCGCGCATTTTCATTTTGTCGATGAAGGGCCAGTGTTCGTAGAGTTCTTCTTCGGTGAAGTTATCCCAGTCGTATTTTTTGAAGTAGTCGTAGATCGTCTTGATGCGATCGGCGGAGGCCTTCATATCGGCATTGTTGCCGGTGTGATAGGTGTAGAATTTTTCGGTCGAGAGAAGTTCCTCGAAGACCATGGTGTCGTTTTGGAGGATGTGATCGACGAGCATGTCGGCTTCATCGATGAGGCGGCCCCGGGCGTCGAGGTAGTTGGCATGGTTACCAAAGCGGGGCGCGTCTTTGAAGATATTGAAGGCGGCGGGGTAGCCGAAGAATTCGCGGAAGAAGCGGAGCTTGCGGATGGGAGTGTTGGTGAGGCTTGAGTTGAAGCCGTCTTTTTGGACTCGTTCTTGGATGATGTAGAATTGGTCGCGTCGGGCGAGCATGCGCTTCACTTCGCGGCGATAGTCCTCGCGGGTTTCGAGTCGGCCTTCGCGGGCGGCGGCGGTGAGTTCGGGATCGGGGCTGTTGTCGGTGAGGGCGAAGGCGAGGGCGTAGCTGGCATCGCGCGCGGACATCATGCGGCGTCCGTGTTGATCGGCCGGGCCTTGGCCGAATTCGTAGCGATAGACGAGTTCGGAACTGAGAATGAGAGTCTCAACGAGCTTGGCGATGCCGGACTGAAGGTCGAGGGTTACGATGTAGTCTTGGGTTAGGGCGAGTTCTTCGACTGACTCAGTCGCGGTGGGTTTGCGCTCCAGGATTTTGAGGTAAAGTTCTTCGATTAGATTGCCGAGGGCCTCGGCGTTTCCAGAGTCGGACTTTTCGCGTTCGGCTTGGAAGGACTGTTCCCAGTCGGCCATGCATTTCGCGATCACTTGGAGATAGGTGTCCCCTTTCTTACGGTGTTTTTTGAGGGCGGCTTTGACCGTAGCCATTTCGGGTTCGGGGAGTGGCCGGAAGTCGGGGCGGGTGATGTTTCGTTTTTGGACATCCTTACGGATGAGATCCATGTCCCAGTGTTTGGAAATGATCATCATGAGAGTGACGCGACTCTGGATTCGCTTCGGGTTGATCCCGTGCTCAAACCAATCCTTTTCGGTTTTCTCGACAACCTCTTGGTAGCTCACGCCATCCTGCGAATATTCGTTAAGGCCGCGGTAGATGGCCTTGATGTCCTCGGCGTCGTAGCGTCCGTGGATGAGTTCGAGATTGTCCTGAAGTTTGGCCGCTTGTCCTTTCTTATCGAGGAGAACTTCGATTTTATCGATCTGGGCGCGGGTGAAGGTGGGAAGGAGGTCCTGGTGTTGTTTTTTGAAAAGATCCTGGAGGAGAGCCGGGATGTGATCTTCGAGAAAGCTTTCGCGTGAGCGGAGAGTTTCGCGCTGGGCCAGTTCCATTTCCATAATGCGATGCATCGCGGGATAATGGGCCTTCATGATGGCTTCCGAAGTGATGTGCCCGGCGATTTTGCGGGCGTTGGAAATCATGGTGAGGAGGTGCCCTCCGGTGAGCGCGGTATTGTCGTAGTATCGCACGCCAATCTTGGCGGGAAGGAGGAAGGGGTTGGTGATGCTTTGCCGGAGGCTGGAGCCACCGAAGCGGGTTCCAAGGTTGACGCCATTATCGCCGATGACGGTTTGGCGTGTGCCGTCGATGGTGCGCACGCCCTGGTGGTTGACGAGCTTGTTGATCTTGTCGTTAAAAATGAACTCGCTGATGAGCCAGCGGCGGTCATGGGTGAAAGCGGGGAGTTTGGCGTATTCGCCGGAGAAGAGCTTTTGGTGATTGATATAGTTGCCGTATTCCGAACGCTTGAGTTTTTCCTCAAGTTGGGAGGCCTTGTGTTTTTTGAGCTCCGAGCCGGCCCATTTTAGAATGGCGGCGCGTTCGTCTTCGGTCGGTTGGCGCTTCTTTTTCTTGGGCGGCATTTCTTGGAAGAAGACCTGCTCTTGTAATTTGTTGAGGAGGTTGAGCCGGGCTTCCAGAGTCTGGCTGCCGAGCTGGTCGAGGCGGAGGTCACCCTTTTGGGTGTCTTCGTCGTGGCAGTCGTAGCAATAGTTGTCGAGCAGGTCCGTGACCTTGGCGGGAATGGTTATCGGACTCGCCGAGGCCATGGCAATGAGCGAGCAGGTCGTGAGGAAAAGGGGGAGCAATTTCATGTCAGAGAAAATTTTACGATCTTAGGAAGAGGAGCCGTTTGGGTCACCAATCGGGTTCGTTTTAGGTTTTGGAACCGCCGCTTTCGATAAGGAGATACGAGTTCCCTCCTGCATATCCTATCGTCATTTTCGGGGCTTCGTGAATGTTGAGTTCCATGAAAGAACGACCGTCTTAGAGTTGTCTTTCCTTGCCGGTGATTTAGGTTCGTTCAATCGGCTGAGGCGAGGAGTCAGAAGTTCGGTATCTCAGTCCCCAAAGTCCCTGATTCAGCTCCATGCGTCGAGAGTTCATTCTCGCGTTTTCAAGGGAATGGATCGTGCTTTTGCGGCGAATAGTAGGGGGCTGTCGGCTGGTCGTATTACGACGGATTGGAGCGGGACTCAAAAGAAGACAGCCCCGCCCGATCCCCGCCCGTTGCCTTGCTTGGCTTCGATGAGGGCTTTTCCGTTAAGGTAGATGATGTGCCCTCCGCCGGCTCCGACGTGGTTGCCATCGTTGACCATGAGTCGGTAGCGGTGGCCCTCTTTGAGGGCCGGGAATTTGAAGGTGCTACGCATGAGGAGGACTTCCTTTTCCCAGAGAGTGTTCACCGGCGTCGCGCCAAAGCAGGCGGGGCCGACGCAGCTGTGGTCGCACTTCGTGATCGGTCGGTCGGGCAACTTGCCATCGTAATTGCCAAAGGGGCTTTTGCCTTCCTTCCAGCCGGACTTGGCGGGTTGGAAATCGGTGGCGAACCAGTTCGCCATTCCTTTCGGCAGGGTCACTTCGCGGTAGCGCGTGATCAATTGATCAAAGGGAACTTGCTCGGCGGGAATCGGGTCGAAGGAATGGTAGGACCATTTGGAATTGCGGAGGTCGGCGAACATTGTCCAGCCGAACTCTTGATAGCCCGCACGATCGTAGAGTGCGGCGAGGCCATCGATGGCATCCCGCGATCCTCCGGGGCGCTCTGACTGGGTCTCGGTAGCGGTGAGTTTGCCAAGATTGACGCGATTTTTTCCGACATATTCAGGGACCAATTCGTCCATGATGATAGGCTTGATGGCCTTCTTTAGCTTGGGTCCAAACTTACTGGCATCGGCGGCGAGGAAGAATTCCTTGTAGGGGAGGATTTCGTTGGGCTGCCGCTGCTTCGCAATTTCGTAGAGGGCATCGAGGCCTCCGGGGACATCGGCCAAGGAGGCCGCGATTGCTTCGAGGTGGAACTCGTAGGTGGGCTTAAGATTCTGACCACTTACCGAGGTTTTTTTCCCCGCGTAGCCGGTGAAGGTCTCCTTCAAGGTCTTGGCCGCGAGTTGGTGGACCGCAGGGCTCGCGGATTTGATTTGAGCGCGGATCGCCGGGGCGAAACCAAGCGTCACCGAGACCCGTTGATTGGTCCGGATCAATTCGCCCATCGCAGGGAGGATTTTTTGGTAGCAACGTTCATCGGCTGCCACTGGAGTGAGCGCGGTGAGGGCGGCGTTACGAAGCCAAGCTTCTTCGTGTTTGAGATAGGGGATGAGGAGATCGACGAGCGGCACGATGTCATCCGGCGAAGCCTGCCCTATCAGTTGCAAGGCTGCGTCCTTGATCGTCCAGGATTCCTTGGGGTCTTTCACGGCCTTCACCGAGAGTTCGAAGACTTCAGGACTGAGCTTTCGGGTTTTCACCAAGGCCCGCAACATCGCTTCGCGGACCCGTGGATCATTGGACTGAAGAAATTCCGTGACGAGCTTCGGGCGAACCTGGCCGCCGGGTTTGGTCCACCCGATGTAGCCGCTATTCACGCCGAGAGCCTTCATCGCGGCGGTGAAGCGGATGCTGTAATCCTGATGGTGCAGGGAGCGCCGGATTTCGTCGTCGCTTGGTTGCTCGGTGCCATGGAAACGACGGAGGAAAGGCATGCTCGAATCATGGGCGAGAGTTTCGCCGGAAAGATCCTGCGTCTGGCCGTCTTCATGAGGCACAGCCTCGAGTGAGAGGAAGGCATTGTCAGCTTCGGTTCCCCAGGGTTGTTTTGGGAGTTGGGAGGGCTTGGAAAACTGGGTCCGGGGGGCTCCCGTGATGCGAAGGGTTTTGCGAGGAATGGGATAGGTCAGGGGATAAGCCACGCCCCAGAGTTCCTTGTCGTATCCGGCGCCGCCGAGGATGCCGAAGGAACCATCAAAGCGGCGCGAGAGGTCGTAGTGCCACTGTCGCTGGTCCATGAAGTCGCGGTATTGCGCGGGCTTCTTTTCGTAGAGTAATCCCATCGCGGCACTGCGCCAGATTTCGCCAATCCCGCCACCGGTATGGCCATGGAGCATGAAGGTCGTGCTATAAAAACTCTGCATCGCGCAGAGGTCGCGGGCCTTTGCGTAGAGCGAGTTTTCGCCATCGGGAGTGAGCGCAGCGGCGGCGGCCATGGCGAAGGCCAGCTTGCCGTTCTTGCCATTGTCGACAAAGCCGATTTCAGGTCGGTCGTCGCCATAGGGATTACTGCCTCGTCCGGCGTAGCGATAGAAGTGTCTCAGGGCACCGTGAAGGGTGTGGTCGGGAACATCCGCGCCGCATTCTTTCGCAAGAAGGAGAAAGGTCACGACATGGGTGCCGGAGGCATTGAGATGGCCGCTGCCGTAACTGGTGAGGGCGGAAGAGCATTCCAATCCCGCCCAGGCCTTCGGTTGATTTCGGTTGGGAAAGGTAGTCAGCGACCTGGCGCACGATCTGGTCCGACTTGGGGCAGTTCAGAGGCCACGTCTTGTTGTAGGCTCCGAGGACGGGAAGCGTGACCGTCACTGCCTCGGCTTCTCCCTTGATCGCGAATTTAAGAAGACCATCGCTGGCTTCCGCGGCCGCAAGGATTTGGCCCAACTGAATGCGCGGATCGATGTCGGCCAAGGTCTCGCCATTGATGGTTTCGATGACTTGCCCCTTCTTGAGCTTCCCGGTGGCAGCAGCAGGGGAGCCGTCCTCGACATTCTTGATCTGCATCGTGAAGGACGGTTGCCGCAGCTCGATACCAATCCCCACCGGGCCAAAACGAGCGATGGTCTGGAGCGACTTTGTCTCGCTCGGTCGGGTCGAAAAGAGACCGTTGGCTCTTCGCGACCCGAATCAATATGATGTCGCAAAAACCCGTGGCCGCTTTTTGCGTGACTGATACAAAGCACTTCCCCAAGGGCTGCATATTCGAGATCACTGATTGTCCTGCACCGATCTGAGTCCTCATAGTGGCGCGGGAGGCTTCGAAGCTGCTTGCAAAAAGGAAGAAGCCTGGAGCGGTTTTCTTGACAAACGCGATAAGCTCATCGAAGGGGGGCAAGCTCGGTAAGAAAGTCTTCATCCCCACCGGCGAGCTTGCCTATGCCGAAGCCATTTCTTTGGACCGCAAGTCGTGGTAAAAGAGACCCAAAAACACAAAAACATGCCAGGGGTGTCTTTTCCATTTTCGAAATGCCCTCTTGTTTGGCAGGATCTCCGCGCTGTTCTAGACTGAATCAACCCCTTCACGACGACCGATGTTTCGACTCTCCTTTTTCACTTTTTTTTCCTCCGTGGCTGTTTTCCTAGGAGGCTGTCATAGGGAAACCTCCGAATTTCTTGAGATCGAGCGGACGGATTTAGGCGACGGAGTCGTTGTCGAGTTCGTGAGTTACCAGGGAGTGCAATGGCACAGTGATCACGATGGACCCGCAAAAGGCCAAACTATCAATTCGCCTCGGGGGTGATTCCGGAGAACCCTTGAGGGACGTTTCAGCGTTTCATGAACTCGCCCAAGCGTCAAAGGAGACGACTGTTTGGACGATGAACGCCGGGATGTATCATGGCGACGGATCACCGGTCGGGCTCGGCATTTGCGAAGGTCGTGACATGAGTCCAGTCAGTCGAGATGAAGGCCATGGGAACTTCTTTCTAAAGCCAAATGGCATCTTCGCGATGGCAGCGTCAGTGCCCTGTCTGTTTCAGAGGCCGGAATCAACAGCAAGGCAAGAGGACTTGGGCCGGTTATCGGCCTGTGGAAATGAGAGTCGTATCTTTAGATGATCGTTTCCTGATCGTTTCCCGCGCTAACAGAAAAGTCCCTTGGAGACACCTTGAAATTTTTCCTTCGAGCCCCTTCCGGTGGCGGTGATCTTTTTTCGCAAATTCTCGCTCGGGCCAAAGGCGATCAAGGCCAGCGCAAATCTGTCCCAGACTCCATCGACGAATTTTGTTAGTTCGTCCGCGAAGGATTTATCCGAGGCTCCGTATTAGGAATTGGCAGTGCGGGGTGTCACTTTTTCGCCTGTCCGAAGGTCTGCAGGAAGCGGATGAGGTCAGCGAGATCTTGGTGGGTCATGGCGGCTTCGAGACCGTCGGGCATGAGGGAACGTCCGGAACTCGCGAGGGCCTTGATGGACTTGCGGGGGATTTGGCGATCGCTGCCATCGAGTTGGCGCAGGGTGAGGTGGCTGTCGTTTTCGGAGAGGACACGGCCGAAGAGCGAAGTGCCGTTTCCCAAGGTGACGGTGTATCCGGCATAGGAGGGATCGACCGATTGATTGGGGTTGAGAATTGAACTGAAAAGGCCTTCTTTGGTTCGGTCGGTGATGGAGCGTAGGTCAGGCCCGTTCATGGGAAGTCCCTTCGGTGGGAGGTGGCAGACGGCGCACAATTTTGCAAAAACCTTTTCGCCCTTTTTTCGCTTTCCCTCCAGCTTTAGGGCGTCACGAAATGGTTTGATTTGTAGGAGTCTTTCGTGGGCGGTGCCGACTCCTAAAATGCGGGCGGCGGTTTTTCGAATGGTGGGATCGGGGTGGGTGAGTAGGAGCTGTCGTCGGGAAGCATCGAGATCGCCGGAAGCGATCTCTCCTTTTGCGAGGGCTTCAAGGCAGGCCTTTGTCCAGGGTGCTCGTTGGAGCAAGGTATCTAGAATCCGGGTGCGTTCGTTTGGAAGGTGGCCGGACCAAGATTGCAGCAGGATCGAAGGGAGGTCGTGGGAGTTTCCACGAGCCAGTGCTGCGATGACTGCGAGTTTGAGTGGGCCGGGGGTTTGGGGCGAGAGGTGTCTCGCGAGTAGCGTTTGATCGGTGGCGAGATTCTTAGGTTCGCGGCCAAGGAGACCGGCTGCTGCGGTGCGAAGAACAAGGGAAGCGCTGTCATTTTTGATGATTTGACGGGCACTTTGAATGACTTCGACGAGTCCGGTGGACCCCTTGGGTTTGTGATCCAACCATGAGCCGAGACTCCTCAGCTGGGTGGGCGTAAAGCCATCCTTGCCCGGGGTGGCGAGCCGAGAGATCAAGGCGTTCAAGGATCTTTTTTCTCCGCCAAGCTTAATGAGTTCCTTGATGAGCACGCCGTTTTCGAGAGCGGCCTTGGCAAGGTGGTCGAAGTGAAGATGAGCCGAGCTGAAAACAGCCGCTTGAATGAAAGGGTCGTTTTGATTTTCGACCGCCAGTTGGGCAAGGGCGCGTCCGGCCTGCGGACTCACCGATAGGCCCAACGAGCAGGCGGCCTGAAGGCGCACCGCGGCGTCTTCATCGCTGGCGAGGGCGATCGCCTTGGTAAGAAGGTTTGCTTCACTCTCCCATCGTGATTCGGCGAGGCGCAGGGCGTGGCGTCTGAGCTGGGCGTGGGGGTCGCGGAGCGCGGATTCGAGGAGTTGGGGGCTGAGGCGATTGATGCCATCGAGGACGCAAAGCGCATGGAGACGGGCGGTCGCGGAATCGTGATTCTGGGCCACTTCCGATAATGAGTCGGTGACATGGACGGCCTTCCGCTCCACCAAGAGGCGGTGCGCGAGATCGCGGATGACCCCGTTTGTATTGCCAAGGGAATCGACCAATTGTGCGAGTGTTGCTTGGTCGAGATCTGGGGTGGGCTTGGGGTCTGATTTTTCCGGGATGACGCGATAAATACGGCCTTGTTGGGAGCCCAATCTTTCGTGCGGTTTCATCTCGGACCTTCCTTCCGCAGGAAGCCAGTCGGGGTGTTCGATCATGTAGCGATACATGTCAACAACCCACAGGGCACCATCGGGTCCGGTGCGTGCCATGACGGGGCGTGACCAGCGATCTTCCGAGGCGAAGAAATCGAGGCTTGTTTCTGCTTCCGCTCGCTCGGCGGTAAAGCTGCAACCATCCTGTTTCAGGATCATGTGTTGGACGAGATTGTGAAAGGGCTCGCAGGTGAAGGCGTGTCTCTTTTCGTCGTCGAAGAGAAAGTCGTCGCGGTAAATCATGGGAGAGCAGGCACTCGTGAAGCGGCCGGCTTGGTTGAAGCTGTGGAATCTCTTTTGCGGCGAGGTCGCTTGGTAGACGCGCGGATTTTGAGGTCGGAGCTGACGGCGGGGGTCGGGCGCTGCAAAGTCGGGATTACGACTGAGGTAGCGATGCTCCAGAACGTAGTGCCAGAGAGGAAAGCTGTTTTGCACCCCGAAGGCATTGCCCCAGTCATCACGGGTCCGGCCAAACTGGGAGGGGCCGGAGAGGGGCTCCATCAGGCCGTCATCGGGTCGGATGCGAAAGTCGAGGCTCCCGAGCTCGACGGATTGGTTGGATCGCGGGGAGCTGATTTTGATGCCCGAGGCATATCCCGAATGATGACTTCCGTTGGCTCCGTGAACCCAATTATCGAGCCCCCAGTGCAAGCCGTTGACGCGGAGTTGTTGGTTGCCTTCTTTGAATCCGGTGAAGAGCACTTCGCGGACGTCGGCCCTGCCATCACCATTGGTGTCTTCGGCATAAATGATGTCGGGAGCGGCTGCGATCAGAACCCCTTTTCGCCAGCTCATAATTCCGGCCGGGAAGTTTACTTCTTCGAGAAAGAGGGTGGACTTGTCATAGACACCATCGCCATTCAGGTCCTCCAAAAAGCGAACGCGACCGCCGGGTTTGCCCTCGAGGCCCGAGGGGTAGTCCGCCATTTCTGCGACCCAGAGTTTGCCATCGGCGGCCCAGTCGATCGCGACGGGGTCTTGCACCAAGGGCTCGGCTGCCACGAGTTCGACCTTGTAGCCTTCCGGGACATGAATGGCCTTGAGTGCGGCCTTCGGAGAGAGAGGGCCGCGATCGGCTGCGGTCTCTTTTTTCCCGGCCGGGCTCAATTCAACGGTTTGGTAGAAGGAGCTGATTTCCTTTGGACTCAGGACGCGGTCATAGAGGGCGATGTGGTCAAGCCTCCCTTGCAGGTTGGCAAAATTTTCGCTGCGGCCTCCAAAAAAGAATTGCGGGTGGTGATCGGGATAGGTGCGGGGCAGCTTGCCATTGATCTCGGGTGTCGGGTTGCCATTGAGATGAACTCTCACGCTTCCGCCTTTACGGATCATGACGACGTGATGCCAACTCTCTGGTTCCATCTTGGTTTTTCCCCTGAGCAATCCTTCGCTTCGATTGCCGTTGTAGACGATGAGACGTCCTTCGGCCGCGTGAGTGCCTCCGATGCCAAGATGGTCGCCTTCGGCTTCCTTCTGTCCGTTGATGCCTCGTGAGTAGAGGTAGGCGGTGACGGGTCGGCGGTGGGTTGGAAGGGTGTTTCGAACCCAAAATGCCACGCTGTAGGTGTCGCCAATCTCAGTCACGTCCGCGCGCATGCGGCCGCCGTTGAAAGTGTTTCCCTTTGGCATTTTGCTGGCTGGAACGACATCATTTTCGAGAGAACCATGGTGTTGGCGAGAGCTCTGATCTTTCGCTGATTCTTGCAAGGGCCAGTAAGCGGTGGGCTTGGAAGCGATGAGGGCCTTCTGATGATGACTCATGGTTCCGCGGTCGAGTTTTGGGCGCGGTGGTACTGGTTTGGGAGGAGGCGTCATCCCGGAGGCGATGTAGTGGCGCTTGGCATCTTCGCCGGTGAGTATCTTGCCAAACCATGAGACTTCATCAAGGCGGCCTTCGAAGGGGAGGATACCACCGAAGCGCCATTCGTGGGATGACTTGCCGGGAAGGGCGGTGGAGATTTCGGCCTTCGGGTTGCCATCGAGATAGAGGTTCATCGTTTTGCCATCGCTTGAAACGAGGACGTGATGCCAGGTGCGGAGAGCGAGTTTCGTGGAGCCTTTGAAGTTCTCGTTTGCGCTCTCAATGATCAAGGTGCCGGCAGCGTCGGCGTCGGCCTTTCCTCCAATGCGGAGGCGAAGCGCTTCTCCGTTTTGGACGAGGTCTCCGGTATGATCTCGGACAGAATCGCTCATGCCATTCCAGAACCAAAACGAGAGGCTCCGGGCTCCCGGAACGGTGGCCGAAACGGTGCCGCCCACCAGTTGAAGGGCGCTGTTCACGGCCTTCCCTGAGAAGGATTCGTTTGTCGGGCCGGGCAGGTGATAGGCGACCACGCCCTCGATGTGGCCATTGCGATCATGACCGGAAAGATCGCTCAGTTTACCTCCGTCGAATTCCTGACACTGCCAGTAGGCGACGGGCTTGTCTGCGAGGATCGTTTTGGCGTAAGTACCTTTGTGGACGGCCAAAGGCTTGCGAGGTTTCCCCGATAATTTCTCCAACGAGGTGAGAACCGCTTCGACAATTTTGGGTTCTGCATCGACTTCGAGCCCGGCGGTGCGGGCGGGCCAGGTGGTGTATCCTCCGAGCGCGTGTTGCTCGGGAGGAGGGATGTATCCGGCGGCTCCGTTGGCCAACTCGATATTGAAGGTCGATTGGAACGGGCTCCGTGCTTTGAGCTTTAATCCGGTGATGGCATAGACCTCGTTGGGGGTCGCGGTGATGGCGAGATCGCCGATACGTATCGTCTGGAGAACGACCTTTTCCGTCGGGTTTTCGTGAATGAACCGTGCTTGCTCGGCATAGACTTCCGGCTGGCTTTTGGGCCTGCGCCCTTCCATCGGGGTGAGGAGATTTTCGGCCCAAGCCAGACGTTTTTCGTCGGGTAGGCGGCGTTGCAGGGTCAGGATCTTTTGGTCCATCTCGAGCGCCGGAGCTTGGTAATAGGGGGTCTCTTTGAGCGCCTCTGCTGAGATCTCGATGAGTTCTTTGGTGTAGCGCGAAATGTCATCTGATTTTCTTTCTCCGCTGTAGTCGACGCGATAGAGGTCACCGCTTGTGCCTTGGGTCATGGCACAGACCGGGCTTTTTCCATCGACGGTCAAGCGCTCAGCCAAACGGTCTGCGAAGAGACCAAAGTAGTCGGCAGGGCCGCCACCTCCGTGGTAGTGCATGGAAAAGTTGGCGAGCACGGCGAGGGGACTTCCGTCGATCGTTTGAATCGAGAGCAGCGAGAGTTCGTCATCGACCGGGCCGGATGGTCCGATGTATTTGGGATTCCGGTAACCGGGGTGCATCATGGCGCGCACCGATTTTTCTCCGAAGGGATCGGTGAGCATTTCATCTGGGAGGGTGATCCAGCGACGACAGTTGGTGTAGCCGGGTGCCTTAATCTGTTCCCAAGCGATTTGCGCTGGCTCCAGTTTTTCGTGCGCCTTTGCGATGCCTTCTGCGATTTTTGCGGGGAGAAATTTGGTGTAGGCGGGATCGGCCATTGTGCCGAGGCAGTAGTCCATCGTGCTGGGCGCGCTATGGGTGTGGGTTGCGGTGATGAGGATGCGTTCGGGCGGAATGCCGGTGGCTTTGAAGGCTAACGCTTTAGCTTGATCGCAGAGCTCACGCGGAATCATGCAACTGTCCACAACCGCGATGGCAATCGTTACCTCGCCCCTTTCGAGAACAAAACAGCGGGCCTTGAGATCACCGGGGGTCATTTTGCCACGCCGCCGTTCCAGGAATCCGCCGTTGATGAGGAGAGAGTCGAAGGGAGGGGTGACATCCTGCACGTAGGCCCCTGCTTTGAGCGGGGGTGCGGTGCTTGGGGTGTCCTCTGCGGGAAGATTAAGCCAGAGGGCCAGGAGGCAGCAAAGGATTCCCCCGAGGAGAGTGTGGCGTCGGAAGAAGGGGGATTGAGCGGGTTCGGTTGTCATGGACGGTTACGGCGTTTTTCAGGCCCTCATGATCATTTTCCGGAAGAGGTGGAGGAATGATATCGGGCGAGATTGTTTCACCTCCGAGTATCAACAGGCGCCCTCCGGCTCGTCGATCTCATAGTGCTCCATTCACTGACGGAGAATTCGACATGGCCATGTTGACGGAACTTATGAGGTTTGTCGTTCCCGACAACCTGGGTGGATTACCGGCAATCTCGTTCCGCCTCATTATCGTCAGCAGGGGCGTCCAATCGGGATGTAAACGATCGGTCGCCACTGGGAGGAGCTCTTCCTTTTGCGCCTGACGAATGTGGCCAAACAGAAATTTGAACGCCAAAAACCGGCGACATTTGACGAGATTCTCCTTGCGGAGAAAGATTTCAAGGGCATTTCGGGATCGCAGAAACGGGTTGATGGGTGGCAAGGGGAAAAGGAACAGGAATAAGGTGCTGACATAAGTTGGAATCTTTGATAGACCCATGAAAATTTCGCTTAAGTATGAGCGACTAACAAAAAATCTGTTAAAATCGGAACGCACGTTGAAAAAATGAAAACCATAGAAAAACAAAGGAGATGGGCCTTAGGGCAGGCATCTTTCAAAGGGGTGGTCTTAGCCGCCTTCATGTCAGTCCCGGCAATGCTGACAGCCAAACCATCGTGGGCCCCAGGGCCGGCGGATGTCATCATGAGTCCGGGGATTACGGCGGCGACTTGTTCTGCGCAGAAGCGCGACAATGCCGGGAATCCGGTGTCGGCGGCAAATGCTTACGTCTTCGGGATGTTTGATCTCCGTAATCCATCTGGGCCCAATTACACGACTTTGAATTCCAGTGCCACGATGTGGAATGCCCCGGAGTGGCATGACGCTACCTGGACGGCCCAGGAGATGGGGTGCGTCTTTGGGATTGCGACCGACCCGCAGGGTAATACCTATACTGCCGCCAATGGTTTGTGGTCGCCGGTCTATCCCCCATCGGGCTTCGGTGATCCCTATCTGAGATACGGAGACCTTGGGCGGGCCGGGAGCGATGAACTTGGGGCATCCGGCACGATCTATAAAATTGACGCGCTGACAGGAGTTGCGTCGGTCTTTGCAAGAATCCCCCAGGTGTCCGATCCGGATCTCCCCATTTTTCCGGCCACTGGAGGAACCAAGGGTGGCCCTGGCATGGGGAATATTACGGTGGATAATGCTTCGGGGAATCTCTTCGCCACCAGCCTCGATGATGGGAAAATCTATCAGTTCGACAGTGTTGGAGGATCATTGGGGGATTTCGATCCCTTTACGATTGAGTCGACTCCGACCCCCGGAATGATTCCATTGGGAGAGCGGCTCTGGGCCATCGAAGCTCATGCCGGTAAACTCTACTTCTCAGTTTGGAATGGAGGAACGGTTGGAAACGAAAATGAGATCTGGAGTGTCAATCTTCCCGGAGGAGTGATCGATGGATCTTCATTGGCGCAAGAGTTCGTAGTCCCCGCTTCTTATGGGGCGAGTGCCGGGGACTCGGTGACTGTGTCCGATCTCTCTTTTTCGGTGGATGGCACCGTGATGTTGATCGGTGAGCGCGCCTTTAGGAAGTCTAGCTATCTCCCCGCCTATACGAATTTACCAGACTTTTATTCTCCGCATAATCACACGACAGCTGGGCGCAAAGCCGAGTTTATCGCGGGAAGCTGGACCTTAACCGGAGAGGTTGCGACCGGGAGAAATACCACCAAAGGTGAAGCCTATGGTGGGATGGAATTTGGCTTTGAAGCGGGAGCCGCCGAACAAGTTGTGTGGATGTCCTCGGCTGATATCGCGACCGGGGCCGGACCCCACGGATTGCAGGGAATGCGCATGATCGATTTTCCGGTTCCTGCGGGACCGCCAAGTAAGGTGACGGAATCTTATGTCGTTCCTTACGTTCCAGGGACTGGTCCGGGAGGGCCGGATTTCAAGGGGATGGGTGGCGATATCGACACCATGAAAACGGCCGATGATTGTGCCCGGATTATCGTTAAGGAAGTCAACTGCCCTAAGTTTCCCGGGGGACCTTACACCGTGACCTTGAGTATCGAGAATTTACAGACCAAGCCTCTGACGACCTACGGTGCGGTGGCTACTCCGGCTTCCGCACTGCCGCCGGGAGCAATCCCGATCCAACCGCAGCCCTTTGGATGGCAGCCACTACCGACCATTCTCAATCAGGGCGATAGCACCACAATCACTCTAGATCTCCCTGGCCTCGCAGGAGGGGAATTTGCCTGTTTTAATCTGACATTTCTCGATGCAAAATTTGAGGAGTGCTGCACCGAAACGGTCTGTGTCGATATCCCGATCTGTGAATGCGCCCTGGTGCACGATGTTAAGGTGACCTGCCGACTGCTTGCGGACGGAACCTGGGGTTATGTTCTCGATGTGACAGTTGAGAATACCAGTAATCTTATCGGTGCCCCCCTCTCCGTTTACGGGATTTCCTTCGGGCCCAATGTCACCGCGTTCTCGCCGAACTACATTGACCTCTCGGGGAGCCCCTTTAATCCCGGAGACATTCGAACATTTAGTACGGCGTATACCGGACCTTCAGGACTCTTGTGTTTTAAGCTGGCCTTGCACACGGAAGGGAATGTTGAGTGCTGTTTTGTGGATGACATCTGTATTGACCTTCCTCCCTGTGAGGGAGATGAGCCCGTTCCCGATTGTTGTATGCTCACTCCTGAGAAGACTTTTTGTTGTCCCATTACGGGTGGCGGGATTGATGGTCTGGATGGAGCACGTATCCGATACACGATTTGTAATAAATCGGATGTTGAGAAGAGCTACGAATGGAAGATTGAGAACCTTGGACCCGGGTCGGTGACTTTTGCGCAGTTTAATGCTGCCGCTGGGATGTCTGCAATCTCAGGAGGGTCAATCGGGCCGATTGCTCCCGGAGAGTGCGAAACAGTCGAATTTCTCATTGTATGCAAGATGGACCCGGGGGAGTGCGCCAAGTATGTCATTCGTGCCAGTTCCGGACCAGGGACCCCCGAGTTGGTTTGCCGTGGTGAGATCTGCCGAGCCGAGCCAGGGACGGTGGTGATCAAGGGCCCCGATACCGATACACCTGACCTTGCTGCTGGCGAAGTGCGGCGCTACGAGTATCATCTCGTCAATTCTACTGACGAGGCCATAGATGTTCCGGTAACGATTAGCAGTTCCTATGGTGCGGTTGGGATTAGTCTGACCCGCGATAGGCCCGGGGAGTCGGCCCTCGCGACGATCGTTAAGGTTAGCGGAAATTCCGAGACCACGCTCGTGGTGTATTTGACGCGACTGGATCGCGAAGGAGTGCTGCCAACTGATGTAGTGCGGCTCTACGCGAATGCAGGAGAGCGGACCGAGAGTGGCTTTGATGACCATGTTTCGTCCATCATGCTTGAGCACTCGGTCGGGGTTCCCTTCCGCGTGATCGACTTAGATGGTCTTAATCTTGTGAGTGGAGAATGGATCAAGCTCGATCTCTTCCTTGATCGAGGTCCCATGGAAATGGCGGTCGAGGAGTTCAATCTCGTGACACGCGTATGGGAGACGATTCCGGTCCGCGCGAGTATGGAAGACGCGGAGGACCAAGGCACGGTGCTTTTGGGTGCCGGTCGACAGGTGATCTACTCACCCCGGATGAATCAGGATCGCGGAATCTTCCGTGTCATCTGTCTCGATGAACCGGCCAACTAATCGTCTCGTCTGAATCAAAAATGCGAGCGGCGGAGGTGACTCCGCCGCTCTTTTTGTTGCGTCCTTCCTTCTTGCGTTGGAACGGGCGAAAGGGAATTCTCAAGGATCATGATGAAGTTCGCTCTCCTTACCCTCTTGGGCACCGTTTTTCTGCCGGAGGCCCACGGCCAGTCTCCAAAGCAAACCAGAGTTAAGGATGCCAAGACGATTGAACTGAAGAAGGCGGCACCGCCGAGAGATCCCAAGCTGGCGAGTTTTTCTATCACTCTCAAAACGTCGCCTCGTGCCGCGAAGGCGGAGCCGGTGGAGACGACGCTTCCGTTGAAGTTGAAGAAGGGGGATCGCATTTGTTTGATTGGGAATCTCCTGCTGGATGCGGAGCGGCGGTATGGGCATTTGGAGACTTTGATTCATCAGCATCATCCGGAGCATGAATTGACGGTGCGGAATCTGGCGTGGCCCGCGGATGAGATCGATCTGATGCCGAGGCCGGATAACTTTGGGGATTTGGATCAGCATCTGACTTACTTTCAGGCGGATGTCATTATTGCGGCGTATGGGTTTAATGAGTCGTTTGCGGGGGAGGCGGGGTTGCCGGATTTTAAGGTGAGGCTAGATAAGTTTCTCACGGAGCTGAAGTCGAAGGCTTACAATGGGGAGAGCAGGGCGTTTGGTTGGCTGAGCTATTCTTGGATGGGGGCTGCGGTTTTGATGAGTTTCACCGATTTTTCGTGGTGATCACGGTAGTATTCGAAGGCGTCGTTGAGCGATTCAAATTCTTCAAACGGGATCACTGCGAGCAGCGCGTTTCTTATCAATGCTAGGTTTTTGGCTCCTTTGGGATTTCGTTTTGGGGCCCGGTCCTCTCTCCAGAGGGTGGCGTCGCGCTTCCAGTGATTGAGGTTTTCCACACTCCAGTGTTCGCGGATCATTTTACTAATTTGGGAGGATGGCGAGGCGCTGAGGACGATGGC
>JBLIDI010000046.1:0-19081 GCA_047634075.1 Akkermansiaceae bacterium
CTCATCGACGAATTCCTGGGCAGAAGAGGCAGGTTTGCTCATAAGGAAGAACGAACCACAATGTAAATACAAAGTACATATTTATTTAATTTTCCACACGCCTTATTGTCCTAAATAACTGATAATAAGTGACTTGAAGATAGGAAATAATTTCATCCTGTATGGTGCGGAATGCCTGCTTTACGGGTGCCCTCGGGCGAGCTTCGGAACGCGATTTCAGGGTGTTGAGGTGGTCTTTGAAGGGATCAAGCCACTTGGCGACTTTTTCGGGAGCTTCTTGGACCAGCCAAGCCAAGCTTGCCTTAGAAAGAATATGCCAGCAAAGCATGTTTAATTGTTAATTGTGTATCATTTGAGGAGATGCTATCGGGCCGGGTGAACGGTGGCGTTGGGACCGGGCTTTTTCCCAAAGAGCGCACTCCAATCCATGCGGGCGGTGTTGATCATCAGGAGTGCCAGTGTTGCGATGGCACCAATTGTGATGGTAATCCCGCTGAGCCCGTCGAAAAAGAAGCTGTAGCTGAACAACACAAGGTAAGCGAGCTGCGCCGGAAGGGCGATCTTGACCAATTCCTTGCCCGCCACCGCCCTCAAGTAGCCAATCACGAGGATGAGCGAAACGATCGCCGCGATCATAAAGGAAAGGTGCAGCGGAAGAAGATCCACGAGGTAGGCGAAGAGGAGTTGGAAGGCAAAGAATCCCGACGCAATGAAAAAGTAGTTCATCGGGTGTAAATTGATTCCTTTGACGCATCCCATAATCAGGAGGACGGCGAAGAAAAAGAGCAAGGATACCGGAGCAAAAAAGCTGATTCGTTGCGCCACCGGTCCGGCATTGAGAGCCTTGGGCATGGCCATCCCGATCGATTGCGGATGGATGACATCGGGATAATTCCACCTAAAGGACCATCCTCGCTCACCTTCTTCGCGCTCGCTCGGGGAACTTGTTCCTTCTGGGAAATCGATCTCTTGAAAGTCAGTGTTGAGCGCCAGTTTGAAATTTTGAATCCGAGGAACTTGGCCCAGTTGGTAGTTCCAAGAATCACTTCCGCGGGTTTGATAGGAGACCTGTAAAGGAACGCTCTGGCCCGCCGGGATGGTGACGGCCTGGGTGATTTTACGATCACGGGGAATTTGATTTTCGGTCCCTTGATCGCCCAGGGTAAACGCGAAGCCCTGATAGCTTGAGGTCCCTGACGGCAGGGGAAAACTGACGTAAATAGTCTGGGCAATCGGGGTGGGATTTGGGATTTCATAATGCCCCGTAAAATCAACTCCGTAGGTCCGGTGCCATAGCAAGCCCTTCTTCTTGGGCTCGTAATTCAGTGCGACCTTGATATCGGACATCGCAGGCTGGATCAAGCGTCGCCCCTTCTCTCCGGTCGGCGAAAGATACCAGAGCGCGGGCTGTTCTTGCCCCTGCGCGGGCCCCCAACCCTCGTCGACGGATGCACAACTCGCTGCCGAGGAATGCTGGGTCCGACTGCTGATCGCTTGCCCCAGAATCATCCAGGCAATTGTGGTGCCGAGAAAGATGAGCCCGATGGCAGCGAGGCGGAACGGAGTGAGACTTGAAGTTTTCATAGTGGATTAGGGGGGGGGATTATTGGTCGAGTGATTTTTTGCGGTAATAGATCTGCGCCGATGGAGTCTCTCCGCGCGAGAGTTGTTTCAGAAGGTGCAAGCGCTCGTCTTTGGGAGGCGAGGGGTTGAAAGGGATGTTCCCCTCAATCGCAGTTGCTTCATATTCCGAAGGTAACGCAATAGCCCAGCTCTGGGTGTGGCAAAAGGTCTCGGTCTGAAGCAAGGAAAGCGAGGTGCTCCCTTCGACTGGATTGAAGGCCTGCGTCTTTGCGGTGAACGAAAGAATCACGTTGGAAATGCCGTCGGGGTTTTTGAGAGGAAGTTCAAGCATCCCGTCAGCCCGGAGAATGGGACTCATCGGTGAGGAATCAAGTTTGCAAGCCAGCAAGGTCGCGCCCTCTGGAAGTGAGAAGGTCCAGCTCGCCGATTTTTCGTGCGCAATCTTAATCTCGCAATCGGTGAGAAGGTCGCCGCCTTTGACAAGCTGTGTTTGGTAAAGCGCACTTTTGATCGTCAGCAAGGCCACTTGCAGTCGTTCCTTGGGCGCTGCAATGAGGGAGAGAATCTGCTCCCCGGGCAATTCAATCGCGAGGGTTGCAGAACCCGCCACATCTTCCTCCATCCATGCCGGAGTTCGTTGGGCGAGCACCTTGTGATCGCGAGCGGTCAGATCGAGCTCGTCAGGTGGAACTATCAAGACTGTGCCACGGGTCTTGAGAGGGGTGACCAAGGAAGGTAGGTTTAACTTCCAAATCCCTTGATTGAGCGGTCGGGGGATTTCGTAACTCACTTCGATGACCCGATTCGCGACGCCCTCACTTTGCCAGACAATCTCGAGCCACTGATGACCCCCTTCATTCGCCGGCTTCGAATCAAAACTCTCCAAGCTGGCCGACGTCACCTGGTCAATCGTTGCCAATCTCGGGAGACGCACTTTCGCCACACTGCCTGGTTCGGCCTCGCTTGTAAGCAGCTGTAAGCGTGTCCGCACTCGTAAGACATCGGGCCCGCTGGTGACGAGCGATTCGGTAATGGCCTCCCAATTTGTGGGTTTCGCCTTCGCCTTGTCGTCCCGAACGATAATTCGGGAAGCGATGACTTCGCTTCCCGATGACGGCAAGTGATACCGGAGGGGATTCTCAGCGTCCACCTGTGCTCCACTCAGCCTGATCGGTGAACTAACCTCCCCGGTAAGAGTCAAACCCGATGCTGTCGCCGGCACTGCATTAAAGCGAAAACCCTCGTCCGTTCGCCCGGGCACCAGAAAGTCGATGGTCACCGCGCTGGCCCCTTTTTCATGCAAGGCTAGGGCCAGTCGCTCTCCCTTGGGCACCAGGATCGCCGTCGCTGGTACGACCTTTGTCACCGTCAAACTGCTATCCAGTAAATCGAGCGCCTGCCAACCCCCGCTTAAACTCTGAACCGCAAAAACAACCTGGCCCTTCGCCCCGCCCTTCGGAAGTGATTCAAGAGTGTATTCCGCTTGTGAAATCAAGGAGAGAACCGGTGGCACCTCCGGTAGCGGGCGAACACTTAATTGATGGGCCCGATCAATGAGGTCACGAACTTCCGAATACGGCAGCGTGACCCGGGCATTTGGAATTGAGGTGAGATCCTCCGCGGCGGCGATTGAGGAACTGGCGAGGAGCAGGCAGGCGACTTTCATGCTGCACACTCTTCACCCTTTAAATGAAGGTTTGATGAAGCGAATGTGAAGAATTCCAAATCGTGATATGCCAGTATTTTTTCAAAGAGGCACAGAAAACACTTCGAGATCAGGGGGCACCTCCTGTTTGGCGGAGGTTTGATGGCCTCATACTACGCGACGACTTTCTCGGGAGCTTCTTCGTCCAGCCAAGGCAAGGTTGATGAAAGGTCTTCCAAAGATATGGAGGGTGTCGACGCCGAGTGGGAGGTCTCTGTCTTCCTTCGTGAAAGTGAGAGCGTTGATTGGCATTGACTTCCCTGAGTCCTCCTCGCTTATGAGGGAAATGAAGATCATTATTAGAAACCTTTCTCGCGACACCACAGAATCTGAAGTCAAAGATCTCTTCGCCGCATTTGGCGAGGTGAATGCTTGTGATCTCGTGATGGATAAAAAGACAGCAAGCTCCAAGGGCTTTGGTTTTGTGGAGATGTCTAACGAGAAGCATGCGAAGTATGCCATCAAGAACCTGAATGATAAAACCGTCGCGGGTAGCCGAATCCGCGTGAAGGTGGCTGCCGGGAAATAGGGAAGGGGCGCCTTGAAAGAGGCGCCGTGGCAGGATCTCTTTTCCTTGGAGTTTCTTTGGGGGTGCTAGCGGACGGGCCTCGCTGGAACATCTTTGCCTGCCCTGATTTGTGCAAGCGATGCCTGGGAGACAAATTCCGAGCCAATGATGCGAGCAAGGTTCGTGAAAAAAATCATCTTTTACTTGAGGATTTTGCGATGAGATATAGTTCTAATTTGACATGTCTCTTGGTGTGGACCCAGATTTTCAGGAAAACAGAGCAAGCCTCACCGATTCACCGATCCCCTCAAATGAAGACGATCCCCTTTGCGACTATCTTTTTTTCCCTGCTAGGGTTGCTTCTTTCTACTGTTGAGGGCATCGAACCTCCGGCTCCTCCCCTCGACATCAATTGGAATAATGAGAGTCTGGATCGAGAAGCACCTCTGCCATCGAGCTTTTCTAAAATTGCCAAAGCCGTGACACCATCGGTGGTGAGGCTTACCATTGCACGAGATGAACCCTAGGCAAAAGACCGTGAGGAAAAAATTCCCACGCTCTTTCTGGATCCAGAGATGGAATCAATTCCACAAATTCGATCATTTGGCTCGGGGGTTATCATAGATCGTTCCGGGGTCATTCTCACGAATGCTCATGTTGTGGGGAAGGTCGAAACTTGTGAAGTCTTCCTTGGCGAGTCGAGAGAGGCGATCCCGGGCAAGGTTCTTGCGAGCGATCGCGATTCCGATCTCGCTCTTGTTAGAATCGAGACCGACCTTGAGTTGGTTCCCGCGGTTTTCACAAACGAAAGGCCCCAGATCGGGGACTTCGTTTTGGCTCTTGGGAATCCGGAAGGGGTAGGCATGACTCTGACTAAGGGGATTATCAGCGCCACCGATCGCTCTCGTTCCTGGCGAAAAAACAACGCAAGAGGCTACTATCTTCAAAGTGATGCCGCGATTCTTCCGGGAAATTCGGGGGGTGCCTTGCTTGATTTGAAGGGTAGGGTGATTGGCATCAATAGTTGGTATTTGCCTCAAGGCTACGGGAAAATCGGCTTTGCCTTTCCGGGGGTGCGAGCCTTGAAGGTAGCGCAGGATCTTTGGCAGTATTGCCATGTCAGATATGGTTACCTCGGTGTCCGTCTTGGGGAGATAGATCCGGAAAGAATCGAGGAGTTGCAGCTTCCGGATGGCACATCTGGAATCGTGGTCCTGAGTGTCGAGATGGATTTGGCGGGAGACACGTGCGGTCTCCGAGCCGGGGATATCATCACGAGGATGGACGATTACGAAGTCAAAGATGTTCCTGGATTTGCGGGCAGACTGCAACTCCGGGAGGTCGGAGGGTTCGTAAATCTCCATGTGCTTCGTGGAGGAGTTCCCCGGACTTTAACTGCGACCCTGGGTCTTCGACCGGTCCCTCAACTCCCTAAAAAATAAGTCATCTCAAGCTCCATGAATTATCTCCTGAATCTCCGCCATTTTTTCACCACTTTCCTGATCCTTGTTTCGGTGTGATGACCCACCCAATGCCCCCCTCAAGCGCTCCGACCCGTATCAAAGTCTCCCCACTGGCTGTCTCGCGGTGTTGGGAGAGCAACGATACGGTTTCCCAACGTCGATAAATCCATATCAATCGGCAAAGGTTTCCCGGGTTGGTAGCAGTGACTTTTGGCTGATAAGTGGCCAAGAAGATCGGAAGATTGTCATGTCCAGACTGGATCGCAAAATTGGCGAATGTCGACTCAGCCAGTTGATTGAAGCCGGAGGAAGATGGTCACTCTCCGGAGACGCGAGACAACTCTTCTCCGCCAGATGGGATCGTAAGGACAAGGCGACTTATAGCTTGTTCGAAGTGAAGACAAACAAGTGGCTCTGGAGCTTCGAAACAGCTGATGAGATTTTGGCGACCACTTTTTCGGAGGATCAAAAATTTATCCTCGTGATGGTGAGTGAAAGAGCTGCCGAAAACCCAGTCTCGCTTGTCTGGCTGGATCGGGAAAAAGGTAAAGAACTTCGACGGGTGAAGTTGCCTGGTAATGGCAAAGTGATTCCATACGAATCCCATGGTTCGGTCGTTGTCGATACGAAAGAGGGGACCTTCGTCTGTAAGAATGCGGGCAATGATCACCCTCTTTATTTTATCGATAAAAAGAAGGGAGCGGTCCGGGAGCTTTTGGCTGGGCAAGAGGAATTCGTGGCCCATGAGGACAACTGGAATGTCCTCGTGCAGCCCAAGACTGCTTCAATCGTAGCCTTGCATCATGGCAAAACGCTCCATCTCTTCTCCAACGATTCTGGCAAACTGACTCCAATCCATCAGGTGCAGGCAGGCTCCGCGACTTACGTTAATGATGATATCATCAACGTGCATTTCAATGACGCCGGTGATCGTCTGGTCGTAGGTTCCTTGCAACAAACGGTCATCATTGATTTGGCAAAACCGCATCAGATCCATAAGCGACTTGATACCGGAAGTGCCACTTCCGACTTCTCCGCGGATGGCGAGTTTCTCGTCTTCTGGGACCGCGGCGGGGCATGGCCGTTTCAAACGAAGGATTGGGCTTCGATCCGGGAGGAACGATCGAAAAAGGAAGCCTTTCACTGCTGCCCCATTGAGGCGATCGCTTTTTCTCCGGAGAGCGGCCTGATTGCCACAGGTGATGGGCATCGATATTTGGTCTGGTCGCTTGGTGACAAGGAACCAAGCGCGCAACTGACCTCGCCGAGGGGAACAGACGGCTGCCAGATGAATTCCCTCGCCTGGGGCGCGGGTGGCAAGTCCCTTCTTGGTAGCGACGGCTGGGATGTCCTCCAATGGGATCTCGGTCAGCCACTCTCATCCCCGGGCGCTGACCCGGTTGATGGCACGGTGGCTTTTGGCGCCTTGCAGAGCAGATCTGAGAGGAAAATGTTGGAAGTGGCAACGGATGCCAGTGGTCGATATGCCGTGGTGATTGACCGGAAATCAGCAACCTACTACGACATGCAAAATCCGGGAGCGAGCCGAAATCTCAAGATCGATCCCACTGATTTTGGCTACCGACCAAGATCTTTTCAGGTGGATGGTGAAAATCAAAGACTCATCCTGAGCACCACCGCAAATATCCAGCTGGTAGGTCTTGGTGCGAGCCAGGATCCTTTTGTGAAGAAGCTAGGACCTGATGAGCGCATCCTTCGTGGACGGACTGGAGAAATCCTGGTCCTCGAAAAATCACGAGACCGTAAAAAGGTGACACTCCATTCGAAAAAGATTGAGGATGGCACGACAACTTCCTCACTGGAGATCGGAAACGGGGATTTTCACCTGCCTTCCGTCAAGGTCAGTCCCGATGGCTCCTTAATTCTCCTTGGTTTGGACAACACGCTTGTCGTTATGGATTGGGAAAGTAAAAAGGTTTTAAGAGAGATCTCTTCACCTTCCGCAATGACCAGTGGTGCCATTTCACCCGACAATCACTATGTTGCGTTGGGTGCCACGAACCGAGCGATCTATCTCTGGAAAATCAGGGAATGATTCCGTTTCTTGTCTCTCAGTCATTCCATCCAAGCCGATATTCGTCAAAACTCCCTCTCCTAAAAATTTCGCCGATGAAATATTATTTCCGAAGCCTCATTGTCAGAAAGTTGTCTTACCTTTTTTTGGTTTGAGTGCTTTTTCAACCTTGGTCGCTAATGAAAGCGATCTGAAACGATATGACCCCTATGCCAAAGGCCTACCACAGCAAGGTGTCACTCTGGGCGACCCGAGAGTTGGCATGATTTCGAATGGGACCGATAAAGTGGCCCGTCTTGGGAAGTCAGATTACTGGCTCCTGGACCGAACGGGATCTCATCCCCAAAAGCAAATCGCCCTGGTTGAACTTGATCGCGAGAGAGGGGAGTGCCTCACCCGGCAGGTTTTGGAAGCCGGAGGGAATTGGTCCTTTTCCGGCGTCCGTAATCTTCTCTTCGCAGGGCGTAGCGAGGAAAAGAAGTCACGTGAGAGCATGAGCTATTCATGCTTCGAGATGAAGACGAACAGGCATGTCTGGAGTTTTAACAATCGCCGCAAGGTGATCGCTTCGGCTTTCTCAGCCGACCACCGTTCGGTCATCGTGTTGGCTTCGATTCCCGGTGAAGAGGAAAACGAATATCATGGGGCCACCGCGGTTTTATGGCTCGACCAGTTAAAACTGGGAAGGTGACCAAAGAGGTTAAGATGGAGGGAATCACGACATTCAATCGCCGGGCTTCCATCGAGGATTCGAAGCATGGAACCTACCTCACCTGGAGGTGCAAGGATGGCTCCAAGTGTTTCTTCATTTCTGCAGGCGGTGATCAGGCGGAAGCTTTGGACGAGAAACTTGAGCTGGAACAAGGAGAGGATCTTTCCTGGACAATCATGGTGCAGCCCAAGGAAGAGCGTTGGCTGACCTTTCATCAGTCCGAGCGTCTCACGCTTTTTGAGAGGAAAGACGGACGGCTCGTTAGGGTTCAGAAAGTTGAATCTGGCGGTAGCTATTATGGGAACGACGACTGTAGTAACGTGCGGTTCAGCCCCGAGGGCGACCGCTTGGTCATCGGTTCAGATTACCGAACTCTCATCATCGATTTAGAGACTCCTGACAAAGTCGAGAAGGAGTTAGACAATGGCACTTACTTCTCCGATTTCACGAGCGATGGAGAATTCCTGGTGTTTTGGGATCCCGGTGGAGGGTGGCCCGTGCGCACCAAGGACTGGGTCAACTTGCGGACCGAAACGGCCAAGAAAAGCGCGTTTCATTGCTGTCCCATCGAAACGGTTTCGGTCTCTCCAGACGGTGCGATGATTGCGACCACGGACTATCAACGGGTTCTTATCTGGGCGGTCGAGAGCGGGAATTTGCTCGCCGAGTTGACCTCCCCTCGTCTTGCAAACGATGAAAAGTGCCTCATTCATCGACCGGCTTGGAACATGAAGATTGGGAGATTTATGTGGGCGACGGCTACGACGTTCTTGAATGGAAGATCTTAGATTTTTGGAAAACCCCGGCGGTCAAACGATTGAAAGGTAAGATTGCTTTTGGCGCTCTTAAAAGTCGCTCGACTAATCTTCAGGGGATCTCTTGAACTTCGCTTCTGAGATTACGTCCTTCTGACTGGGCCGTATGAGTTCCGCTGGCGGCGACCGGGGGGCAAGGAAGGCTCCCTAAAGCAAAGTCGCGCTCAACAATATGCTCCTCTCGCGGGTCCCAGGAGCGCTGTCCAAGGGCGGTGATTTACTTTTATGACAATCTTCCTTCTCCGCCGCCCCGTCGGACGATAAAGTGCTTTTAACAAAAAGGAATTTTTCCGTCCGGAAGAACCAAAAAAACTGAACTGTATCACCATGAAGGAAAACGAAGTAAGAGAAGATCCCCCAAAGAGCGACATCCCCCAAGATCCCCCGAAGCCAGCAAAAACGACCCGCGAGAGACGGCTTGAGTCTCACGACTCACCGTTTCGCGGAATATCCGGCAAGGCTTACTATCTGCGCCAACTCTTCTATCTGGTCTTCTTTCTCCCTGGCTTCTTTGCGGGCCGGCAAGCGAAGAAGATCGTGGCGACAGGACAGGGTAAGGTCTGCGGCTACAATGACATCGTCTACACCTACCCGATCCTACCGATCACCGCGATCTTGGTCGGCCTGTCTTATATGACAGAGGCGCCCGTGACCCTGCAGATTATGGGTGTGATCTGGGCAATGTCGCTTTTGATCATTCTCGCAACAATTGGTGAGGATATCAGCGGACGACTGATCGGTGCCTTCATTGGGGTAATTATCGCGGTGGGGGTTGCTTGGGTGGTCTTACAAACAACGGGCACTGCTGAAGTCAGCGGTGGCGTTTGGTCGTTCCTTCAAAAATTCGACCCGACTTTCACCCCGGGCTTACCTCTGTTGGTCAGCTTTGGTATCTTGGTATTGCTCGTTTACTCGGCGGTGAAGAGTCACCTCTCGCAGGTGCTTCATATTAACGGCAACCGATGGTCGCCAAGTAAGCTCAACACAGAAGCGACTTTTGATTCCGAGAATCACCGTTGCTATGCCCGCACCCCGGATTGGCTTGAAAGAGCGATCTACGGATGCCGCGATATTCATATCATTCCGATTCTTGAAGCTCGTAGCGCGAAAGCGGGTGAGCTTGCAGAAGCGGCTGTCTTTAGCTTGGAGAACGTCCCTTCCGGAGGCTTGATTTACGCTGCGATCGAAGCCTCCGCGGCGGCAACGGACGTTGAGCGCGTGAGCTAGCTCGCGTAAAGGGCTTCGGGCCACGCGATTATTGGGGCGTTTTTTGGGGCGGGGAGCTTGGCTGAGGGGACTTTTTCTCAGTCTAGGGACCTTGCTTTGCTGTTGAAAGGGGCGCTCTGGAGGGAGCCCTTTCTTGGTGTTTTGAGGCGATTGGGGGTTGCCGAAAGGAGGTGGATTTGAGAGATCCGGTTCGTGAAATCCGGATATCAAGGCTTCGAGGCGAAGTGGCACGATCTTTTTTGGGAGGCTGAGGAGGCGCCGAGTGAGGTTCCTTTACTTGAGGGTTTTCTTGAGGGGCGGGAGGGGAAGTCTCTCTATGTCGGATCTGGTTCGGGACGACTCTTGGGACCGCTGGTGCAAGCTGGGCATGCGGTGGTGGGCTTGGAGATTTCGGCTGAAATGGTAGCTCTTTCGCGGGTGAAGTATCCTGAGGCCGAGGTGATGGAGGGATCACTGCAGGAACATGATGGTGGAAAGTACAGCTCGGTCTTAATTCCGGCGTTTACCTTTCAGCTCTTTGAGGATCCGCAGAGGCAGTTGCAGCGATTGCGTGAGTTGACGGATCATCTCTATCTCACCTTGTTCTTTCCGTGGGCCGAGCTTTCGGGGGGCTTGCCCCAGAACACCTGGTATTTTGATCGCAAGATTACCTTGCCCTCGGGAGAGATTGGGGAGTTGGAAACGCGGCACCGAATCAAGGAGCAAACCGGAAGCCTGGTGAGGAAGCATCGCTACACGAGTAAGGATGCTGCTGGGAAAATCATGCAGCAGGAGGAGACGGAGCAGCGGTTGAGATTTTTTACTGATGTCGCTTTGAAAAAGCTTCTCAAGAAAACGGGATGGAAGGTCGAAAAGGAGATCATTAATTTGGGAGACGGAGACGGAGACGGAAATGAGGATGATTTGGTCTACGTGGCGACGCTGCATTTGAAGGGAGTGTAGGTTTACTTGTCGGGTCGGAGGACCGTCTCGAGGCCCTTGACCATGTCCACTGGAGCCATTCCCTCCTTTTTCTTAAGCTTCGTTTCCGCACCTGCCTTGAGCAGGGCGAGAACGACCTTGGTGAGTTCTTTAGCAGTCGCAATATCTCTTCTGCTATCAGTGAAGAAATCAGGCCCAGAAGGCCCTATCTCTTTAAAAGATTTAGCGGTAGCGTGTATGGCGGCATAGTGCATTGTGGCGTCGCCCTGCGAGTCCTGATGATTTACGGCTAAGCCCGCAGTAATCAGCTGAGCAATGACATTGACGATCGCTTCATGGTCCGACTCGAGTCCACGACTCAGAAGCTGCATCAGCATTGAGATATTCTGTGTCTCGCCCCGTCTTCTACGATGAGGATCCGTGCGTTTTCAGACATCGTTCTGCGAAGAGGGTAGGGTGATCGGAAAAGGCAGCCACCCTCGGCAGGGCACTCGATGGGGATTTCGCCCTCATGTCCCTAAGCGATATGCTAGACGATACTGAGACCGATGAGCAAAAGGTGGCTGGTGCGCTGCTTCCGTCAGTTGGCGAGGATGGTATCATCATTGCTGATCTGCGAGGTGACCTCGAAGGGACTCTCAGAGGTTTTTGAGATCAAGTTGACGGAAACGTCGAGATACGCAGGTCGGTCACTGACTTCGGACGCTAGGATTGCCGAGCGCAGCTGCGGATTGTCTTGAAGGCGGATGTCTGCCATTTTCGCAAACAAGGGAGGCGTGAGTCATGAGGGACGATCCCCGGCGACGCAGTGAAAGAAAGCGGCGAGTGATTCCGGATCGTGCTGAGCCAGCTCGATCAATCGCCAGCGCACGAGTGGCTCAAGCGGAAGCCCACGGGGGGGGGCAGGCCTTTTGAGAACTCCGGCAATTCATCGAGCAGCAGCTCAAATGACTCACCAAGACGCCGTTCGATGCGTTTTACATACCGCACTGCTTCAGCTTTTGCCTCGGCCTCGGCCACCTTCCGGGCATCGGCGAGCTGCCACGCGGCCAAGATCGCAAGCAAGGCAAGTGGAAGCATGATGCCGGCGCTTTGCAAAAGCAGACGGTGCCGATGAAACGGAGTGGTCAGAGCTGGCTCAGGCTGAGGGCTCCGGCGCCCGCGAGAAGTGGGTCATGCATGTGGCCTCGTCCGTTCGGGGCCGCGAACATCGGGAGTAAGAAGAGGATGACGAGGATCTCTCCAAGAACAAAGAAAGCTTCCTGCCAGAGATTCAGAGACGTCATTAATAGGAGGATCTCGTAAAAGTGGGATGAGCACAAACTTTCAAGGGGCATCTTGTCAGCAATCTGCTAAAGGTATTCAGTGGAAGTAAAACAAGCTCTCGGGTTAATCATTGGGATCATTGTGGGGGTGGCTGGTGGGATTATGTTTACCAAGAGCCAGCGGCCCGAGCCTGATTCTCTGGAGGATCGGCTGGAGCTTGCGGAGCAGCAAGCGGAGCGCGCGGAGCGCCAGTTGAGGGCATTGCGCAAATATGCCGAGCGCTCGGAGCGGGGCGAATTCCGGAGGTTGGTGCGGGATCTCAAGGATGGCAAAGAAGTGAGCTTCGATGATCTTTTGGGAACGGCGAAGCCTTGGATGAGGCAGATCTCGCCGGTGATGGAGCGGGTTCGGAAGGTGAATGAGGCAAATTGGGCGGAATCCCGGGTCTCTGAGTGGACACGTGAATATGATCTCAACGATGCCGAGAAGGAGGAGTTGAAGGCTTACTTTCTTGGGCAGAGTGAAGCGAATGCCGAGAAGATCACCGGGGTGATCGAGAGTGATGAAAGCGGCTTCGTGGAATTCGTGCAGGCCACCAATAATGACTGGCGTGATTTTGAGGGAGCCTCGGATTTGATGGAGGGTTTTTTGGAAGGCGAGGAGCTGGCGGCCTTTCAAAACGAGCGCTTGGACAAACGGGTCGATGCGGTGCAGGACGAGGCCGACCGGAAGCTCGGCCGGCTTGATGGCGTGGTGGGGCTTGATGACGGGCAGCAGGAGGAATTGTTTCGGGTGATGGTCCGGGGTTCGGAGGATTATCGGCCCGAGGTGAATCCGGAGGACTACGCGGGCGATGCGAGCCAGCTGGATCAGGCGGCGCGTGATGCCGCGATTGATTCGGTTCTCCGTCCGGAGCAGCGGGCGACCCTCAACGAATACCGCGCGGAGCAGGCACGGGAGATTGAGGAGCAATGGCGGAAATATCAACTGGCTCCGCCTAAAAATTTCGACCTATTGGAAGGGGACATTTTTTAGATGAGTGAAGCGGCGATTGAGATCAAGGATCTCCGAGTGGATTACGGGGACTTTGTGGCGGTGCAGGACATCAGCCTCCGTATCCCCTATGGTGAGATTTTTGGGTTGGTGGGTCCAAATGGGGCAGGAAAAACGAGCACCTTTAAGGTGTTGACGACCCTGATGGAGCCCACTTATGGCGAGGTGAGCGTGGCGGGATTTGATATTTTCGAATCGGCCGAGGAGGCTCGTCGGATCATGGCGTATATGCCCGACCTGGCACCGGTGCCGGCGGATTTGAAGCTCTGGGAATTTCTTGATTTTTATGCCGACACCCATCGCTTGGGCGGGCGGAGGGCACGCCGGGAACGGGTTGATGAATGTTTGAGAATCGTGAATCTCTTTGAGAAGCGCGAGGCTTGGTGCAAGGAGCTATCGCGTGGACAGACCCAGCGACTGGTCTTGGCGAAGACCTTGTTGCATCGGCCCAAGGTCCTTGTTTTAGATGAGCCGGCGAGCGGGCTGGATCCGCTTTCGCGAAGGGAGATGCGGATTGCCTTGCAAGCTTTGGCGCAGGAGGGGGCGACGGTCTTGGTGAGCTCGCACATTCTAAGTGAGCTCGCGGAGATGTGTTCGTCACTGTGCGTCATGAACCAGGGGCGCTTGTTGGCGAGTGGGACGGCAGAAGAAGTGCGGCGGGAACTGGGGCGGGCCGAGCGGCATTTGAGCGCGGTGACTTTTGGAGATCCGGAGGCCTTGGCGTCCTGGTTGCGGGAAACGGCGGGAGTGACGGATTTAAAGGTGGAGGGCTCAAAGGTGGGGTTCCAATTTACCGGGGGTGATGTGGATCAGGAGGGCTTGTTGGTTGGTCTGGTGAATGCGGGGCTGAAGGTGCGCTCGTTCGAGGAGGAGAGTTCGTCGTTTGAGGATATTTTGGTGAGAGTGGCCGAGGGAAATCGAGAAGAATGAATGAGGTGAAACGAAAGGGGCCGCTCCCGGCTTGGATGATTTGGGCGAATCCGATTGTGCGGCGTTACTGCCGGAGCAGGCTGCGACCCGCGAGCTTCGGGGTGATGCTATTGCTCACAATCCTGGTGGCGGGGTTCTTTTTCTTTGTGGCACGTGAGGTCAGCTCCCGCCCTGGCCTCGCGGTTTCGGACGCCGCGCGGATGCCCTTGATCCCTTTGTTGGTGATTCAGGGAATCATTCTCTTTGGCTTGGGGACAGGGCAGACCGCGGCGGGGATCACGACCGAGGCTGATGAGGGCGTGATCGACTACCAAAGGCTGGCTCCCATGACTCCGCTGGCGAAGGTCGTGGGTTTTCTTTTCGGGCTGCCCATTCGCGAGTGGTTGCTCTTTTTGGCAACGCTTCCTTTTACCATTTATTCGGTCTGGAAGGGCGAGGTGCCTGTTTCGGGAATCTTACAGCTCTACGCGGTCTTTGTCATGGCGGCGATTCTTTATCATCTGACCGGGCTGCTGGCGGGGTCGGTGATGAAGAACCGCCGGTGGGCCTTTCTGACCTCGACCGGAATGGTGCTGCTGCTTTACACCATTATCCCGCAGGCGGCAAAATTCGGACTCGTCTATCTCAAGTATGTTACGATCTACCCGGTCTTCAATGAGGTGTATCCTTACCTTCTGCCGCAGCCTCTCACTGAGGGGGCCTTGATTTACGAGACGATCATTCCGCCGGCGCGTTTCTTTGGGTTGAATCTCCCGCAGTATATTTTCACGTTAATCTCACAAGGAGTGCTCAGTTTTGCGATGGTTACGATGCTTTGGCGGCGGTGGCGAAAGGCCGACTGCCATCTCCTTGGGAAGGTCGGGGCAACGGGGCTTTTTGGTTGGCTGCAGGTGATGCTTTTGGGGAATGCCTTGCCGTTGATTGCCTCGGGAGATTTGTTTCCCTCGCGTGAATTGAACCGTCGTTTTGGTCGCATTATTAATCCTCAGAAGGCCTCGTGGATTCCGGAACCTTGGGAGGCCACCGTGATGGTGGGACTTTACGGAGTGCTGACCTTGGCATGTCTTTGGTGGCTCACTTTCGTGATCTCCTCCGACAATCAGGGGCAGGTCAGGGGATGGCGTCGTGCCCGGAAATTTGGGAAGACAAAGTTGCCGGTGTTTTCAGACGCCACGACCTCGGTCCCGTGGACCTTGGCGATGGCGGTGATGGGTGGCATGGGGTGGTTTATCTTCGCGAATGCCCTGATAGAATCGTATTGGTATCCCGAGCTTTCTCTGCTCGCGGTCACTCCGGTGGCGATGTTTTTACTCCTGGCGTGCGGAGGGCTGGGTCTCTCGGCCTTGCTGGAGTCGGTGGGGCGCAAGGTCACCGGCCTGGTGGCAATATTTGTGGGGGTCCTCCCGCTGATGTTGGGCGTGATTTTTGCGGTCAGCCGCGACGACTTGATTGCACCGGCGGTGTGGCTGGGCGGGATCTGCCCGGTGTCATGGCCGGTTTACGGAGCGGGCGTTTTTCTCTCGGAAGAGGGCATGCCACGGGATGTTGCACGCGCCCTGCCGAATGCCTTTTGGTTTTGGCAGGGCGTCGTTGCCCTGACGATGATTTGGCTTTTGACCAAACTACGGGAGGCCCGCAAGGGAATCTCGGAACGCTCGAAGGAGCTTTAAGCGATCGCGGGATCCGGCTGGCCGGCGCGTTCGAGGCTCTGACGGAAGTTGTCGAGCATCTTGGACTCGCGCTTGAGCATGTTGACGAGGTTGGTCTCGTCCTCCTCCGAGATCAATTCCCGCTCGGAGAGGAAGATGACGAGGTTGGCAATCTCAAGGGTGGCACCACGCGCGCGTCCCACAAATTCAGCAAACTCGGGTTTGGTGGGACAGCTGCTCCCCTCGGCAAGAATGCCGGAGACAAGATAGCTGGTCTCACGGAAACGGTTTGCGAAGGCGGTTTTGCCTTGGGATTCGATGCCATCCGAAAGGTCGGCAATACGATGCCCAATCTCGGTTGCCATTTTCCAGACCTCTAGGTTTTCAAATCGAAAGTCAGCCACAGAGGGGGACTAACGGGAATCCGGGCGGTTGACAAGTGCCTTCTGACATTTACGGCCGGTTGATGAACTGGTATTCTTTAAACCAGATGAACGATCAGTTGGTGGCAGCCTTGGAAGCGGGGGGGACAAAGATGGTAGCGGCGCTAGCTTCGGGACCTGAAGGGATCTTGATTCGTGAGCGGATCGAAACGACCAGTCCGGAGGTCACGATTGCCAATCTGGTGAATTTTTTTTCAAAAGCGGCGGTGGACTATGGTGCGCCGGCAGTGCTGGCGGTTGGAACCTTTGGGCCTGCGGATCTTGATCCGAAGTCGGTAAGCTACGGGATGATTACCTCAACGCCCAAGCCCGGGTGGTCGCAAACTGATTTGTTGGGACCTCTCAGGGAGGCGTTGGGAGAGATTCCGGTGGTCTTTGAGACCGATGTGAATGCCGCCTTGATGGGGGAAGTGAAGTGGGGGGCGGCACGAGGAATGGATGACGCTGCCTATTTTACGATTGGAACCGGGATTGGAGGCGGATTGATGGTGGCTGGTAATCTTGTGCACGGGGCGGGACATCCTGAGATGGGGCACATGAGGGTGACCCGGCATCGGGCCGACGAGTTCGCAGGGATCTGTCCCTTTCACGGTGATTGTTTGGAAGGCCTCGCTGCCGGACCTGCCCTGCAGTCCCGCTGGGGTGCTCCTGCCAATGAGCTGCCATCAGATCATCCGGCTTGGGAAATCGAAGCGGATTACCTCGCCCAAGCGTGCCAAAATCTCCTCATGATTGCGCCGCCAGCGAGAATTGTTCTGGGAGGCGGAGTGATGCATCAGGAACAGCTATTCCCGCTCGTGAGATCCCGGCTCCGTGAGTTGCTGGCGAACTATTTGGATCGTGATTATTTGGAGGGCGATTTGGCATCTTTGATCGTGCCTCCTGACCTGGGTGATAATGCCGGCCTCTTGGGGTGCGTGGCATTGGGGCTGCGGGAGCTTGAGAATTTGCGAGCCTCACTTTAGTCGCGATCGTCTTTAGCCCACTTCAATTCCTCCCGTTGGTTCTGAAAAAACCAGATTGAGCCAAGAAGGTTTTTCAGGAGCCGGAGTTGCTGTGAACCATTCCCCTTGGGCAGATCACTCCACGCGGTGTTTTCCCGCTGATTGGCCAGTTCGGGGCCCATCGCGGGTTCACGGAGGCTTATGAGCAGCTTGGCAAGGGCTTTGTCCTCGGGTGAATCAAATTCAAAGCCTTGGTAGTCACTTTGCGCGACCTCACTTTCTTCGGCGGTTTGCGGCTCGTCCGATGATTGGGCCTGAATGAACCAGGCGGCGGTAAGGTAGATCGCCAGGATCGCGATGCCGATCAGGATCGGAACACTTCGCGATTTTTGCTGAGTCGTCTGAATGGCAAGTTCATCTCCGTTAAGGTGCCGTCGTAAATCGGCCATCAGTTCCCGGACTGAGCGGTAGCGTTCCTCTCGTTTGGGCGAAATGGCATGGATGATGATGGCATCCAATTCGGAGTCAATTTTTTGCAGGGCAATCTCAGAAGGGAGGGGATGTCCGGTTTGAGGCAATGCGATCTCCCGGGCGTCCTCGGGATTCATGCCCGTGACAAGATGATAGAGAATGGCTCCGAGAGCGAAACATCAACCCGCTCGTCGAGATCGATCTCGCTTGCGTTGAGTTGTTCCGGGGCAGCATATCCCGACGTTCCAAGCCAAGCTTCTCCACCGGTGTAGAGGGTCATCCCCGGGGCTTGCACCGCATCGAGTTCACCTCCATTGAGGAGAGCAGCGCGATCGCTCCCATCGTGATGCGGACAAGCCCCGACCTGAAGATCGTTCCGAAACTCTCAACGATCACTCTCCATGGCGAAAATTTTCATCCCAGACTCGAGGTTTACCTTCACGATTGTCTCAACATTGTTCCGCTTGAAGAAGTTTGCCGCGAGGGTATCGATCTGATTCTGTGCGAGGTGCTCTCCATATCGCCGAATCGGATGCCGATGGTGGTCAAGTTACCACCTGCGCGGACCGGGCGGTGGCAGGTGGCGATTAAAGATAATTGGACGAGACCAGGAGTTCTTACTTCCAGCGACAGATGGTTACTACAAGGCCCTCTCAATCTGACTCTGGACCTGAACTATGCCCAACTTTACGGGTTCGAGTTTAGGAATGAAGCGGACAAGCGAGAGGTCGATGGGCGGTCTTGGCCACTCTTCACTTCCGTGTTCCAGAACAGCGTCTATAACCCCTTAGTTGGCTGCACTCCGCGCCCGATGTATCTAATCTACTATGGTGTCTTCAGCATTGTGAACCGCACCATTAATGGAACCTGCGTTGGCTTTGGCTCCAGCAGCAGATTATTCTTAAATGGCACCCTTGATTCGAATGACTTTGGAGCGTCTTATCCGTTTGGCCTGCCCGGGGTCTCGAGGACCATAGATGGTAAGAAATTCTTGGAAGCCCCTCAACCCGATCGTTACTCTTCGCGTGGACCATGCCGGGGTTTCCGCCCGGATAATCTGTGGGGGAACTTGCGGAGGAACCACATGGTGCAGCTTACGCATGAGTCGATCCAAGCGATGTATGATCAATCCGAGGGACGGGTCAACCTGAAAAGGGGAGGTAATCCTCGGGAGGTTTTTAATCGATTGGTCGTGTATAAAAACGATGTGATTTCCATGCAGCGAGACGGCGGCGGGGGCAGCGCAATTTTTTTTCTGTAAAAGTTCGGATCTCATGAGGTTGATCGGTTGAGTTTTTGGTATGGTTTTTTTAGGAGAGGTGTTTTGGGTTGAGGTAGGCGCGGCCGCTTTCCCA
>JBLIDI010000047.1:0-19057 GCA_047634075.1 Akkermansiaceae bacterium
TGCGGCGGCCAAAAATCCGCCAACTTTAGATTCTCCATGAGCACTCCCATCGAAGTCCGTTCCCTCGACCGCCTCCCCAAAGACGGATGTATGATCGTGCCAGGCCGGCTCGATGCCGCCCAAGCCAGCGAACTCTCAGCCACTCTCTCCGGCCGAAGAATCACTTGGCTCGTGGAGGAAACCACGACTCTTGCCGCCGATCTCCAATCTTACCTCCAATTGAGCGGCCATAGTGGTGCCGCATTCTCAAAAACCGACGAGTCACTCCCTGACCTGGGGCGGAATCTCGAACCCAAAATCGAAGGCAATGGCGTCCTCATTTTCGTCCCGGGCGTCACCAATTGTCGGCAGGGGGCCCCCTGCCGCATTCCCGCAGAGACCCTTCGGGCCCTTTGTGCTCTCGGGCTCCCTATCACCCCCCTTGAGGTCTCAGTGCCAGAAGAGATCATGCTCGCGGTCGAAAACCCCGTAAAGCTTCCCGCCGCCATCCTGACTTTCGGGAAACCGATCGCTAAAGGCGAGGCAACCATCGCACGATATCGTGAAGCGATGCTGTTCTGCGCCGAAGAATCATTCTCAAGCCGGGAGTTCCTGAATGGCTCCCTCGCCATCGCAATGCTTCAAGGCCTCAAGAAACACTCGGGCAACCACAGCCTCTTCGATGGCACCGACGACTCCGAGCTTCCTTTCGAAAAAATCCTCGGTGCGGCCATCGCGCTTTCCAAAGAGATCAAACTGGCGACCAAAAAGAAACGCGTCGGGATCATCCTCCCGCCCGGCCGCGGAGGCATGATCGCCAATATCGCCGTCCTCTTTGCCAATAAGGTCCCGGTGAACCTCAACTTCACAGCCTCACACGAAGCCGTCCGCTCCGCTATCCGGCAAGCCGACCTCGATCGCTTCATCACCGCCGACCCCTTCGTCCGCAAGGTCCCCGACTTTCCCTGGCCACCAAACCGCGACCTCCTTTTCATCGAGCGTATCCTTCCCCAAATTAAAAAGAAGATCGGCAAGTGGATCCTCTTCGGAAAACTCCTTCCCGCTCCTCTCCTCGCCAAAATCCTCGGAATTGGCAAATCAAAAGGCGACGATGAAGCCCTCCTCCTTTTCACCTCCGGTTCCTCCGGTGAGCCCAAGGGCGTCCCCCTCAGCCACCGCAACCTCCTCGCCAATGTCTGCCAGTTCGGTCGTCAGCTCGATCTCCCGCAAGATTCCAAGCTCCTGGCCTGCCTCCCGCTCTTCCACTCATTCGGAAGCACCGTCACCCTGTGGTATCCCATCATCGAGGGTCTCGATCTCGTCACTTATCCCACCCCCCTAGAAACAAGCCGTCTCGCCGAGCTCATTTCGCAGCACCAAATCGACCTCCTCCTCGCCACCCCGACCTTCCTGCGTGGCTACATGCGTCGAGTCGACCCCGAACTCCTCTCCTCGCTCCGCATCGTCATCACCGGTGCCGAAAAGCTCCCGGACAGTCTCGCGCGCTCCTTCGAGGACAAGTTTAACATCCTCCCCATGGAAGGCTACGGACTCACCGAAACCTCCCCCGCGGCCACCGTTAACCTCCCTGCTCCGGAAGAAAAAGACGGCCTCCCGGTCATCCCTTCACATCGCTTCTCTTCGGTCGGACTCCCTCTTCCCGGAGTCGCGATCCGGATCACGAACCCCGCCACCGACGAGGACAACACCATCGATCAATCTGGCATCATCTGGATGAAGGGAGCCAACATTTTCAAAGGCTACCTCGACAAACCGGAACTCTCGGCAGCGGTCATCGATCAGAACGGTTGGTTCAAATCGGGTGACGTCGGCCGGCTTGACGATGAAGGCTTCCTCTTCATCGAAGGCCGGATTTCCCGCTTCTCCAAAATCGCCGGTGAGATGGTCCCGCATGAAACCATCGAGGCTGCCGTCAACCGGGTCATGGGACTCGATAACGAAACCGAACGCAAGATCGCCATCGTCGGGATCCCCGATGACAAAAAAGGAGAAGCGATCGCTCTTCTTTCCACCATCACCGGACCTGCGCTCGAGCAGGAAGCCCTCGACATCCGCTATAAGCTCATGGACGAGGGAATCCCTTCTCTCTGGTGCCCGCGCAAGATCATTCCCGTCGAAACCATCCCCGTCCTCGCTTCCGGCAAGCTCGACATCAAGGGTTGTGAAGAGCTCATCAAAAACAACTGATTGCGGCCTCATCCGCTTCGATCAGTTTATGGCCGCCGCGCTCTACGGACCGCGGGGCTACTACACCAGCCCTCGGCCCGTTCTTGGGTTTCGGGGTGACTTCACCACCACTCCGAAGCTCACCACGGCACTCGCCCGGCGAATTACCTTGTGGATTCAGAAAGCGTGGCAACGACGGGGTGCCCGGCTCCCGGTCATTGAACTCGGCCCCGGCGATGGCACCTTGGCTCGTGATATCCGACAAAGCCTGGGATTTTTCATACGACGACACCTCGACTACCACTTCGTCGAAATCTCACCACACCTTGCGGCCAGACAGCAGGAAGAAAACAAAGGCACCTGGCACCTCACCCTCAAGGAAGCCTTGGAGAAAACCGGCGGACGTGCTCTCATCATTTCTAACGAATTCTTCGACGCCTTCCCCGTCCGCATCTTCAATCGTGAACTCGAAGAACTGTTTCTGAATCAAAACCGCCAGGAAACTTGGCAGTCAGCGATAGAACTGCCTGATTCCTCCCTCTTCGAAAAACCACCGACGCGCTTCGAAATCCCAGAATCCATTCACCGCTGGTTTCAAAGTGACCTTTCCCATCTCACCGAAGGAGAAATCCTTACGATCGACTATGGGGGCGATGCTCAAGAAATCTACCACCGCCGCCCCCTCGGGTCGCTCCGCGCCTACGCCCACCACATGCGCCTTCTCCCGCCCGAAGCCTACCAAAACCCGGGGAAACAAGACCTCACCTTCGATGTCCTTTTCCCCGACCTCATCCGCTGGGGAAACCAAATCGGACTCAAAACCGAATCGCTCGAAAGCCAAGCCGCTTTCCTTGGCACCGACGATCACGAGGGCGCCGGCGGAGCCTTCAAAGTCCTCCACCAGCAAAAGGAAAAGGCCTGAAAGGAGAACAGGGCATCGAGCCCATCAATCGTAAAGCGATGCTCTTGGCTAGAAAGACACTGGCGAATCCAAAGCCCCCGCAAAACATGCCCTTGTCCCTTCAGGACCCCAAGACCTCAGTCGCCCGCTTTCAATTCCTTAATCTCAATCTTGCGATAACTTGCTTCAAACGGGGGTCCGCTATGCGCCTGCAGGGCGATCAACCCCGTCAAAGGAATTTTCTCATCTTTCTCGGTATAGTCGCAGGTCAGGATCCCGTTGAGCCAAATCCGAATCCGTTTCCCTTCAGCGCGAATCTTGTAGTCATTCCAGCCCTTCTTGCTGGCCTTGGCCGCTTCCTTGGAAACCCAGCTCCCCATCACCCGGTTGCGGCGAGATTCGTCGTAAAGCTTCCCCCACCAACCCGGTCCGACATCGGCCTGATAGCCGATCATTTCGTGATGATCTTTCTTCCGCTCACTCCGGATTTGCACCCCTGCGTTCGGAGTCTTCCCCTCAACCTTCACCTGCAAGGTCAGCTCAAAGTCCCCGTAGCGCTTCTCGGAAGTTATGAAGGTATTGTGCGGCACTTTCTTGGTGAGCGAGCCCCCGATGATCGCGCCCCCTTCAACCCGCCAAAGCCCCTCCTCACCTATCTGGACCGTCCAACCTTTCATACTCTTGCCATCAAAAATTGACTCTCCAAGACAAAGAGAAGCTCCCAAGAAAAACATCATCATCGATTTCATGCCGCCTTTATCTCCAATCCACCGGTCAGGGTCCACTTCCAAACTGCACGAAAATCGCTATTTTTTCGCTATTTTTTCGTTAGTATTCATCGATTCTGCGAGTAAGGATTAAACTATGAAGCATTTGGTTACTGGAACTTTGATTGGCCTTATCGGCTTCTCCTCGGCGCTCGCCCAGAATGGCGACCGCAAGGGGCACGACAAAATGGGGAAGATTGTCCCCGAAAAACTCATCCCACCCGCTCCAGTGCGCACGGTCGCGGAAGCACTCAAGACCTTCACCATCGCAAAAGGCTTCGTGATCGAACCTGTCGCCGCCGAACCTCTCGTCGAGAAGCCCGTCGCACTCGCCTTCGATCCTGCCGGTCGTATGTGGGTCTGTGAAATGCGGGGCTACATGCCCAATATCGACGGCACAGACGAAGACAAGCCGACCGGCCGCATTGCCATCCTCGAGGACACCAACGGAGACGGCCAAGCTGATAAGCGCACCACTTTCCTCGATGACATCGTCCTGCCCCGCGCCATCGCCCTCGTTCCCGGCGGTATCCTTTACGGAGATCAGGAAAAACTCTACTTCGTCGAACGCGATGGAGACAAGCCGAAGGGCAAGCCCATCATCGTCGATGACCGCTTCGCCCCCGGCGGTAATGTCGAACACAAGACAAACGGCATGATGTCCGGAATCGACAACTGGATGTATAATTCCAAGTCGAATGCCCGCTTCAAGTTCATCCCGGGCGAGAACAAAGTCGTCAAGGAAACCACGTCAACCCGCGGACAGTGGGGAATCACCCGCGACAACTTCGGACGTATCTTTCACAACTCCAACAGCACCCTGCTGATCGGCGACCGCGTTTTGCCAAATCTCCTCCAAGGAAATAATTCCGTCAAGATGAAGAGCAGCATCTCGGCTCGGGTGGGCAGCAATGCCGTCTACCCCGGCCGGGTCACTCCCGGTCTGAATCGCGCCTACATCTCCTCTTTAAATGGCTATGGCTCCGATACGATCGACCCTAAGACTTTCAAGCTCACCAACGCCACCGGCGCTTGTGGTCCAGTCATCTACCGGGGAAATAACTTCCCAGCCGAACTCGATGGCAATGCCTTCGTCTGTGAATCATCGGCCCAGCTGATCAAAATGATCGGAGTCGAGGCCAAGGATGGCGGACTCACCGGCACTCATCCTCTCAGCAAGGGCGAGTTCCTCACCTCGACCGATGAGCGCTTCCGCCCCGTCAACCTCTACAACGCACCCGACGGATCGCTCTACCTTCTGGACATGTATCACGGCATCATCCAGCACCGGACCTACATGACGAGCTACCTCCGTGAGCAAACTCTCAGTCGCGGACTTGACGGCCCCGGATACGGACATGGTCGCATCTACCGCATCCGCTCCACCAAGAAGCCACTCGCTCAAGTGACCGACCTCAGCAAGGCCAGCGACATCACCCTCATCAAGAATCTCGCCAGCCCCATCGGCGCGGTCCGCGATCTTGCTCAGAAGGAACTCATCGATCGCAAGGCCGACCCCGCTCTCATGATTTCTGCTCTCGCCAAAGGCGCTGCCGATGACTTGACCTCCATCCACCTGATCTGGACGCTCGAAGGTCTCGGCGCGCTCAAAGCAGAGCACCTCACCGGTTCGCTCGCTTCTAAAAATGACGAGCTTGTTTCTTCGGCTCTCTATGCCGCAATCTCCCTTCCCGATGCCGAGCTCGTTAAGTTGACCCCGACGGTTGCCGCGATCTCACCAACTCCGATGGCGCTCCCCTACCAAGCCCGCGTGCTCGCAACGACCGCGAGCCCCGCCGCTCAGAGTGCCCTCGTCACACTCCTCGGCGACCACCATAAGGTCTCGTTCGTCAAAGAAGCCGCGATTGCCGGTCTGGAAGGAAATGCCCTCCTCTTCGATAAGGTCAATAAAGGACGCTTCAGCGAAAAGACCTTCAATAAATGGCTATCGGAGTCGAAGCGCGGACCCCAAAAAACGATCGATCCGGCGACCTTCCTCAAAGGAGATCACCTCGTTTCTTTTAAGCGTGGCAAGGTCCTCTACAGCACCACCGCAGCCTGCATCGGCTGCCACGGTGAAGACGGAGACGGACTGGAAAACCTTGGACCACAGCTTGATGCCTCGGACTGGGTCACTGGGAGCGCAGATCGCCTCGTCAAAATCCTCCTCCATGGCCTCACTGGTCCCATCATGGTCAATGGCAAGACGTTTACCCCTCAGGCCTTCATGCCTGGTTTGGGAATCAATGCCACCATCAAGGATCAAGACATCGCCGACATCTCCACTTTCATCCGTGCCAACTGGACAAACCGCGCCCCACAGGTGACCACCCAAACCGTCGTCGCAACCCGCGCGGCCACCAGCAACCGCTCGTCGGGTGAGATGTATTCGCAGAAGGACTTTCCGATTAAGAAGTAACTTGGATTCCTCGCCTGCGCCCTTTCTACACCAACGCTTCCGCAAGATGCGGTCGCGTTTTTTTATTACGTCAAAAAACTCCGGCTCAATTCGAAGACTTCCCCGGAACACCCGAGGGCCGCTTTGAGTTTGACATCGCGATCCCAGGAATTTTTTGTCCGCACGATGTCCCACATCTGTTTGATCGTCAGCCTGAGCGGAAACTGCAGCGCTGTGACAAGGGGGGTATTCGTGAGCGGGTAATCCGTGCCATACATCAATCGCCCCTTGAGTCGCTCATCGGTGAGAACCTGCGGGAGATATTTGCTCCGGTTCAACTGGGTCAAAGTCGAGATGTCGGCGAAGAGATTGGGAAACTCCGGCATCATCCCGAGGAGGTGCTCGATATTCTCCACCCCGTCCCTCGCGCCCGAACTCGCCACGTGCGCCGCGATGATTCTCACCCCGCACTCAAGCGGGAGCCGCAGCAACCTTGGATCTCCGAGTTCATTGTCTGTTTTGGAAAAGGAGTCCTCGTCTCCAACATGGGTCAGCAAGGGGAGATCCAGCTCAACCAACTTCAAATAATAGTCGCGGTATTTCTCGTCCGAAGGATCAATCCCCTGAATATTGGGAAGCCATTTCACCAAAACCGCTCCGTTCTCCTTGGACCACTGCAATTCATCCAAGGCATCCTTACGATTGGGATGAACACTCGCCCCAAAGTGGAGCCCTTTGTGCCGCTTAACTTCCGCGCCCACAAAACGATTGGGCACATAGACTTCGATCTTATCTTCATCAAGTTTACCCGCGGCATCGTGCGGCGCATCCATCGCCAGAATGACGACGTCATCGACCCACTTAGATCCCCGAATCGAATCGGCAATAATCTCCATTACTCTTCTGTCCCCCTACTCCTCAACCTCTGGTTCCGAAGTTGCGAAGATCCGAAGATAGAGCTTAAACTTCCAGCTTTCCCGCAGCGTCGTGGAAACTCGCGCGCCACTCCCACCTGCCCCAAATCCCGCGGTATGACAATGCATGTCCATGAGCCCCTCTCCCGGTTGAGAAGGCGTGGCATACGGTCCTTTAAAAAAAAGGATCCGCAGCACTGCGACCAAGACCGCGAAACCGAGTAAGGAAAGAAGAGAGTTCACCTCTCCATCTTTATCAAATCCCACCGGAAACCAAGATCACAGATTCTCTCCGAGCAAAGGGATCGACACCAATCACGCCTAATTTCAATCTCCACCGAGATATTCGAAGTTCCTGCTTGTCTTCACATCCTCCCGGCACCGAAGGCTGACGTTGGCGTCATGATTCGCCGCGGCCCCTCCAAGAGAGTTTGCCTCGTTGGATGGCATCGAGACTCCCCCCTCAACTAAAAAGCCGCCGAAGGTTGATTGACCCACTGCGGCTGAAAGTTAATTGAAGCGAAATCTAAACCGTCATCACTTCCTTCTCCTTGGACTCGGTCATGGTATCGATATCGCTCACGAACTTGTTGGTGAGATCCTGCACCCCAGATTCATAATCGCGCTGACCGTCTTCGGTAAGGGCATTATCAGATTTCATTTTCTTGCCGAGATCCATGCCCTCTTTGCGAGCACTTCGGACCCGGACCCGGCCTTCCTCGGCCATTGACTTAACCGACTTGACCATCTCGACCCGGCGCTCTTCGGAGAGTTCAGGAATCGGGAGCCGAATCCGCTGACCTTCGTTCACGGGGTTAAGGCCCAGCCTGCTCTCGCGAATTGCCTTTTCGATATCTCCCGACGTCGAGGGGTCGAAAGGCTGCACCACGAGCATCCGGGGCTCCGGCGCGGTGATGACAGCAAGGCCGTTGAGCTTCATAATACTGCCATAAGCCGCGACCGCGACGTCAAGGTTTTCGACAAGAGCCGGTGAGGCCTTGCCCGTCCGAATGGAGGTGAATTCCGAGCTGGTGTGCTCAAGGGCTTTCTTCATGGCCTCTTCGACCTGTTTCAATGCTTCCGATGCTTCCATGGGTTTGTGGGTAAGTTTTAGTGAACGATGGTGCCAATGTCTTGGCGATTAAGAGCGAGCTGGATGTTCCCTTCCTTCTCGAGATCGAAGACGATGATGGGAATGTCATTGTCCATGCAAAGACTAAAGGCGGTAGAATCCATGACCCCGAGTTCGTTGCTGATGCACTCGCGAAAAGACACCGTATCATAGCGAACGGCGTCGGGATTCTTCTTGGGATCGGAATCGTAGACGCCGTCGACCATAGTGGCCTTAAAAATGACGTCGGCATTCATCTCGTTGGCCCGAAGAGCCGCTGTCGTATCGGTTGAAAAGAAAGGGCTTCCAGTCCCAGCCGCAAAAATAACAATCGCACCGCGGGACATTTGTCGGGACGCCTTTCGGCGAATAAAGGGCTCTGCCACGTTCTGCATGTGGATCGCGGAATGAACGATGCATTCCTCGCCCTCCTGCTCGAGCGCGGCCTGAAGTGCGAGAGCATTCATGACCGTAGCGAGCATTCCGACGTAATCAGCAGTGGCCCGGTCCATCCCGCGAGCGCTCGCCGAAGCCCCCCGCCAGAAGTTTCCACCTCCCACCACGATGGCCAGTTCGACATCAGCCGCCTCCTTCGCTTCGTGAATTTCGCGAGCAATACGCTCCACGATCTCAGGTGAAATATTGTCGTGACTCCCGGAAGCCCGAAGGGCTTCGCCGCTGAGTTTCAAGACGACTCTTTTAAAGTTTCGGATCGATGCCAGGTCGCTCATGTGCTGAACAAGATCCTGTCAGGGCTGGACTTGGCCGCAAAGAGGAAAAGTCTTAACTTCACAAATTCTCGAAAATTTAAGGAGCGCACCCTAGCCCGACACCACGAAACGCTCCGCAAGATTGCCCAAACTGGCATTCTTTTCCGTCGTCCCAATGATCGTGATCTTCACCTTCATCGGCTTGTTTTCCGCATGGTGGTATTCGTTGAGCGTTTGCTTCAGAGCTTTCACGGACAACTTTAAAACCGTCCGGAGAGGTAAATCAACGTCCTCGGGAATTTTCACTTTTGCCAAGTTGAAGGCGACGACCAACTGACCGGCATCATCCATGCTCCCAGTCACTTCCACGCCAAACAAGATGAGAAGGTTACACTCCTTCACATCGTAATTAAAGATGGACGGCATCCGATGGGCGGTCGTAATCGCGCCGACGAGATTCTCGGGCATGGCCCCGCTCAAAACCATGGGGCGTGCAAAAATACGAGCCGCAATCGGTTTCCCTTCGAATTCATGATCGACGTCCGTCCCGTGAAGAGAGAGAGGTTGATAAACTCTCAACACCTCGAGAGTCGTTGCACCGACCAGAGTTATCGAGGCCAAAAGTAGAGCCATAATCGTTCGCATGGGTGGAAAGTTAACCTCTACTCACAAAAAAAGCGAGCTATTTCAACCCCACCACCAGCGCCTCGCGGTGTCCCCTCACAAGCTCTCCACCGGCCATGCGACGGCTGCCTTCCAGCTGCACCTCGCTTAAGATGAGACTCCCGGTTCCGCAGGTAATCTCCAGCGAACCCTCTTCTCTCGACCGCAATCCACCCGGCTTACCGGAAGCCGTTCCAACCTGCGTTGGAGGAAATAATTTCAACCTCTTGGAACCAAGCTCTGCCGATGTCCCCGGCCAAGGATGATAAGCCCGGATGAGTCGCTCGATCTCTTCCGCCGACCTCGTAAAATCAAGAGAGCCATCCTGACGCGCCAGCTTCGGCGCGTATGTTTGCCGCTTCTCATCCTGAACCTCTCCGACCTCCTCTCCCTGCTCCAGGAGCGCCAGCGCGGCACGGCAAGCCGCCGGCCCGGCTTCCGCCAAACGATCATGTAATTCCCCGCCGGTCTCTCCTTCCAGAATTGCGAAAGGTTGCTGCAGAATGACATTCCCAGCATCCAGCTTCTTTACCACATGGATGACACTCCAACCCGTCTCAGCATCCCCGTTCTTCAGCGCGGCCTGGATACAGGAAGCCCCGCGATACTTCGGGAGTAAAGAAGCATGGAGATTGATGATGGCGCGTTCCGGAATATCGATGAGCTCCTGAGGGAGAATCTGCCCATAAGCCATGACAACAATAACCTCGGGATTCCAAATCTGGATTTGCGCGAGCGCTTCCGCGACCCGTACCGATTCAGGCTGGATCACTGGAACTCCGGCGGCCAAACCGAGCTCCTTCACCCGCGGTGCGGTCATAACCTGTTTCCGGCCCACCGGACGATCCGGCTGGGTTACCAGCCCGACAACCTCATGCCCACTCGCGAGAGCCTCGGCGAAGGTCGGCTCGGAGATCTCCCCCGTGACCATGAAAACAAGACGCATCGTTAAATCGTTTGATTGGCAATTTTCTGGTAGGCCTCAAGCGTCTGCAGCCTTGCTAAAATATCATAGAGCACCTTGGCGGGCGACTGCGTGGCATCGATAATACAGTGAAGATCGTCGCCATAATAATCCAGGATCGGCTTAGTCTCGTCTTCATACGTCTTAATACGATGCTGAATCACGACCTCCGAAGCATCATCGAGCCTCTGCTCCTTGAGCGCACGCTTTCGCAAGCGGCGCGCCAATTCGTCACGGTCGGGACAGCTCAGGTGAAAAACCTGATGAATCTCGACATACCTCTCCAGCATCTTGGCTTGATCCTGATTCCGGGGAATCCCATCGAGTACCAAAATATCAATATCGGGCTTGTAGCGGTGACTCGTGATGAGATCCTTCATGTGGCTTGCCCAAAGCTGAATCGTAAGCTCGTCAGGCACCAATTCCCCCCGCTTGGAATACTCCACAAATTTCCGTCCCAACTCGGTTCGCGTATCAAGTTGGCGAAAAACATCGCCACTCGAGTAGTGATAAAATCGCGGGATTTGCGCGATTACGGCTCCTTGCGTGCCCTTCCCCGCTCCCGGTGCCCCGAGAATCAGAATTGCTGGATTTTTAGATGAATCGATGTTGTCGCTCATGTTGCTGAGCGAAGTCTTAGTCAAAGTTCCTTGTCGCTCAACCTCAAATCAAGTTCTCGGATTACCATCGAGGGCAATCATGACCCAAAACACGAAAACTGGAGCTGCCACTGCGACATCAACTAAGACCCGATAGGCATCGACCTCGATTCTCCGGCGCGCTTGATTGAGCAGAAAAAAGCCCGCCGACCCCACCAGAAGCCCCACCGCAAACGGCTTATAAAAGGCCTGCTCGTGATAATAATCCTCGTTAAAGAAAATCGCCTCGCGCTTCAGCGTGCTCATGTAAATGAACATTGAAATCCCCGCCACCAAGAGCGTCCCGAGATTTAGCACGGCCGCCGCATCGTCATCCTCCTCCCCTTCGAGTCGCCAAAAATCAATTGCCGTCATGTTGATCACACACAGGGCCGCAAATAATAAAACCTCCGATGAAAAGACCATGTCACCAAAGGGCAAGACCGGTGCATAGGCGTGAATCCCGGCCGACGCTCCGTAGGAAAAGGTGAGGCCTGCCACCAAATTCTTCCCCAAACCCGAATGCCCCGACCCCTTCTGATTCCAGGCAATGATGAAGTAAATCACCGAACAAAGCATCACAAAGAGACCATACTGAAGAACCGTTTGGGCGAGATTATAGAGGACCGTATGCAGGCACCAGAGCCCGGCCAGGACCACAAAGACAAGAAAGACCTTCGCATGCCGCTGGTGAAAACCGTGCCGCTTTTCAAGCTGAATTGTCCCACCCGCGCGTCTGGTATCATTGAGACGATCGAGAACGTAAACGATCCAAACCGCCAACCCCAAGGTCACCCACAACTGCCACGGGACACTCACCACTCCCCATGCTTTCGAAAACATCCAGGCCCATCCCAAGGCCACTAACGGAGCATCCAAGCTCAGTAAGTTTGGCCAAAGCCACCAAGGCGCGCGTTCTTTCTCCATATTGAATTCTTGATTTGAAAGTCCACCGCACCTCTCCGAATTGCAAGTCCCACCCTTCTTAAATCTCCCCTTCCTCCAACTCCGACACCAACGGAGGGAGCGGGCATCCGATCGAATCTGCGATCGCGCGGAGCAATTCAACCTCACCGCTCGTCAGCCTCCCATCCCGCGCCGCCGCCTTTCCACAGGCAATCAAAAGCTGCCTCTTCACCAAGGGAGATGACCGGTCGAACTTATCCAGCACCGCCTCCAATTCACCGTGCGAAGCGATATTTTTGAGCTGCAATTTCTGCTGCCAGACTTTCGTGGCCACCTCATGCGCAGCTTTGGCCTCCTCTTCAGTTTTCGCCCCAATTAAGGCCATTGTCGAAACGAGAACATTGGCCTCCTTTAGCAATTTATCAAAAGCCCGATAGCGGATCTTCTCAAATCCCCGCCGCTCAAAGTGGCTCCCGAGGTGCCTTGCGATCACCCGCTGAATCATAAATTCGAACAAGTCGACCTCGCCATCGCTCGCGATCAACCAACGGGTAATCCCAAGGAAACGCTCATACTCCGACTCACTCAGCCCGCGTAACGTCGGCAGAGCCAGCTCGATGAGCGCAATTTTCCGCGCCGCATGCAGCCCCCCAACCTCCGCCTGCCACTCCAAAGCAAGAGCTTTCGCCTCCTCACCCGCAGTCTTCTCTAAAAAGGAAATCTCCCCTGCCAAAAGCTCGTCATCTTCCGCCAATAAGAGCCCAAATACCAGGGCCTGCGCCTCGTCGCGATCATGACTGGCCTCCTTCCACCGTTCCGCAAGCCCACGATAGATCCCTTCCCCGGATTCCGCCACCCGACGCTCCGACGCGCCCAATTCCGCCAACCCTGCCATCATCAAATCTCCCGGCAAAGCCCCAAAACCGCCCTTCTCCTGGCCCTTGCGTTCACCACGACCTTCCCCGACCGGCTTGAGTTCAGTCGCGACAAACTTCCCGTCCCATCTCTGCAAAATCTTGCGAATGCGAACCTCCAGAGGCGGGTGCGTTGCCAGCCCGAAACTGAACATTCCCCCGTTCGAGAAAAACATGTGGCTCGCCTCGATCGCCTTCGCGCTCTTCATCTTCGACCCCACCGCAAGCCCTCCGATTTTCTGCAACGCCCCCGCAATGCCATCGGGATTCCTCGTGAACTGCACCGCCGAGGCATCCGCCAAATACTCCCGCTGGCGCGAAACGGCGGCCTGAATCAACCTCCCGAAAAACACTCCCAGCGAACCGATCACCACCAATCCCAGCCCCAGCAAAAACAATACTATGAGAGCATTGCCACCCTCCTTATTATTTCCCCGCCTCGAGGAAAGACCCTGAAAGCGCAAGAGGTCCACCATCCCGCGCCCCACAATCGAAATCACCACCAACCCAAAAACCAAACCCATCAGGCGCATGTTCAACCTCATATCTCCGTTCAAGATGTGGCTAAACTCGTGAGCCACCACCCCGGCCAACTCATCCCGCGAAAGACGCTGCAAGCACCCCCGCGTCACCCCAATCACCGCGTTCGAAGGCTCCGTCCCCGCCGCAAACGCGTTGATCCCCTCCTCCTCATCCATCAGGTAAACCTGCGGAACCGGCATCCCCGAAGCGATCGCCATCTCCTCGACGATATTTAAAAGCCGCTTCTCATCAAAATCGGTCGACCCGGGCATCAAAAGTCTTCCGCCCAAATCGTGAGCCACCACCGCGCCGCCCCCATCGAGCTGCCTCGATTTATAGCCACTTGCCGCCAAAATCACTCCCGCCGTCACCACCGACGACAGGACAATCAGCTCCGTCGCTTGCCCCCCTCCCATCAGAAAAAAGACCAGAAAATCCACTGCCACCACCACCCCGATGACCGCGAGCAAAAACCACAAAACCAACCACTTGGTCTTCTTCCGCGCCTGTTCCTGTGCCTCAAAAAAATCCATCGATTCTGATTCTAATCAACCCGCTTCGCGTTCCATTCCCGAAACCTATCGTGACGCTCCTTAGAAGTGAGATTTTCGACTTCGGGATGACTCCGAACAAACTCCTTATAATGTCGACTCTGGCTCCTCGCCTCTTCCTTGAGATTCCTGACCTCAGAGATCTCCCAGGAGTCAATCGCTCGTTCTACCTGCTTGGCGAGCTTTTCATGAGCTTTCATTGCCCGCCAACAGACCCACATAAAAAATAACGAACTCAAAATCGAGACGGCAACCGCGCCATACGCCACGCCCTCATTCCAACTCGCAATCATTGTAAAATTTCCCATCGTCTTAAAATTAAAAATAATCACTCGAAACTCACCTGAATGGCCTCACGTTCAGACTTATCCGAGACTTCAAACATCACGGCAGCCCCAAAATTAAACATCCCGGCGATCACGCTGCTCGGAAAGGCTTCCCGTTTGTTATTATAGTGCATCACCGCGTCATTGTAGCCCTGCCTCGCAAAAGCTACCTTGTTCTCGGTGCTCGTCAGTTCTTCACTTAACTGCTTCATGTTCTCGTTCGAACGCAGCTCAGGGTAAGCCTCCGAAAGAGCAAACAAACGACCCACCGCCGAGCTCAGTCCGCCTTCCGCCTTCATCAACTCCCCCATATCTCCCGCATTGTCCGGTGACATTCCCGAGCGTGCCGACTCCGCCGCATTGCGCGCCTGAATCACCGCCTCGAGCGTTTCCTTCTCGTGCTTCATATACGATTTCGCCGTCTCAACAAGATTGGGAATCAAATCGTGCCGCCGCTTCAACTGCACATCGATCTGCGCGAAGCCATTTCGGAAACGGTTCCGCAACTTCACCAGACCGTTGTATTGGCCGACCGTGAAAAACAAAACGAGCCCGACTAGCATCGCCACAATCAAAAGAAGCACAGGCCAACTCGAGAGGTTTCCTAAAATCAAAAATTTAGTCATCACAACACCATTTATTGGAAAAAACCCACCACCCCGCCACTACAAAATCACCCTCAATTTCCCACGGAAAGGCGTCTCTCCCGAGCGCCTCCCCCAACCAAGCCCCCTTTTATCCTTTAAATCTCACTCTTTCGATCTCAAATCTCAAATCTCCCTCGCCTCACTCTTGCAGTCCCGGTCCTCCTGACTATGATCATGCCATGTTTTCCAATCTCGCTGACAGCCTCGACAAAACTTTCCGGAACCTCCGGGGTGTCGGAAAAATCTCCGAAAAGAACATCGCCGACTCCCTCCGCGACGTCCGCCTTGCCCTCCTCGAAGCTGATGTCGAACTCGGCGTCGTCAAAGACTTCATCGCCAGCGTTAAGGAACAAGCCCAGGGCGCGGACGTCCTAAAGTCCGTCAAACCCGGCGAGCAGATCGTCAAAATCTTCCAAGACGAACTCACCTCCCTCCTCGGCGGCGACCAAGCCCCCATCAATCTCAACTCTCCAGGCTACGTCCTCCTCTGCGGTCTCAACGGCGCCGGTAAAACCACCACTGCCGCCAAGCTCGCCCTCCGCCTGAAAAACGAAGGCCGCCGCCCCCTCCTCGTCGCGCTCGATCTCTACCGCCCTGCCGCCATCGACCAACTCGCCAAACTCGCCGAGCAAGTTGGTGTCCCTGTTTTCACGCCCGAACCAGGCGAGACCAACCTCGTCAAAGTCGCCAAGCGCGCCCTCAAGTGGACCAAAGACCAGGACGGCACTGTCGTCATCTTCGACACCGCCGGCCGCCAGGAACTCGATACCAATCTTCTCGACGAGCTCAAAAAGCTCCACAAGTTCCTCAACCCTGGCGAGACCCTCCTCGTCGCCGACTCCGCCACCGGTCAGCAAGCCGTCTCCGTCGCGCAAACCTTCGACCGCGAAATCGGGATCACCGGCATTATCCTCACCAAGCTCGATGGTGACGCCCGCGGTGGTGCCGCCCTCTCAATGCGCGCCGTCACCGGCAAGCCCATTAAGTATATCGGTGAAGGCGAGAAGATGGAAAACCTCGCCGAATTCCACCCCAACCGCATGGCCGACCGTATCCTCGGCATGGGGGACGTCGTCTCCATGGTCGAGCAGGTCGCCGGCAAGATCGACGAAAAGAAAGCGCTCTCCGCGGCCAAGCGGATGCAGTCCGGCAAGTTCGACTTCAACGACTTCCTCGATCAGATGAAAATGATCCAAAGCCTCGGACCACTCGAGGGCATCCTCGGGATGCTCCCCGGCTTTCGTCAGATGAAAAAACAGCTCCCCACCGGAGCACTCGATGAAGGTCGCATCAAGAAAATGGAAGCGATCGTGCTCTCCATGACCAAAAGAGAACGGACCCGCCCCATCCTCATCAAAGCGACCCACCGCAAGCGTATTGCCAAAGGTTCCGGCACCACCATCCTGCAAGTCAACCAGCTCCTCAAACAGTTCGGCCAAATGCAGAAAATGATGAAGTCCAAAGGGAAAATGAAGGACATGATGAAACAGCTCGGCGGCATGGGCGGCGGAGAAGGCGGCGGCATGGGTGGACTCGGCGGACTCATGGGCGGCGGAGGGGGAAAAGGCGGCATGAATGACATGGGCGGCCTCGAAGATCTCCTCGGCGGTGGCGGCAAGGGAAAGCGCCGCTAGCCGATCTCGTGACCTCGCAGAGACTCTTAATCGAATAGCACGGCCTCAAAAGAGAGTCTCCTATTTGATCGCCAGCTCTTCAGCCCCGACAGGGCATACGCGTCAAGCGAGGCGTTCTTTGGGAATTTTATGACCGGTGCTTGTTACACCGAAGCCACTGCTCCTAGCCCAAGGCGATGAGCACAAACAAGGTGAAAAAAAAGTCGCCGCATTGCCGAAATCGTCCTCCCCAAGTTTAGTCACAAGCAATCCCAATTTACAAAAATTGTGAACCTGTGAACCTGTGAATTTGTGATTTTATGAAAAACATCACCGTCACCTTAGACGACCATCTCTACCGGCAATCCCGCATCACCGCAGCGCAAGCAGACACCACCATCACCGCCCTCGTCCGAGAATTCCTCACTCTTCTCACCGACTCAGAATCCTCCACCACTCCTCAAAAAGACATCCTCGCCGTCATTGAAGCTCTCACCGATTTTCCAAGCCTAGCTAACTCCCTCCAAATCTTCCGCGAAGCCCTAAAAATTCAAACCCGCTTCCAATCCTCCTTCTGGGACGCCAACATCATCGCCGCCGCCCACAAACTCGACTGCACCACCCTCTGTTCCGAAGACCTCAATCATTCCCAAAATTACGGAGGCGTGACTGTCATCAACCCCTTTCTCTGAGTCTCATCGTGTTCACAGAAAACCCACGATCCCGAGGGGACGTTCTCGGCACACAACTCTCGATCCCTTTGCGTAGTCTCAAACAACCCAAAACGGACTCGCGATCAGGAAAACAATCGCCAGGGCCAACCCCAGAAATCAGAAAACAAACTGAAGTGGTAGAAATTTTCGAAGCATCCCAAATGTGATCCTCGAAGTTCTCTTCCTTGTCAAGAATCAAAGCAGACCCAATTATCACATTGAACCTTGCCCGAAAGTTCACCAACGTCCGCCCCGCCAGACCTGATTTTTGATGACCCCAATGCCGCTCACGCTCTGCTCCAGGCTCCTACTTTTCACCTTATCCCCTTCCTTCGCCGATTCCGCATCGGCAGATGACTTTCTCAAATCCCTCCCACTTTCACCCGCTCCCGGATCTCCCTGGGATGTGACCGGCGCCGCCAGCCTCGGCATGGCCAAGGGGAATGCCGACAACCTCACCTACTCCCTTCAACTCCTCGGGACCTACGCCAAAAACACGAACGAAGGCCACCTCGGAGCGGACCTTTTCTATTCCGAAGACAATGGCACCGCCACCACCAACAGCTTCCGCCTCTTTGGCCAATACAACCACCTCTTCAACGGCCGCCTCTTCATCGGAAGCTTCGGAACCTTCCTCACCGACGAGATTGCCGATCTCGATTACCGCCTCGATGCCGGCGTCACCCTCGGTTACTACTTTCTCAAAAATGGCACCACCAAGCTCTCCTTCGAAGCCGGCCCCGGCTACACTTGGGAAAAGCAAGGCGGCCTCAGTGAACACTACCTTTCCCTCCGCTTCGCCCAGCGCCTCGAGCACAAACTCAGCAAGCGCTCCAAGATCTGGCAGTCCCTCATCCTCACTCCTGAGGCCAGTCATTTCGACAATCGTCTCCTCGTCGCCGAGGCCGGCTTCGACATTCTCCTCACCAAGGAGTGGGCCCTGCGCAACTCCATCCGCTATCAATTCGATCACACTCCCGCCTCCGGACAAGGAGAAGACGACCTCATCCTCCTCACCGGACTTTCCTACGCCCTCGGTGGATTCCCCGCAGCGGATGACTCAGGCCGCATGACCCTGAAACCAACCCGCAGCGATCCCGAACCCATCCAAATGGGTTGGTCCACCACCTCTGGACTGACCGTTTCCCTCGCTCAGGGAAACTCCGATAGCCTCTTCCTCGGACTTAGCGCAGAAAGTTCCTATCGCCAAAAAACGCACGAAACCTTCCTCGCTGCCAACTCCAGCTACAGTGCGAACGATGGTGACACCAGCGCCGATGCCCTCCGCGCCAGCGCCCAGCACAACCGCTTCCTCGACGAAAAATTCTTCTTCGGCACCGCTGTGGGATACTTCCGTGATGATGTCGCTGATGTCAGCTACCGCATCACCCCGACGACTATGCTCGGTTACTATCTGATCAAGAACGATGAAGTCACCCTCAGCATCGAGGCCGGACCCAGTGTCACCTTTGAGGAAGTCGGCGATGTTTCAGACGATTTTTTCTCCCTCACCACCGCCCAGAAATTCACCTGGGAACTCAGTGATCGTTTCACCCTGAATCAAAACTTCGGGATCATCCTGGATCCAAGCGAAAGCGACAACGCCATCCTCACCGCCAACGCCTACCTCGAT
>JBLIDI010000048.1:0-18959 GCA_047634075.1 Akkermansiaceae bacterium
CCTTCATAACGCGCTAAGGGAAGCTGGAAGGCGGATTGGAGCAAAAACAACGGCGATCAAAAGGCCTCGGCAAGCCGGATCAGCGCTCTGGAAGATCCCGGAAGCAATCCCGGCGTAAAAAACGCATCTCCGGAAAGCTTCCCCGCCCGAAAGCACGGAATCCAAAAATTTTCAAATCCCGCCTCGCGCCCAAGTCCGACAGACTGCTAGCAGTCATGCTACGCGGGATGGAGAAAGTGTGCCTTGAGAGCGACCTACTGAAGAGCAGCTATAATCTCAAAAAAATGGATCACCTTGGAATGCGCTTCTCCGCCAGCTGAACCTGGGAAAGAGCCTCCCAATGCTCGGAAAGAGCACGCAATGACCTCCGAAAACCGGCCTGAGGGCCAATGAGATCACCCAAAATGAAATAACCACCCCACCGACCCCGCAGAAAAGAAAAATCCACAATCCGCTCAGGAAAAAAGGCACTCTCCTCAATTCCGGTCGTTGTCGGTTTTTACGACGAGGTGTTCTAATGCGAGCTTTGCAAGCAGTTCTAGAGATGCCAGTGTTAGGTTGTGATAAACGTAAGGGAACGAGTTAAATTCCGTGCAGCGGGATTGCTTGCCTTAATTTTTGTAGGGATCGTGGCGGTGGGGCTTGCTTGTCAGGTGCCGGTTTTCCGCTTCGCCTTGGAACGTTGGACCGCGGACTCTTACACCATTGTCATCGTCCCCGGAGCGGGAGGAGAGCTGTCCGCCGCGGAGGAGGAGGTCAGAGCGTTTTTACAGTCGAAAGGAGGTCCTGATGCGGCGACCGCGAATTTAATGGTTCAGATCGATCCCGAGAATATTGGCGAAGGCACTGGAGCGACGATGCGGCTCTTCTACCCACCGAGATTGGCCGGGCCTGATGTTCCCCCGATCTGGTCCGGAGCCTTGACGATGGCGGATGCCAAGGTGTTGGTCGATTCTCCCGCGCGGCGCGAGATCGTGACTCGGCTTCTCAAGGGGGAATCCGCAACCTGGGTGCTGCTCGAGTCGGGAGACCAGGAGAAGGATGATTTTGCGGCCTCAGAAATCGCGAAAGCCTTTCTCAAAGCCGAGAGCGAGTTGACGATTCCCGAGGGCGTGCTGACCGTCGAAGAGGCCCGGGAGGTTTCGCCAGCTCTCGGCCGCGATTCGGACGATGCGCTCCGTTCCAAAATCCCGCTGAAGATTGCTTTCTCTCTCATCCGAATTTCGAGAGACGATACGGCGGAGTCGATTTTCCGCGAGATGTTGTTGCACCTGGAGAACGATCTCGGGGAGTTCACAGCCGAGCCGATGGTTTTTCCGGTCTTCGGTCGCGGGCGTGCCTTGGAGCCCCTCATTGGTCGCGGAATCGATGGCGGGAATGTCTTCGAGCATGCCTCCTATTTTTGCGGAGCCTGTTCTTGTGAAATCAAAAACCAGAACCCGGGCGTCGATCTCCTGATCGCCGCGGACTGGGAAGCGGCCATCGCGGGGAGTGAAGTGATCGTGGAGAAATCCCTGCCTCCGATCTTGGGAATCGGAGCTTTGAGCGCTGGCAATGGCCTCCAGGAAGAGACTGCTGACGCGATCGAATCTCGTTCTTGGTTTTCATTCCATCAACCGTGGGTCGTGACTGTTTTTGGGGTGCTCTTGGCACTGGGGCTTGGGAGTGTTTTCGTTTTGAGAAAAACAAGCGACGACAACTGATGAACAAGAAAAGGATCAATTTTATGATAACGAAGGCATTTTTAATAAGCGCGACGGCGGCTTGGTTTTTCTCCGGAGCGGCCGTCGGGGCCGACTGGCCAATGTGGCGACACGACACGGGGCGCACCTCAAATTCGGCTGAAACGCTGGCGGCGGATTTGAATCTTCGATGGTCGCGAGAGCTGCCACCTCTCACCCCGGCTTACCGTGATAATCGCTTACAGTTCGATGCGGGTTACGAACCGATCGTGCTCGGGAAAAGGCTCTTTGTGGGATCGTCACTGGACGACAGTGTGACGGCCTTCGACACCGAAACGGGCGGGCAGCTCTGGAAGTTTTTCACGAACGGTCCAGTGAGGTTCGCCCCGGTCGGCGGGGAAGGGAGAATTATTTTCGGTTCTGACGACGGATGTCTCTACTGTGTGAGCGCGTCGGACGGGGCGCTGGTTTGGAAGAAGCGGGCGGTGCCATCGGAGCGAAAAGTGCTTGGGAACGGCCGCTTAATTTCGGTGTGGCCGGTTCGGGGCGGGGCGGTTCTCAACGATGGCCGCGTCTATTTTGCGGCTGGCGTCTGGCCGCTGGAAGGGACCTTTGTTTTCTGTCTGGATGCCGCAACGGGAGAGACGATCTGGCGGAACGACCGCTCGTCCTACCGCTACGGAATTCATCCCCACAATGCCAAGGCCTTCGGTGGACTGGCGCCGCAGGGTTACCTTTTGATCGATGATGAGAGCGGAGATCTGATCGTTCCGAGCAGTCAGGCTTACCCGGCCGAGTTCGATTTAAAAACGGGTGAGCTGAAGGCGTTCGAGCTTCCCGCGCCGGGGCGACTTCCGGGAGGCTGGTTCGCATCGACGCCGTCCGAACTCGAACGGCAGAAGCTGAAGCGACGGGGCCTGCTCTTCGACAAGGCGGTCAACTACCGGGTTCACGAGGGTGACCCACATTTCAAGGGGGTAGAAGGAATCCGGAGCAAGATTACCGTGGCGGGGCATGAGATGAAGTTCAGTGAGGGATATCCTGGCGTGACGGATCGGATCCATTCGATGTTGGTTGCGGACGGGAAGCTCTTCGTGGTGACGGAGGAGGGCCAATTAAGCTGCTTTGGGACGGGATCGGCCGAATCCAGCAAGCATCAGTCTACAAAGGTGCGCCGTGCCAAGGCCTCGGAGCCAGGCGTCTTTCCGAAGCTCGATCAGAAGCACGGTTATGCGCTTCTGTTGGGGACCGGGAATGATTCAGAGGTGATCGAATCGTTGCTGTCGGAAACCGACTTTCACGTGATCGCAGTCGATTCGCGATCGGCAAGAGTTCGCTCGTTGCGGGACGAGAGGTGGATCAATTCCTCCACGAATGAGCGACTTGCGGTTATCGAAGACGACCCCGCTGGTGTCGAGCTTCCACCTTACTTCGCGGGATTAATCGTCCTCAGTGACGAGGTTTCACTCAAGCCTTCCGGCTTGCGGCGAGTCTATGAATCGCTGCGGCCCTTTGGTGGCCAGTTGATGGCGCGATCGGGCAAGCAGCTTCCCTTGGAAAGCGAACTGGAGGGCGCGACGCGGTCCGAGACCGAAGCGGGCTGGACAGTGATCACGCGCGAGGGGCCATTGCCCGGTTCGGCCAACTATGAAGGTGACTGGGCTGAGAGCCGGGACAAGAGAGTGCGCGGTCCTCTGGGAGTGCTCTGGTTCGATGACTCCCTGAGCCATTTTAAGCGATCACCGCAACCGAAATTTATCGATGGCGTGATGATTTCGACGCCGAAGGACTGGACTGATAAAACGACGCGCAACTTCAAGGTTGATTACCGCTTACTCCCGCCAGTTTTCTCTGATGTCTACACGGGGAGGATCCTGACGGGGAAAGAGGCTCCCGAGTTGAGGTCTTCGTTTTCCAAGGTTGATCTCGAGACGATCCAACCGAGCCAGTATCGCCCTCCGGGACAGAAGGACGACTGGAAACCGGACGCACCGCAGGCGGGTGAGCGGACGAACCCGATGACCTTGGAAACCGAGCCGCGGGTTTTTCCGAAGAGCTATGGATGTGACGGCGGGTTGGACTACGGCTTGCTCTACACGATGCGATCGGGAACGCCGGCCTTCTACGACAAGCAGATCGAAAGTGGCACCATCAATATCAGCGGGCCACGCTCTGGTTGCACCAACAGCGTCATTCCGGCGAACGGGCTGCTGAATCTCCCTTACTTTTACGATGGCTGCACCTGTAGCTACCCCTTGCCGATGGCGGTGGCGCTGGTGAGTATGCCTCCTGAGTTCGAGCAGTGGGCTTCGTGGGGAAAGGTCGCGGTCGAGCAGACGCGTGGCAAAATCCAAGTGCTTGGAATCAACCTTGGCGCGCCGGGTGACCGGGTGACCGAGGACGGCACGATGTGGCTCGACCAACCGGACATGGGTGGACCGTCTCCCGAGATCGATCTCGTGACCGAGCCTCCCTTAGCAGACCTGGAAACGTTTTATCGGCATTCGCTTTTCCTGGAAGATGGAGAGGGCTGGCCTTGGGTTGCCGGTTCAGGGGTGCGGGGAATCCGTTCCGCGAGTCTCGGGGGAATCAAACCGGGGAGCTATCGAGTGCGTCTCGTTTTTTGTGAGCCCGAGAGGCAAGATGGATCGTCGGTGTTTGCGGTCGACGTCAATCGAGAGAAGGTCGCAGGCAGCCTAGATGTCGTGAAGATGGCCGGGGGTGTTCGGAAAGGATTTGTGCTGGAAGTTGCCTCTGTGACGGTCGGTGATGATGGAAAACTTCGGATCGATCTTCGTCCTGAGGCGGGTGAGACCGTTCTGTCAGGGATCGCGCTGCGGCGTGTCAACGATTGAGAGGAGCCCACAAATAAGTCGTCCCTATCGATGACCGATTCCTTCTGAAAATATCGGCGGGGAAACAAACGCGATAAGACTGACCTCCAAATTCCCAGCGATAAGGCCGCCCTGAAAATGGAGGAGAGGGACATCACCTCGTTTCAAAAAACTTCAACTCCCATCCTCACCTCTCGAGACAATTTCGATGAGATGTCGAAATTCATCGCCAAGGTCGGCGGGATCAAAAACGGTCGCAGCGACCTCGGCCCGGATGGCGGCATGAAAGCGTTCCCTGAGTCGATAAATTGCGACCTTCACCGCCGCCACAGTCATCTCGAGCTCCTCAGCCACTTCCAGTTGCGACCATTCGAGGCCCCCCGTGATTTGGTGAGGAAGTTTTTCAAAGCTCTGAGCAGGAAACTCCGGAAACTCCCCCTCTCCGGATTGGGATTCCCCAGTCCCTTCGTGAGAACCGATTCAAAAAAGGTGTAAGCCGCCTCGCGTCCTCCCTTCGTTCTTCACGGCGCAAGAACGCCAGCACCGGGCCATCGTAAGCGTCACACAATTCCGCCAAGGCTCCCTCCGCTTCCACACCTCTCCCTTTGGCATTCCGAACGAGAGTCCAGCGGGTGGGTTGAAATCTAGAATCCATCTTGAGAGAGTTTCCATTGTCCGTCTTCTTGAATCATCGTGAAGGTCAGTTTGCGCTTGGGACCGGCGATGGTCTCCACCGAAATTTTGGCTTCATTATCACGCAATTCGGAGACTTCGACAAACTTCACTTTGCCAAAATCTCCAACGCTCAGACGACCACTCCCCTCGTCTTCGCTTTCCGCAAGGAATGCGTCCGAAAGCCTCGCACGAAGCTTCTCAACCTCTCCGTTTTTAGCCGCCTCCAAGAGCTCTCTGAGAGCAAATGCGGGAGAAGTACTTTGGGAAAATGGCCCGGTCCGATTACGAGTATCCGTGAGGTAGGTGAGGTCATCAACCTTCCACTCGCCTTCCTCTTTCACGACATAAAGATAGCCCGAACCCGTGTGACTCCAAACTTTCACTCTGAACATCCCATGATCCCGGTCCATCTCATGGGAACGAGCGACTTGACGTCCGGGGCGTCGAGATAACTCGCCCCACTCATTGTGCTCATCAAGGATTTGGCGCAAGGCTCGGGAGGCACCGTGCTTCATGACTTCGGTCTCGCCCTGACTCGCGGCATCATAGAAAGACATCACCGCTTTCTCCGGAGTGCTAGAATCCGCAGGGGGCATTTCTTCATACCAAAAGAGAGGTAAAGGTGGACCATCGACGAAGCGCGGCGCACCGCCCTCTCCCTTCCAAACAGGAAGAGCCGTCAGAAATCCAAACCACCCGCCAGCACGATCAGAAACGACCCGGCGACGATCAAAAACATCGGTAATTTTCGAAGTTGCGATGCCTCTTTTCGTCCGAAAATGGGCGTCACTGGATTGAAGGCAAAATATGGAAGGGTGTCTGCAGGCAGCAGAGTGTGGAAGCGCTCATAGAATGCCCTGAGGTGTTGTCCACTCGATATGCCGTCCCAGATTTGACGGCCGGGGGCCACGCTGTCTTCATCAGGTTCCTCGCTGTCTCGACAACATGCGGTGACTTTTACCGCATTTGGGAAGACCTTGATCGCGTAGTCGTCGGAGTAGTCCCCGGCTGCTTTCAAAGACAGTTCCTCAAGCTTGGAAACTGAAGGCGATCTCCATGATTTATATTGAATCACCACGAACGATTTATTCCCAACGAAAGGCCATCTTCTATCGACCCGTTTTGCCAAAAAACCACCGCCGACAAGCGCACACGCACCCACAACAAAACTCAATTTTCCCAACAATTGGCGACGGGATATCGACGGACTCAAAGGCCGTCCCAGAAACATCGCTAACCATAAGAGAATCGTGACAAGGACCAACAGCAAACTACAACCAAAAAGCAATCCTCCTCTGGCACGAGGGCAATTATCAAAGGCCAATGCCATCACTCCGGCACACATTGGAATCACCGCGATGGCAATCAAGACAGCCCGTCCCTTTGTGCTCCGCGCACCGATCTTCATCTGCCACAGCGACCAAAGACATCCGAGAAAGCCCACCGCGCAAATCGCCCCACCAATGGCGATCACAAAAGGACTCTCCACCGAAACTCCCAACCCACTGAAAACTCCATCTCCCAAAAACAGCGCGATCCGTCCCATCACGAAACGCGACATCCCGCCTTCTCCCTTTCCAATTTTTTACGGCTCCTGAAAGGATCTCTTACTGATTACTGACGCAGTTCTCTTTCCTTCTCCAGGGTCCGCAGAACGATCTCATCAACCAAGCCATTGACCTCGGCCCGACTACTGGGATTTGGAAAACGTCCCAACGGCAGTTCGCCCGTGAGTATCTCGTAAATCACAACTCCCAGGCTATAAATGTCGGCCCGGTGATCGACATCGCGGGGGCTTTCATGTTGCTCGGGTGCCACGTAGGCCACGCTTCCCAAAACTCCACCTTTTTGGGTCAGTGTGAAATTTTGTTGAGGATCTCCGACGATCCGCGCGATCCCCTTCACGGGTCACGGGGGCTAATTTCATCCTAAAGCTCGCAAGGAGAAGTTAAGATGTCTAGCGTTTCCAAATGCAAACTCGTCGACACTTCGTTCGCACTGCCGCTGCCGCCACCCTCGTAACGGGTGCCCGCGCCGAAACCAAACCCGGTCAGAAACTCCGCGTCGGTGTCATGGGCCTCAGCCGTGGCAAGGCCCACATCAGCAACTTCGCCCAACTCGCGGGTGTCGAGATCGCCTACGTCTGTGATGTGGACCAAAACCGCCTCGCTGCCGGGGCCAAGTTCGCGGCCGATCGCCAGAACGGCAAGGCACCGAAAGCGGTCACCGACTTTCGTCGTATCCTCGAAGATAAGGACATCGATATCCTCTCCATCGCCGCGCCCAATTTCTGGCACGCCCCCGCCACCATTCTCGCCTGCGAAGCCGGCAAGCATGTTTACGTTGAAAAGCCCGGCAGCCACAACGCGCGCGAAGCAGAACTCATGGTTGCGGTCGCGCAACGCACCGGGCGCAAAGTGCAGATGGGAAACCAACGCCGCAGCGCTCCGGGTTTCCGCGAAGGGATTGAAAAACTCAAAGCCGGCGCCATCGGTGAACTCCGCTACGCGCGCTGTTGGTACGACAACAAGCGGACTTCGATAGGAAAGGGCAAACTCGCCGCCGTCCCGGCACACCTCGATTACGACCTCTGGCAAGGGCCCGTCCCCGCCCGACCCTATAAGGAAAATCTCATTCACTACAACTGGCATTGGCACTGGCGCTACGGCGGCGGCGAACTCGCCAACAATGGCGTGCATGCCCTCGATATCGCCCGCTGGGCACTCGGAGTCGATTTACCAATCCTCACCAGCTACACTGGCGGGCGCTACCATTTCGACGACGACCAGGAGACACCCGACACCGCCGACGCAACCTACGACTTTGGAAAAGTCGGGATGAGCTGGCACGGCAGCAGCTGCCTGCAACGCAAACACGAAAAACACTCCTTCGTGAGCATCTATGGCGATGGTGGCGCCATGTCATTCGACAGCGGCGGATACCGCATCCACGATAACGCCGGAAAGCTCGTCGAAGAGAATATACCCGGCCTCAGCGACGTCCCCCACTTCCAAAATTTCGTCAATGCCATCCGCAAGGACGAAGCGCTCAACGCCGAAATCGCCGATGCCCAGAAGAGCACCATGCTGTGCCACCTCGGCAATATTTCCTACCGGGAGAGCATTCAAGTCAGGAGCACCGATGCACCCGGGAAGCTCTGGCAAAGAGAATACTCGAAACTCTGGAAGCCCGCCGGGATCTAGACCGCTTCACTCTCGCAGAAACGGTCCTCCTTCTCACCAAAGAGATGACTGAGATCCCGATCGGCAAGGAATTTCCTTCTCTCCTTGATATCAATTGCGATGATGGTGGAATGATTCGCATTCTCTTTGCCGCAGCTTGCTTTATTCTACTTTCTTTGACGGATGCTGGTGGATCCGAATGGACTCGCACCCCCATTCCAACCAAGACCATCCCGGATTCTCAAAATCTCTGGCTGCGCTGTTTTCTTCAGGTCCCAGATCGCCTTGTCACCCCGGAAGGGGGCGAACGTGATCTCTGGCGGAGTTCCACGGTCCTCGCCGTCTCCGACCTTCCCGGTCGCTTTGAAATATTTCTAAACGGTCAAAGCATCGTCACATCTGTCGGGATTCCCTTGGGGAAAGAACAACGCTTCAAGATCCCCAAAAACGTTCTCGAGAAGAATCACTTTAACGCTCTCGTCATCCGGATCGACCCTAAAACGGCCGGTCCAGGATTCACTTCAGCTCCCGTGCTGATCGATTACTTTCACGAACTGATCCTGGATCAGGAGTGGGAATTCGCGAGCACGAAACCTTCCGTCGCCGAACTCGAGGCCCTTCAAAAGAAGCCGGCATGCGCTGCTTATCCCGCCCATCAATTCAAGCTCTCAAGCCGCCCTCTGGCACCTACGATGAATCCCATCCATGGTCGTCAAGTCCCTCCCGGAGAAGACCTCGCCTTGTTGCAGACCGACGATGACCTCGCCGTCGAGGCCTTGCTCAGCGAACCACAAATCGCCCAACCGACCCATTTCAGTTTCGACACCCGGGGCCGCATGTGGGTCGCACACTATCGCCAGTATCCCTACCCCGCCGGTCTCACGATGATTGGACGCGACCAATACTATCGCTCAAAGTATGATCGCATCCCTCCGGCCCCACCCCATCATGACCGCGGAGCCGACATCATCAGCGTGCACGAAGATCTCGATGGCGATGGCACCTATGAAACGAGCAAAAATGTCCTCGAGGGCCTGAACATGGCGAACTCAGTCGTCCGTGGTTGGGGCGGCCTCTGGGTGATGCACACTCCCTATCTCCTCTTTTATCGTGATCAGGACGACGACGACATTCCCGAAGGAGATCCCGAAATCCGACTCGCCGGTTTTGGGCTCGAGGATACCCATAGCGTGGCCAATGGTCTTGCCTGGGGCCCCGATGGCTGGCTCTACGGAGGTCAGGGCAGCACCACCACCAGCCGTGTCACCCGACCCGGTTTCGATGATCCGGCGATCTACAATGAAGGCCCCATCGTTTGGCGTTACCATCCCCGTAGCCGAGAATTCGAAGTCTTCGCCGACGGCGGTGGCAACACCTTCGGCCTAAGCTTCGATGCCGAAGGACGACTTTTCAGCGGTCACAATGGCAGCAATACCCGGGGCTTTCACTTTGTGCAAAACGGACAATACCTGAAGCAGGGAAAGAACCCCGGAAAGTTCGGTCCGCCCCCCAATCCCTTCTCATTCGGTGAGCTCTCGATGATGGCGACCACCAACCCCATCTCACGCTTTTCCCACTTGGGTGTCTGCGTTGATGCCACCGCCCTACCCGCCCGCCTCCAGGGACAGCTTCTGAGTGTCGATCCCCTGCATCACTATCTTGTGGCCTCAAACCGAAGCGCGCTGGGCAGCACTTTCAAAACCTCTGACACCGGCTTCCCTCTCCGCAGCGATGACCTCACCTTCCGACCGGTCTATCTCGCCAACGCCCCCTGCGGAGGAGTGATCTTCTCCGATTTCCGGGAGCAATACATCGCGCACGGACAAAACTACCAAGGCCAGATCGATCCCGACAGCGGGCGCATCTATCGACTCCGGGGAAAAGACGCTTCGCTCATCAAAGACCGAAATTTGGAAAACAAGACCTCCTTGGAATTGATAGAAATTCTCGGACATGACAACCTTTGGCACCGGCAAACGGCCGTTCGTTTGCTGGCCCAGCGAGCCGATCTCACCATCGTCCCGCAATTGGAGGCCCTCCTTGAACAAAGGAAGCCCCACCCTGCTTTGGAAGCTCTTTGGGTGCTCCATCAGATGGGCAGTCTTCATCTCGACGCTGCCCGCCTATATCTTGATCACCCGTCCCCCATGGTGCGGGCGTGGCTCATCAGGCTCTCCGGTGATGACGGCAAACTTGAGCCGCAATTGTTCAACCAAATCAAAGTCCTCGCCCATCAAGAAACGAATGCCGAGGTCCAGTGCCAGATCCTCTCCACGGCGGGGCGCCTTGGGCATCAACAAGGCCTCGCTCTTGCCCGGCAAATCATCTCCCGACCCGATCACCTTGAGGATCCCTTCATTCCGCTCATGGCCTGGCATGTCGCGGAAGCTCACTGCGCGCAGAATTCGGAAGCCGTCTTGGCGACTTTCGAGGATCCCAAAATTTGGTCCTCCCCCTTCTTCCTGGATCACATTGCCCCCCGCCTGATGCGACGCTTTGCGGAAGCCGGATCACGACGCGATTTCCTGAAATGCGCCCGCCTCCTCGAACTCGCTCCGGATGCCGTCGGTCGCACCGCTCTCATGACAGGCTTTGAAAAAGCATTCGAAGGAAGAACGGTCCCACTCCTTCCGGACGAGCTGACGACCAAGCTCGATCAATCTTCCCTCTCCATGCGCATTCGCGGGGGCGACTCCCGCGCTCTGGCGGAAGGGACCGCACTGCTTTCCAATCCCAAAGCCCCTCCTGCCGATCGGCTCGCGGCGATCCGGGCTTTCGGCAGCTATCAAGGCGAAGCCGAGGTCTCAAAAAAGCTCCTCGACCTCGCGACCTCGACAGACAATTCCGAACTGAGTCGTGCCGCCATTATCGCCCTGCAAATCTACGACAACAAAGCGATTGGAAAGACCTTGGTGACTTCCTACCCCGCGCTTTCTGCGGGCCTCCAAGCCACCACTCTAAACCTCCTCGCCTCCCGGCCGGTCTGGGCGGCAGCTCTCCTCGAAAACGTGGCTCCTGAAAAAGTCCCGGCCGGCCACTTTGACCAAGACCTCCTCTCCCGTCTCGCGCTCCATGAGGACAGCGAAACCAAATCTCTCCTTCTCAAACACTTTCCCGACACCGAAAAACCGACCCCTTCCCTCCGGGCCGAGGCCTTGCGAAAGATCCTTTCCGACCGACCCGGAGACCCCTACCTAGGCGAGCCCATCTTCACCGCCCGCTGCGCAAGCTGTCACAAGCTCTTCTTCAAAGGGGGAGACGTCGGCCCGGATCTGACCCGCTACCAACGGGACGACCTCGGCACCATGCTGATCAGTATCCTCGAACCAAACGCGGAGATTCGTGAAGGCTATGAAAATGTCGTCGTGACCACCACCGACACTCGGATCCTGAGCGGCTTCCTTTCTGATGAAGATACCAATAGCATTGTCTTGCGAGGCTTCGACGGTGCCGACCTCACCATTCCACGCAAACACATCAAAACTCTCAAACCGGCCGGCCGAAGCCTCATGCCCGCGGGTCTCCTAAACGGACTCGATGACACCGCGCTTCGAGATCTCTTCGCTTATCTCCGACTCTCCCAACCTATCACCAAATGACGAAATGAAAAAAATTATCACCCTCTGTTGCACCCTCTTAGGACTCTCATCTCTCGCCGCCAAGGACCCCATCCGTATCGGCTTGATCGGTCTCGACACCTCTCATGTCACCGCCTTCACCAAGGTTCTCAATGACGCCACGAGCAAGGATCACGTCAAGGGAGCCAAAGTGGTCGCGGCCTTTAAGGGCGGCAGCGCCGATATTGAATCAAGTATTTCAAGAGTCGAGGGATACACCAAAACCCTAACAGAAGACTATGGCGTAGAAATTTGTGAGACCATTGAGGACCTCTGCACCAAAGTTGATGCGATCATGATCGAAAGCGTCGACGGCCGCCCCCATCTCGCCCAAGCGAGACCCGTCATCGCGGCGGGACTTCCTCTGTTCCTCGACAAACCCGTTGCCGGGAACTTGAGTGATACTCTCGAGATCTATCGTCTTGCCCAAGAGGCGGGCGTTCCCATTTTCTCATCGTCATCGCTTCGCTACGGCAAAAGCACCCAGGCCGTTCGCGCGGGCTCAATGGGCGAAGTAACCTACGCCCTCTGTTCCAGCCCTGCCGAGATCGAGCCCCACCACCCTGATCTCTATTGGTATGGCGTCCACGGATGCGAATCTCTCTTCACCGTGATGGGAACCGGATGCCAATCTGTCGCCCGCCGAACAACCTCCGAGGGCTTGATCGAAGTCGAGGGAAACTGGGGAAATGGCAGAATCGGCATCTTCCGCGAAGGCAAGGGCTACTCCGGCATTGCCCGCAATGCCAAGGGTGAAGAAGTGGCCGTCGGATCCTATGAGGGCTATGCCCCTCTCGTGGTCGAGGTCGTGAAATTCTTCGAAACAAAGAAGCCGCCGGTTTCAGCCGCCGAGACCATCGAGCTCTTCGCCTTCATGGAAGCGGCCGATGAAAGCAAACGCCAAGAAGGCAAGGCCGTGGCACTCACGGATGTTCTCGCCAAGGCGGAAAAAAGTAAGAACCGACGCAGGAATACATCAAGACGCACGCATGACTGAATGGTCGCGGTCGTGTCTGCTGGCGTATCGGGCCATCGCAAAATTTCGGTTTGTTTACACGATTCGGCAAGCCTGACGTTTTCCGAAAGCCTCTGTAACTTTCGACTACGTTTGCCTCTGAGGTGCTGCCGAAATTACACCGTTCTTCTGTGAAATTCGACACGACCGCAACCATCACTCCGGCTTTGAGCCACTTTACGATCAGTCTGATGAGACGACGATCCGCGATCTGTTCTTCTAACCTACGCAAGAGCCAAAAGTGATCTATGTCATCAAAGAAAGATCAGATGTCGGCTTCTACGATCGAGCGGTAGGTGCCGTCGTTCAGGGTTTCGCGCAGGTCCAAGGTGGACTGGCGAGCGCCCCGACCGGGTCGACACCCCACACTTTCTTCGTGGAAGTCTTCTTCCCAGATCTTCTCAAGGATCATTTTCACCGCTTGCGGCATGATTTCATCATCCAAGACAGGGATCGCCAGAAGGCGAAATGGCTTCGCCACTGTCTCCGTCAAAGACCTTTCGGGAGACCCTGATCGCGTAAAAGGCGCTACCCTACGCGATTGGACTTGGGGATTGAGAAGCGGGTGACGAGCCATGCCTTGCGTTATTGACTCGGGGGCTCAGACAGCGCCCTCACCCCCTGCGGGGCACGTCGCATTCGCTCCTGTCCAAAACACCTGCAAGCCTTCGGTGTTGTTCAGGAGATGCTGGGGCATGAGGATCTTACGTCGGTGGCGATCTATCTGGATGTCTCGATGGGAGCAAAGGGGCTGGGGTGATCAATCCGCTGGATCCGGAGACCGTAGCGTGAACGGGATGATATGCGGAAGGCCCAAGAGGCGTAATTCTGCCAGATGTGACCAGAGTCAATCGGAACCGATAGGAAGGGTCTTTGATCGCCCCGCCTTCTTACTTCTTTTTGAGATAGACCTTTGTCTTATCGGTGTATGCCGAGATCTTAAGGCCGTCTTCAAGCGCAACGGCCTTCATCGAAATGACAACCTCGTATTCCTCAAAGACTCCACTCCCAGGCCGCCCTTCCTTGGCCTCCAGAAGTTTTGAGGAAGTCACTTTGCATGAGTCCTTCGGTAGCTCGGTCATCGCTACGGGCTTTGGAGCGTCCGCGTTAAGCCCGTCCGAATGCTGATTGTTGATCCACTTCTTAAGATCCTTATCGGTCGTCGAATCCTTAAAGTGATAAAGCTTAGCGGTGACGGGAAAGCTCTTATCCTTGTTCCCAATCGAAAGAGTCAGAATCACGCCTTGGTCCGCGACCTGGTAGAACACTTGCGTATCGCGGAAGCCCAGCATCCCCTGAAAGACCTCCTGCTTTGTCCCTTTCTTGAACTCCAAGATTTTGGGGTTCACCGGTGCCTTCGTTAATTCCATGCCATTTGGCAGGAGCGGCTCATAGGCTTTTCCATCCCCGCCGGTGAGGTAGAGAGTGATCCGGTCACCTTTCTTGGGAGTCCAATCCTGACCCTGTAACGACGGGATCTTGGTAGATCGCCGCCAGGCCTTCACCTCGATCTTTGTCTGTCGCTTGATCACCTCGCCCTTTCCCACCGCATCGACCAACACCCCAAGCGTGACGCGAGTCGTGCCCAGACCAGGTCCTTTCTCAACCGTCGATTGGTGAAACTTGGAGACCAACGCCACCACCGTCCCGGAGACGACATGTTCCGCTTTTTTCATTCGGGCCTCCTGCGACATCGGAGCTTTGGCCCCCCATCCGGTAGAGGTCACAAGGGCCACCAGTCCGGTGACCAAAATTACTGCTGTCTGCGTAGAATTCGAATTCATCACTCAGAGGACACCCCAGGAGAATCATCCTTAGAAAAAAATCAAGGAAGCAGCACTCGTGAACGGAATTCTGGATATTGAAGCTGCCACCTCGTCGCGGAACGTCACGGCATTCCTCGCCGGGCTACGAAAGATTGATTGACTCTCGCAAGGATCCGAAAGATTGAATAAACCTCACAAGAATTTCCCTCAAATATGAAAAGACTCGCACTCATCCTCGCCGCCACCGCTTCTCTCTCCTTCGCCGGAGAGTGGGTCGAAATGTTCGACGGTAAAACGCTCAAGGGCTGGAAGGTCAACTCTGAAAATCCCGCCACCTTCTCTGTCGAAAATGGAGCGATCAAGGTCGAAGGGCCCCGCGCCCACCTCTTTTACGGTGAGGACGGCAATGCCAAATTCAAGAATTTCGAATTCGAGTGCGAAGTAAAAACCGCCCAAAAAGCCAATGCCGGAATCTTCATCCACACCAAGTTCCAGGATAAAGGCTGGCCCTCACAAGGCTACGAATGCCAAGTCAATGCCAGCCACGGCGATTGGCGCAAAACCGGCAGCATTTACAGCTTCCAGGACGTCAAAGAACCCGGCCATAAGGACGACGAATGGTTTACCTACCACATCAAAGTCGAAGGCAAGAAGGTCACGATTACCATCAACGGGAAAGTCACCAACGAATATGCCGAACCTGCTGACCACGCCGAGAAAACAAAGCGTCTCAGCGAAGGAACGATCGCCCTTCAGGGCCACGATCCCGGCAGCCTCATCTCCTTCCGCAAGCTTCGTATTAAGAAGTTGAATTAAGATTACGGTTGAGATCTTTGGCCCTCGTCATCATTCTTCCCGCGTCATCGCACCCGGGAAAGAGAGTCCTCCCGCCCCGGCGGGAGTTCCTTTTAGCGCCGGCCTGTCTTCAGAGAAGAGACCTCATAAACGACCCTCACAGCCCCTGCAAAAACCGTCGCCAGATCTCTCCGATTCGTGATCGCCGCAAAGGTCAAAAAGGCAGATTACCCTGCGACCCGCTGCTACCATTTGAAGAGCGCAGCCTCAAGCTGGCTGTCTTCTTCCACGTCCATGCGGCGCTCGGTGTATTCCAAGGCGGTCTTGGCGAGGTCCTTCCGGCCCTCTCCCACGAAATGCTCAAGGAAGGGATTGGTGAGGGCATCGTAGCTACCACACAGGTGCCTCATGAAAACATCCTCAAGATCAGCATACCGGGAGAAAGATTTCGCGCCGTTTTTAAAAATTTCATCCATCTCCGTTACCGGAGTATCCGCCCCCTTCTTAGCAGCAATCAGAGCTTCCCAAGCGGAGTAGTTTCGTCCTTCCGCCTTCATCGCTTCTTCGGCAGCTTTCATCGCTTCCGCAAATTATTTTCTGCGGAGATACTCGCCTGAGAACACAGTGTGCACACGCGAGATGCGAAACTTGGGATTGATGCGAAAACGCTCACTCATCATGGCAAGTTGATGGTCGGTAGGTGGTTCCCAAGTCTGTGGATCGAAGGTAATCCCCGTCACGAATTTCGATTCTTCATATCGTCCCACCGTGAAATCCCATCGCCCACGATTATCAAGGAATCCGACCCAGGCATGGTTTCCATTGTTGCCAGCTCGGCACACCATCATGGCAGGAATGCCATGCTCTTTGGCAACTTGAACAGTGTAGTAGGCCTGATCGACCCAGATTCCACCCTCTTCCTTAATTCGGGGGAGGACATAAGTCTCGTGCGGCCAATTGTAGGTGTTGGTCTCAAGGCGCTCATGGACATACTCATTCCTCCAAGTCTTGCAGGGACTTGCCGCTACGATCCGTCTCGACCCAAAACTTCATAGCATCCTGGGGGTCGGGAAGCTTTCGGTTGAGAACGTGCCCGGACACCTGATGGTGTGGCCAGTCGGTCGGAGGGTCATGATCGTAAACAAGAGCTCTCCCGCACTGTAAGTGGCGCATACGAATGATGATCAATGAACCCCCTCGGCATATTTTCACGATGCACCTCATGCCCGTTGAGGTAAAAGACCGCGCCATCATCGGCTCGTGTTTGAACTTGAAAGAACTCCCAGTCAGCCGGATCTTCTAAATTGAAGGTCGTGCGGTAGTAAGTTGTGATCGGTCGAGATCTTTGATTATGACGAATTATGGTATTTCCCCGATAATGACCATACACAAATGGTGCAGCGCCATTCTCCCAGGATTCTTCATAAAAATCAGGGTCTTTCCACGTTGGGTCGAACTTTTCCTCGCCAGCATGATAGTTCCAGTTACTCCCGTATTTCACAAGAATTTCACGGGCCTGCAGAGATAGGAGACAGCAGAGAAGTAGAACAACCAACATTAAGTTCAATTTTTTCATGGAAGGAAATTACCAAAACTTTCCATAAGCTTTCGATTATCAATCGCTATTTTGATCTTTCAGATCACGAGTTTAAGTTCTTTTATGATAACAGCCTTTCGATCAAAGGTTAATTATCAATAATCCAAGGCCGCCTCGGCCGCCATCGTCCCACTCGCGAAGCACCCTTGTAAAAGATAGCCCCCCGTGGGGGCTTCCCAATCGATCATTTCACCTGCCACGAAGATGCCAGGGAGCTCTTTGAGCATGAGTTGATCATCGACCGCATTCCAGGAAACACCCCCAGCGGAAGAAATAGCTTCCTCCAGCGGACGCGGTTTGGTGAGAGGCACACGGCAGGCCTTGGCACATTCCGCGAGTTGGGCCGCAGAATCGAATGGCCCGTGAAAGTGCGCCAGCATAAGCCGCATGGGCTCGCTGAGCTTCCAGCGATACTGTGACTCGGCGAGAAAGTTCCTTTTCGCCGATTCCATCTTCGCGATCAGTTGCGAGACCGTGAAGGTGGGTTTGAAGTCGAGGGTCACGGTAGCGCGGGGCATTTCGCGGAGTGCCGGGCCCAAGGCATAAAGCGGGCCGCCTTCCATCCCGTATCGCGTGAGCATGATTTCACCTGGTGCCAACTCCGCGCCGACGGATGCGACGAGATTCTTGAGCGGTTGCGCTTCGATTTGCGGCCGCAGGTCTTCCGGCCAGTCGATTTCCCATCCGCAGTTTGCGGAACAAAGCGGAGCCACCTTGACGCCGGCCTCGGCAAGAGTCGCCACCCATGATCCATCGGACCCGGTTTGAGGCCAGGAACCGCCACCCATCGCAAGAATGATGGCATCAGCTTGCATGACGATCTCGCCCTCGGAGGTCTCGAATTTTGCCTCTCCACCGGCGAGTGAGGTGAGACGATGGCTCATCAAAAATTCCACCCCTTGTGAGCGGAGTTGCTCCACCCAACGCCTCAGAAGCGGAGCGGCTTTAAGAGCCTTGGGATAAACGCGCCCGGACTTTTGCACGAAGGTCCCGACATCCAGTCGGGCCGCCCAGGCCCGGATCGCCTTGTTGTCAAAACCGGTAAGGGCACGGGACCAAAAATCATCGGGTTGATCCGGCCCCCGATAACGGGTCATAAAACTATCGAGCTCCTCGGAGTGGGTCAGATTAAGTCCGCCTTTTCCCGCCACGAGAAACTTCCGCCCCACCGAGCGCTTTTGGTCACAGAGAGTGACTTTGGCTCCGGCAGCGGAGGCAACTTCGGCAGCCCGTAATCCAGCCGGGCCGCCTCCAATAACAAGAATGTCAGGCACGCCCCCTTATTCCTGCGGAGTGGCAAAGAGGCCAGTACAGTTTTACGGTAAGCCCAGATAAGGAAGGCTTTCTTCATTATTTTCGGTTTTGAGTTTTTTAAGGAAAGTCACGATCTCGGCGGGTGACGGTAAGGAACGACGTGGCAATCAGACGAGATTCTTTCCCCAAGGCATTTTAAGCAATTCTCGTTCTCATCCGAGAGCGCCGCGAGAGAACGGTAGCCGAAAGTTGCACTTTTAGTTTTGCGCCGTTTTCAGGTGGAGCAGCCCCTTGAATCAAGACGAATCGAGAAGGAATGCACGGCTAAGGAATGGTCTCGTCAATTTTAGAAATAAGAACGGCCACCCTTATGCCATTTTTCTTTCCGGAACCTCGGTGAGGAGGCCGGACAAAGCGATGGCCGGGGAAATCATCTCCGGCCATCGCGCAAAGTCTTAAACTTTTGATCAAGGGGTAACCTTAGTTGGACCCTGTAGGGGTCGCTTGGAAATCAAGACGAATGATGACTTCATCGCGGATGA